>CAJUHC010000005.1 GCA_910586345.1 uncultured Christensenella sp.
AAAACGCAAATAAAAAGATTTAGGCATAGCGTTAAGCTGTGCCTTTTCTGTACTTTTTTTCGTGGACGAATTAGGCTACTCGTAGCCTAGTGAGATATAGATATGTTTTATATTTCCCGCAAAATTCAATCGGTTGCGTTCTTTCATTTTTCGTGATATAATGACTGTACGATAAACAGTAATTTAGCGGAGAACTTTTAAAATGCTAATAGAGAAACCACTTGTTTCTTCAAGAATAACTGTACGGAATTATCAAAAGTCAGACCTGCCATATCTTACCGCAATGTGGTTTGATAAGGAAAACGGCAAATATATGAGCGACCCGACGGTGGAATATGTTGATAGTGATTTTCAAAAAGCACTTGACAGTCTTGAAGATAGCCCAAACGGATATTATCTGACAGTTGTTTTAAACAGTTCTGATGAGATAATAGGTTCTGCTTGCATTTTCCCTGACGAAAAAAAGGAAATATTTGATATAGGATATTGTGTTCATAAGGGCTATTGGGGGAAAAGATTTGGTTCTGAACTATTGGCTTTAATTGTTGCTTTGATACGCAATAATGGCGGCATTGAGATAACTGCGGAAGTTGCGCAAGATAATATTGCATCGAATAGATTGCTTGCAAATAACGGCTTTAAGATAAAAAAGAAATCGCAATTTAAAAAATATAAAATGAATATCTGTTTTAATAGTTACATTTATACTTTTAGTTGCGCTAATCAAACTTGAATTCAATTTCAATTTAACGGAGAAACAATTTAAGCGAAAAATTATTGACTTAATCGTAAGAATTATATATAATATCAGTGTAACTTAATAGATAAGCAAGTGCTACCGAGTGCTTGCAAATGCAACGGCATTTTACTTATATCGTCAGGTCTCAGAAGATATAAGCAAAGTGCCGTTTTTGTTAGGAGGCATTATGAAAAAGTTCTTAAAAAGCATCACCCTTGTCGAGTGGTTGATTTGGAACATAAGCGTAATATCGATTATCGTATGCTTTTTCGCGTTCAAAAACACGCAGTATTTATATCTTGTCGCGTCGCTCATAGGCGCAACTGCTCTTATTTTCGTATCGAAGGGCAATCCTATCGGACAGCTTTTAACGATAGTATTCAGCGTGTTTTACGGGATAATCTCTTATTCTTTTAACTACTACGGCGAAATGATAACCTACTTGGGTATGAGCGCGCCTATTGCTCTGTGGGCGTTAATCTCGTGGCTGCGCAATCCGTACAAAGGAAACAAAAGCAAGGTAAAAGTTAATTCGCTATCGAAAAAAGAATGGTGCTTGCTCTTAATTGCAGCAGTCGTTATTACGGTATCGTTCTTTTTTGTGCTGCAAGCACTCAATACAGCAAATTTGATAATAAGTACGGTGTCGGTGCTTACGTCATTTTTAGCGGCATATCTGGCCGCAAGAAGAAGCCGCTTTTATGCAATAGGTTACGGCGCCAACGATATTGTTTTAATAGTTTTGTGGAGTATGGCAAGTTGCGAAAATATAACGTATTTGCCTATGGCAATTTGCTTTATAGCGTTTTTCGTTACCGATACTTACGGCTTTATAAATTGGAGCATAATGAACAAAAAACAAAAAGCGGAAGAGATAGAAAATGTTTCAGAAAATGAGAAGATTTAAGCAAGAATTAAAACAAAATGAAATTGAACGTATTTTACAATCCAATACTTCAGGTATTTTGGCGGTAATTGATAATGGTGGATATCCATATACCGTGCCTTTAAGTTTTGTTTATGCAAACGGTAAAATTTATTTTCATAGCACAAAAGTCGGTCATAAAATCGATGCAATAAAAAATTGCAAAAAAGCAACTTTTTGTGTTGTTGATAAAGATGATGTCCAACCCGAAAAATATACTACCTTTTATAAAAGCGTGATAGCGTTCGGTCATATTGAAATCGTTGACGATATGAACGAAACTTTATCCGCAATTAACGAATTAGGCGAAAAATATTATCCTAATCACGATAAAGAATTGCAAAGAGAAATAGACAAATTCAAAACGGCGTTTTTAATAATAAGATTTGATATAGAGCATATAACAGGAAAACAAGCCGTTGAATTATTATAGGTAAATTTCAATTTGTCTTTCTAAATACTTTGTAGTAAAAAACTCTCGAACATATCGTTCGAGAGCTTTTGTCCTCGCTTGAAAGTATAACTCTTAAAAATTTAGTATTTAATTCCCTATGAGAAGTGTGCATTATCCCGCGCGCCTTTTTTATAAATCTATTGAAAATTTATACATTTCTGATTTGGAAATTCCCCTGTCTTTCGCAGCCTGCTTTACCGCATCCATTTTTTCCATTCCCCCCTGCATATATCGCAGTATATGTTCCTTTTCCGACAATATATTAAGCGGATTTCCGCTCTCTTTCGCGCCCTCTACCAATATGACGTATTCGCCGCGTTTTTCGCCCGTAAGCCCCTCTGAAAGCGAGAAGTTAACCGCTTCCTCGTGTATCTTCGTAATCTCCCTTACCGCGCAAGCGTTTCTGTCGCCGAAAACCGAATACATAGCGCATATGTCGCGTTCAACGTCCTGCGGAGCCGAGTGAAAACAAAGCGTCATATCGAGATTTTTATATTTTTCGAGAAGCTGTTTCTTCTCTCCCGTCTTTTCGGGAAGAAACCCGATAAACGCAAATCTTTCGGCGGGCATAGCCGATAACACGAGCGCCGATAAAAAAGCGTTAGCTCCCGGGATAACCGAATACTCTATTGCCTCGCGTTTAAGTTCGGAACAAACTATGTTCCCCGGGTCCGAAACGACGGGCATACCCGCATCCGAAATTATTGCAACAGTTTTCCCTGCCCGGGCCTCTGCGATAATTTTGCAGGCGGCTTCCTTTTCGTTGAATTTATGGCAGGAGAAAAGAGGCTTTTTTATATTGTATGAGTTCAGAAGTTTTAAAGAATGTCTTGTATCTTCGCAGAAAATTACGTCGGAAGAATGCAGAACTTCCAACGCGCGAAGCGAAATATCTTTTAAATTGCCGATAGGCGTAGCTACGAAATAAACCACGTATTTTCCTCTTTTTATTATTTTCGATTGACAGACGCAGGTAATACTTCTATACCCTCTTTACCGCCTTTGACGGCTTCGACCATTACCGCATAAGGTTTTGCCTTTTCGGTTCCGCTGACGAACTGCATTCGCTTCGGTTCGAGTCCTCGCTTTTTTAAAAGGTATATAAGCTCTGCGGTTCGGTCCGCGCGGTTTAAAATAGCCAACCGTCCGCCGAATTTGAGTTTTCTGAAAGCAGTTTCTATTATTTCCGAAAGCGTTAAAGTTATCTCTTTACGACACACCGCTTTTTCGTAAACTTCGTTTTCGAACCCCGATTTTTCATACGGCGGATTGCAGAGTATAAGCGAAAATTTATCGTCGTATTCCCGCCCTATGTCCTGAATCCTGCAATTCACGACTTCGCAGTCAAAACCGTTCATTTCGGCCGTGCGCCCCGACATATCGGCAAGAGCTTTTTGCATTTCAAACAGAGTAAGATTGGCTATTTTAGGATTAAGGCAATAAAAATGAAAACCGACTACCCCGCTTCCGGAACAAAAATCCGCGACCTCGTCGCCGTATTTCGCGCGGGCAAACCGCGACAGAAGAATACTGTCGGAAGTGAAACGGTATAAATTCACGTTCTGGATTATTTTTTTATTCTCGAAAAATTCTTCGAGAACCTCTCCTTCTTTTAACAAAACAGCCTCCCGTGCAAGCTTAACGTAACAAGACAATACCCGTCCGAAACGCAAGCCTTATAACAGTAAAAAAAGCGGGTTTGCGCAACCCGCTTTTTTCTTATTTTCAGAAATCAGTCCGCAGGATGAATTGCGCCGGTGGGGCAAACGTCCTCGCAAGCGCCGCAATCGATGCAGGTATCGGGGTTAACGACGTATTTGTCCGAACCCTCCGATATAGCCTCAACAGGGCAGGTGCCTGCGCAAGCTCCGCAGCTTACACATTCGTCAGTAATGTAATGTGACATTTTCTGTTCCTCCAAATTTAATAGGTAAATTTATTATATCATACTTTTTTCGCGCTGTAAAGAGAGAAAAAGCAATTTTTCTTACTTAATCGAGTATTTCTTTCAATTCCCCGCCGACGTCGTCTTCAACGTCTTCCCTTTCCGTCTTGGCGGTTTTTTTGAATTTAAGCTGTTCGACGGGATAATCGTGATAGGTTATCAAATCTTTTTTCTTGTCCTCAATCTTGACCCGAACCTGCATTTTAAGCATATTGATATTGACGACGGTTCCCTTTCCCTCGGGCGTTATAACCTCGCTTCCGATTTTCGGAACGTTCTTCGCCGCGTCGGAATAATAGTCGTTTTCATACGAAAGACAGCACATCAGCCTCCCGCACAGCCCCGAAATTTTGCTCGGGTTAAGCGAAAGCCCCTGCGTCTTTGCCATCTTGATAGTAACTTTTTTAAGGTCGGGCATACAGGTAGCGCAACAGCACTCACGCCCGCAAGCGCCTATTCCGCCTATCATTTTTATTTCGTCGCGTATGCCGAGCTGTCTTAATTCGATTCTCATTTTAAATACGGACGAAAGGTCTTTAACGAGTTCTCTGAAATCTACTCTGTGAGGAGCCGAATAATAGAAAACCACCTTCGCGCCGTCGAACGCAAAATCACAGTCGATAAGTTTCATATCGAGATTGTGTTTATCTATCTTTTCCTGCGCAAGCCTCATCGCTTCTGGTTTGCGCTCGGTATTCCTCTTTACCGTTTCTTTATCACGCGCCGTAGCGATACGTACAATCGGTTTTAACGGCGCGACGATTTTATCGTCCTCCACTTCGCCGTAAGGAATCAGCACCGTTGCATATTCGAGCCCGCGCGCTGTATCGACGACGACCCCCATACCTTTTTCGTATTTGTCTTTACCGGGTGCAAAGAAATAAACCTTTCCGCCGGCGGTAAACGTCACCCCTGTAATTTTAACCATTTATCATTCTCCTCGATAATTCTGAGCATCAAATCATATAGCAATCCTTGAAAAAACGCGTTGAATTTCAAATCCGCGCCGGCCTTGTCCACACTCTCGACAGCATAAACGAGCACGGGCGTTATCCATTTTTTCGCGACTTCGCCAAGCTCGGCGTTTCCCGCCCTTTCGCAAAGCGCGGAATAATACAAAAAATGCAGTTCGTTTAAAAGTTCGCTCTTGTATTTAGTATCCCCGTATTTTATCGCAACAGCTCCGATTTCGCTTATGTCTGACGTCGTGCAAATTTCGCGCGCCGCTTCCGCTATACCGCCGAACCAACCGCCGCCCGCTATATTCTCCGCCGCGCCGAAAATTCCTCCGCAGCTTCTCGCCGCCTGCGCGTTGAGCGGATTTGTCTCCTTTCTTTCGAGAGCGGAAAATATCTGTTCCTCCGTAAAAGGTGCGATAGTAAGCGTCTTTACGCGCGACTTAACCGTATCGAGAACGGGAGCGAGAGAGGTTACTCCCAACAAAAAATAAACGCCGTGCGGGGGTTCTTCCAACGTCTTCAAAAGTTTATTCTGAATTAAAGCCGAAGCTTCGTTGAAACCGCTTATTATATAAAGTTTTTTGCCGTATTCCACGGGTTGAAGCGCGCTGTCGTTTAAAAATTCGGATACCGCTTCGGCAGTAAGCTTTTTGCCTTCGTCGGGATATATACGGCAGTCCGTGAGATTCTCGTTTATAAGTCTTTTGCCGTCCGTATCGTTCTCGCCGAGCCCGAAAAATTTCAAAGCGAATATTTTGAGCGCGAACCGCAGATTCTTGGCATCGTTCAGATACAGCATATACGCGTGTGAAAGACGTCCGTTATCGGCGTCGCCCGAAAAAGCGGAATATGCCGTTGTCCCGAGAATAAGCTGTTTCACCTTTGTTAAATAATTCCCCTGCTTTTTAAAAGATTTATAATATTCGCGGAAGTCTGTTCTTTTGTTCCTCCGCATTCGACGGCGCATATGCGCGGGTATTTTGATAAAAGTTTCAAATATCCGCCGTAAACCCGTCTGTGAAAATCGAGTCCCTGCCGTTCCATTCTGTCGTTTTCGTCCGCTCCGTGTTTTCTTGAAAAAGCTTTATCGGGCGGTATATTAAGAAAAACCGTTAAATCGGGCGGATACTTTTCAAGCGCAGAACAATTGATGGATGCGATATATTCAAGCCCCAATCCCCTCGCTTCGCCCTGATACGCAAGCGACGAATCGACGTATCTGTCGCATATAACAAGCTTGCCAGCTTCGAGCGCGGGCGCCACCGTATCTTTCAGATGCTGCATTCTCGCCGCCGCGTAAAGATGCGCCTCGCATTCGTCGCACATCTCCATATTCTTTCCGTCAAGAATAATTCTGCGTATCTGCTCGGCTATCGGACTTCCGCCCGGTTCCCTTGTGACTATATAAGAAATACCGCGTTCGTCAAGATATTTCGAGAGTAAACGAAGCTGAGTGCTTTTGCCCGAACCCTCGCAACCTTCGAAGGTTATAAACTTTCCCTTTACCATTTTTTGACCACGCATATCTTACCGTCTTTTAGTCCGAAAACCGACTTCGCCTGCGAAAGCGTTTTGACCGCGGCGAGCGTAACCATTTCGCCCGTAACGACGACGGGTATACAGGGAGGCGCAAGCCCCGCGTTTTTCGCGCACATTCTCCCGACGGCGTCGTCGAGTTCGACCCATTCGCTCTGTTTCCTCAAAGCGTATTGGAAACTGTAAGAACGGTCGCCCGAAGGCACGGGCGGTTTCTCTTTGTAAGTTCCCTTTAATTTTCTGTTGCCGACAATAGAAGTAAGACGTTTCTTCAAAACGTTCAAATCCGCCGCCTCCGTCATAGGAGAAAGATAAAACAGAATATATCTCCCGTCAGAAAATTCCGCGTAAAGCCCCTTCTTTTCGAGTCTTTCCAAAACCTTATCGGGCGAAATTCCGAAAGGTTTGAAATCTATTAAAAGTTTAGTCCAATCGTCCGACGGATAGAAAGTAAATTCGTTCCCGACGTCTTTTTTAAACTGTTCTACGGCAGTCTTTGCGCGGTAAATATATTTTGAGTTATTTGCAAGAAACTTAACCCCGTATTCGACGGACGCCATTATCGGATAATTAGGCGAGGTCGTGCGGAAAAGCCCCAAAGCCTCCTCCGCCGACGGAATCAAATCGTCGTTGTTTATATTGATTAACGCACCCTGCGTTAAAGCCGGCAAAGTCTTATGCGCGCCGTCTACCCACATATCCGCAAACCGTCCCGCATAGCCCTTGCTTTTACCGAAAGCGAGATGCGCTCCGTGCGCGCCGTCTACCAATAAAAGCCGATTGTATTTCGTAAGAACTTCTCTGTATTCGGAGAGAGGCGCTATATTCCCGTAGTAGTCTGGAGAAGTCGCTAAAACCGCCGAGATATTAGCGTCCGCGGAAACAAGCCTTTCTATCAGTTCTTTATCGGGGGGCTGTAAAACGCCGTCTTTTTCAGGTCCCTGAACTATCAGAGGTTCGAGACCGAACAGTCTGCAAGCGTTCCAGACGCTTTGGTGCGAGTTACGGAAAACTATTATTTTATTGCCGCGTTTGGACGCGCAATACGCCATTGCGTAAACTCCGCTGGACGAACCGTCGGTGGTTATATAACTCGCCGCCGCGCCGAGAATTTTTGCAATATCTCGCTGAGCCTCGGCGATAACGCCGTCGGGGCACTGTAAATTATCGGAATAGGAAAGTTCCGTCACGTCAATGCTTGCGTCGGGGAATTTCGATTTAAATTCTCCCCGCGCTTTATGACCCGGTATATGAAAACTTTTTAATGTCCTCGCGTGTTTTTTCAACCGCGAATAAATCAGATAATCATACATATTCAATCTCACATCTTATAATTTTTTAATGCAAGGTACGAACCGAAACTCAGTTTAAAGAAACGTTACGCAGTTTACTTTTTAGGTTTCATAGTGGGGAACAAAAGTACGTCCCTTATAGTAGCGCTGTCTGTCAGAAGCATTACGAGCCTGTCGACGCCGAAACCGAGACCGCCCGTAGGAGGCAAGCCGTATTCGAGCGCGGTTACGTAATCTTCGTCAACCTGCGCGTTGCACTTGGGCTCCTGCGCTTTCTTTTCCTCGACCTGTTTTACAAAACGCTGTTTCTGGTCGATAGGGTCGTTTAACTCTGAAAACGCGTTGCCGTATTCGTGCGCGCAGATAAAATATTCGAACCTCTGCGTAAACGCGGGGTCGTCCTCCTTGCGCTTCGCAAGCGGTGAATTCTCCACGGGATAATCGTAAATGAACGTAGGCTGGATAAGTTTGTCTTCGCAAAACTCGTCGAAGAGCGCGATAAGAACGTGGCCTTTCGTCGCCCTCTCTCCCTCGGGAACTTCGACGCCGAGTTTTTTTGCGCATTCGCGGGCGTCGCAGTCCGATTCCCACTCGTCGTAATCTGCTCCGCTATACTTTTTGACGGCTTCTTTCATCGTCATTCTCGTCCATTTCCCGCCGAGATGAATTTCCGTTCCCTGATAGGTTATATCCGTAGTTCCGCAGACGTTCTTCGCTATGCGCGAATACATATCTTCAACCATATCCATCATATCGAAATAGTTAAGATATGCGCAGTAAACTTCTACGGTAGTAAACTCGGGATTGTGATACGCGTCCATACCCTCGTTGCGGAAAATTCTTCCGACTTCGTAAACGCGTTCGAATCCGCCGACGATAAGGCGCTTTAAATAAAGCTCTGTCTCTATTCTCAGATACATTTCTATATCGAGCGCGTTGTGTTTCGTCTTGAACGGTCTTGCCGCCGCGCCTATTTCGAGCGTGTTCAAAACGGGCGTGTCTACTTCGAGACAGCCGTGCCCGTCGAGATACGCACGGATTTCGCTTATGATTTTCGAACGCAGAACGAATGTACGCTTGACTTCGGGATTGACTATTAGGTCAAGCTCTCTGCGGCGGTAACGAATATCCGTGTTGGTCAGTCCGTGCTGTTTTTCGGGAAGCGGATGCAGGCACTTCGAAAGCATTTCGATATGACTGCAATGCACCGAAATTTCACCCGTCTGCGTCTTGAAAACGTAACCCTTTATTCCGACAACGTCGCCCAAATCGTAATCTTTTTTGAACGAAGCGTAGTCTTCCTCGCCGACGTCGTCGCGGCGGACGTAAATCTGTATAAGCCCTTCGCCGTCCTGAATATGGGAAAACGAAGCTTTGCCCATAATACGGCGCGACATAAGTCTTCCTGCCATACTGACTTCCTTGCCTTCGAAACGTTCGAAATCGCTTTTAAGACTCTCGGACCTCGCGGTAACTTCGTATTTTACCTTGACAAAGGGGTTAGCGCCGTCGTCGGTCAGTTTCTGTAATTTTTCACGACGGATTTTCGCCTGTTCGGCGAGCTCCTCCTCGGAGGGCGCGACTGTTATATTCTCTTCCATCTGTATTCTCCTGTTAAGGTTGAAAAAACGTTTATGATATTTTCAAAATTTTAAGCGTGTAAGAAGTTCCGTCGGGGCAGGAAACTTTCACTTTATCTCCGACCTTCTTTTTCAAAAGCGCGGCGCCGACGGGCGAATCTATAGAAATTTTCCCGTGCATTACGTCTACGTCCGTAACCGAGGTGATTGTATAAACGGCTTCCTCTTCCATATCGTCGTCGTAAACCGTGACTACGCTGTTCAGATGCACGTAGCTCGTATCGGTAACTTCAGCCGTTACTTCCGCATTTTTGATTGTATATTCGAGCTCGGCAATCTTACCCTCGTTCGAACGCTGTTCTTCCCGCGCCGCGTCGTATTCCGCGTTCTCGGAAAGGTCGCCGTGGCTGCGCGCTTCCGCAATTCTCTCAATGATTTCGGGACGTTTTACTTTTACAAGATATTCAAGCTCTTTTTTCAAATCATCGTAATTCTTTTGAGTCATTACAAATTGTTCTGCCATTTCTACCTCTTTTTATTTGCAAATTATTATAGTGATAAACAAACGTGATTCCGTTTATTCTTTCGGAATCACGCATCAATGCTCCATTATTATATATTCAAATATGATTTTTGTCAACTGATTTACCCTATTTAAGTCCCTCGATAAAATCGGCGATTCTCTCTATGGCCGTCGTCAGCTGTTGCATAGAAGTCGCGTAAGAACAGCGCACGTGTTCCGCGCCCGCAGCGCCGAAAGCCGTTCCCGGCACTACCGCGACCTTATATTTTTCAAGCAAGGCGTTGGCGAACTCTTCTCCGTTCATACCCGTATTTTTAACCGAAGGGAAAACGTAAAAAGCTCCTTTCGGCTGAAAACATTTCAGCCCCAGAGAATTAAAAGCGTTAACCAAAAAACTGCCTCTGCGGTTGTATTCGCCGCGCATTTCCTCAACCGCCGAAAAACCGTCGCCAAGCCCGTCTTTAAGCGCGCACACGGCCGCGCGCTGACCCGCCTGAGGAGCGCAGAGCATTGTGTATTGGTGGATTTTCAACATAGCTTCGTCGATTTCCGCAGGCGCGCATACAAATCCCACGCGCCAACCCGTCATTGCAAAAGCTTTGGAAAATCCGTTGATAAGTACCGTTCGTTCCACCATATTCCCCAACGAAGCGATTGAAACGTGCTTTCCTATGTATGTAAGCTCGGCGTAAATTTCATCGGAGATTACAAGCAAATCGTGCTTTTCTATTACGGGAATTATCGCTTCGAGCTGTTCCTTTGTCATAACTGCTCCCGTAGGATTATTGGGATAAGGAATAATGACGGCCTTGGTATTAGCGGTAATCGCGTCTTCCAAAAGTTCGGGAGTAAGAATAAAATCATTGACTGCCGAACACTTCAAAGCAACGGGCTTTCCGCCCGAAAGAACGACGGCGGGAGAATAAGAAACGTAAGAAGGTTCGGGTATGAGTATTTCGTCGCCCGTATCGCATACGGCGCGCACCGCCAAATCTATCGCCTCGCTCGCGCCTACCGTTACTATAGTACGCGACGGAGGATAGTATACGTTAAATCTCTCGTTTAAATACCGCGAAATAAGTTCGCGCAGTTCGGGAAGCCCGCGGTTCCCCGTATATTGGGTATAACCGCGTTGGATAGAACGGATAGCCGCATCGCGTATATTCCAGGGCGTGACGAAATCAGGCTCTCCCACGCCGAGAGAAATCGCGCCTTCCATTTTCTGGACTATATCGAAAAATTTTCTTATACCGCTCGGTTGAAGCGAAGCGGCGCGTTCGTTTACGAATTTTCTCATAAAAACTTTGCAGAATTCCAACGCCGTTCTGCACACGGCAATTTAAGCGGATTTCAAAACTCCGCCCCTACGGCAGAAGTCTCGATTTTTAAGCCTGTATACTGATGCGGTCGGGAACCGCGCTCTTATACATAACGGCTCCTTCTACTTTGTATTTTTTGAGTATAAAATGCGTAGCCGTCGAAATCACGGTATCGTAAGTGGATATTTTTTCGGATACGAACCTCGAAACGCTTCTGAGCGATTTCCCGTGAACGATGACCGCCAAATCGTATGCTCCGCTCATAAGGTACAGATTTTTCACTTCTTCGTGGGCGGCTATCTCGTTTGCTATCCCGTCGAAGCCCTGTCCGCGCTGAGGCGTCACTTTGACTTCAATCAACGCCTCGACCGCCTCTTCTTCGAGGCTGTCGGTATTGAGTATTGCGGTATATTTAACTATAACCCCCGCCGATTCGAGTTCCGCGATTTTCTCTGAAACTTTCTTTTCGTCCTCTGCAAGCATCGCGGAAATTTTTTTCGCGGTAAGTCTCGAATCTTCCGCGACAAGCGCGAGAATATCTTTTTCCAGTTTATCCATAAAAACTCCTGTACCGTAAACACGTTTTATTTCTTTTTATTTTAGCTTTTTTCAGCGCGGTTGTCAACGCTTTACTTTTTATAAATTTTTCCGTATAATATTATGGATATGTTTAAAATTTGGGCAAAAGTCATAAAGGACGGAAAAATAATAAAACAGCTCTCCTACGAGCGGGAAGACAAGTTTTCTTACTCGCAGTTTTTCAATTACCTCGCGGATATATGCGAAGGACTCGACGTAGCGACGCCCGTTCTATTGAAGACTCACGTATTCAATTACGCAAAATTCAGCACCGTAAGATTTATCCCGCGCGATTTCGCCGAAAGCGTTGATTTCGATAAATTGGTTCTTGACAACATAATCGTTTAAATTTTACGCATACTGATTGTATGAAACTTACTTGCTATTTATGCGTGTCTATTTTAATTGTTTCCGCCATATTCGGGGGCGTTTACGCTTTTTCCGGTTTTAATCTTTTGTTGTATCTGTGCGCCGGCTCAGCCGTTATATATAAAAGTTTTCTCGCCGTTAACGCAGTCGCCGCGCTATTCACCGTATACAGTTTAATCGTATTCAAACCTTTCAAAGGTCTTAAATAATAAATTACCCGCAACATATACCGCCCCGAAAGCAAATAGCTTTCGGGGCGGCCGTTTATTTAATATGCTTTATTACATAGCCCATAGCGGTAATCTCGCTGTAAATTCTGTCCAAATCCATATAGTCGTAAGCGTAAATTTTAGCAAGTTCCTGTAACTTAACGTTATTTTTGTATTTGGTTTCGTCCAACTCTTCGCCGTACATACATCCGTATTTATATGAAATAAGCTCGTTAAGACCGTAATAAGAAGTTATGCAAGCGTGCCGTTTACGAGCCGAATCTTTATGAGACATAGACGTTACGATATTACCGTCGCCGTCGGTATCCTCTGTTACCTCCATATCTTCTTTCTTCATCTGTTTGTAATCGTAGAGAATATACAATGCGTTCCAGCGCGAGTGCTCGATATATGCAAGAACGTTGCTCGACTGCGTCTTAAAGAAAAACGAATAATCGCTGTATCCCGTCGTTTTTCCGCTGTTTTCGTAATATTCAAAGAATTCTTCCTCTGTTATCCCGCGAACGTCCGTTTCGGTCTTCTTTACCATTTCAAAACCCATTAGATTTAATTTGAACGGCAGATTCAAAGCGTGATACAAGTTAGAAGCCTGTTCGATATACGGCAGCGTCGACCATTTTTTAATCATATACTCTTTGTTTTTAGGTTCGGCAAGACTTGCGCCGAGTATATCCCCCTGCATTTTGGCCGTCAAATCCTTTCTGCTTTTCAACGATTTAAGCCATTCGGGCGGATTGGAAATTTTATTGTATAACAGATTTATCCTCTGCGCAAGCTCGCACAAATCGTCGTTTATTATATTCTCGCGCGTATATAGTTTTTTATCTTCGCCGAAGTATATCACGCGGTCTTCGCCGTCGTTGAGATTTTCGCCGTTATCGTTTTTAGCCCTGACGAACACCCTATAATTCTCGTCGTCGCCGAGAACGCGTTTCACAGTCTGCGCGTACGACGCGTCCTGCAAATCGTCGTCAAGGGAAACGATAAAATAAGTAAAGCTGTTTTCAGAAACCAACGACCTGAAATTTTTCTTTGCCTCTACGGAATTAATGTCCGCACGGCAAATTTCCAAATCGCAGATTTTTTCGGGCTTAGGAAAATCGCAGTCCGCAAATTCTTCGTCGAACTCGTACAAAATTCTCGAAAAGAATTCGTTGTGAAGAGATTCTTCTTTGTTGTCGTAGACGTAATATTTAACCGGTTTGGAAGCAAGTCTGCCGCCGTCTTCCCGCGCGAACTGAAACTGCATAGCGCACATTCTGAAAAGCTGGTAATTGACTTTGCCGAAACCGATAAACACGACGTTGATTTGTTTATCGCTTTTTACGGTAAAATTGCCGTTGTAAAACGAGCGCGGTATGTACTTGGTTATGGGATATTCGGTAACGAATTTTCTCGCCATAAGCTCGTATTTGCTGAACCCTGAAATATAAAGGTTTGAATTTTTATCCGCCTTCGTAATAAATTTCTCCTTTAAAATTTTCATTTCCTGCTGCGCGGCTTCGAGATGTATTTTTATCCCGAAAGTTCGTGACAGTTCGGTAAACGTTTCTATTATTTTAGAATACGCGATTTTTCCGTCGCGGAATACAATCAGTTCGTAACCGCCCTTTTTAAGTTTTCCCGCCAGCGGCTTAGTTTCCAGCGGCACACGCAAAACAGGTACGCCCTGCTTTATCAAATCGACGTATCTCTGCGACGTGACGTTCACCCCTAACAGCAAGCTGTTTTTGGTGCGCTTTACGTAATTCACGGAGTTGACGGAATCTCCGACTACGATATCGCATTTATTGCGCAAAGCGTTTTTTACGCAGAAGTAATTGTTTATCCTGCGGCTGAAAAAACTCGCTATGCTTAAAATTACGGTCACCGTTCCGAGCAGATACGCAATTACGAAATCCGCGTAAAAAATCGGATACTTTTCGCACAACGGCGTTATCAGCTCCGACGCGGACTTGAACTTCAAAGCGTCGAGAACGGAGTTAATCAAAGAAAAACAATAGAAAAAATCAAATTTTTTACCGTTATACGCAGTTGCCGTAACGTATAAAAAATATATAAGCAGAAAGACGGGCGCAAGATAGAGCATATTCTTTTTATTCAACGCCTCGCCTTTGCCCCTTATAGAACAAACCGTTGTAACGACGATAAAGCCCGTAATTACCGCGGCAATCAACAAAAATATTATTCCGAACGCAAGATACATAAATTTTTCCTCTGTATAAAATTACACTGTAATTATTTTACACCTTAAAAGCGATAAAATCAATAAGACCGCAATAATTAATTTAAAACAGCCGACGCAATCGTCGGCTGTTTTAATTAAATTTTAAGAATATACCGCTATCGAGTCAATCTCGGCATCGCCCGTACATTTAAGTTCGACGCGGTGCGTTCCTTTTTCCAAAGCGTCGCAAAGATAACCCATTACCGTCGCGCTACTATCCTTTTTCAACTCAATCGACTGAACTTTTTTACCGTCTATGTATACTTCGAAATTTCTTGCGGATTTAGAGGGGACGAGAACTCCGACCCTCGAGCCTACGAAATCGAACGTCAGCGTAGCGCCCTGTTTACCCGAGTATACGTGACCGAAGGAGCTTGCCGCCTGTTTAATCTGCCAGTTACCGGAATATATAAGTTTATCGTTGTCGGGGTTTATATGATTCGAACCGTTCCCGTTCAAACGCAAAGTATTTATTATTTTTATATCAGCCAAAGCAACTCGGCTCGTACCGCTTTTTGTAGCGGTAACCGACAGTCTGTAATATCTGAAATTATAAGTTTCGTAGAAAGCGTAATCCTCGCTGACGGCCGGAGCGGATTTACCCGTCCATTTTCCCATTTCGAAATACGTTTCTCCGTCCAAACTTCCCTGTACGATGAAATCTTTGGGGAAAGCAAGAATATGCGTGTTCGCCAACCTGCTCGGATAAAGTTTAATCGTGTTCGCCGTCACCGTTTCTCCCAAGTCAACCGTAAATACCGCGGGATTATCCGCTCCGACGTAAAAATTTCTGTCGGTGTGGATTATCGTATCGGGATTGCCGTCGAAAAGATTTCCGATAGCGTAATCCGAACTATCGTCCCAACCCTTATAATTGGACTGAGCCGCAACGTAAGACTGCGTTACTCTGTCGGTCACGACGTCGGGGTCGCCTACATAATTGTAATTGTAATTGCGCTTGTAGAAATATTTGCTTTCGAAAGAACTGTTGTCGGGGAACTCGTAATTGCTTCTGTACGCGTTTACGTACGGTTGGCTTTTAGCCGTAACGACGGGTTCGACGAGTTTAGATTCCGTTAGCGCGGTTACTTCTTCGAGAGTAGACGCGACCCGCTGTCCGTTTACGATTTTAAAATACAAAGCTGAGCCGTCCGAATTTCTTCTCTCAACCGCGACCGAGCGCCCGTCGTAATCGTTATAAGTGGTTTCCGTATATTGATAACCTTCGGATTCCTTACCTTCGACTTCGACACCGTCGGAGTTATAGTGTCTCTCCTCCAAAGTAAACATAGTCTGCGTCCACTGTCTCATACCTAATCCTATATAGGATATTGCAGGAGCTGACTGTACTATTAAAACTTCCTTGAAATAAAGCCAATTCCCCGTATCCCCGAGCTCGAAGACGGAAGTCTTTCCCTCTCCGCAGTTGACCGTCACCGTCGCCGCGCCCTCGTGGAATTCAACGTCGAAATAAGTGTTTTCGTCATTGGGACGGAAAAGCGAGCTGTTCGCGGGAACCTTGGCATCTTTTATAGTTGCGCCCAAATTATAAGTTTTACCGTCTAACGAAAAATATACAGCGCAATTCAGTCGTCCGCGCAGATATACGCGGTACTTGCCGTCGTTTTCGAAATACAGTTTACCGTCTATAACGTCGACCCTGTTATCGTGCGAAAAATGATGTTCGGGAGCGTCGGGATATTTGTTTCTGTTTTCTTCCGTATCGGGATAAGCCCAAATATCCGTATTCGCATTCTGAACGGGATTAGAATGGTCGTATTTTTCCGGTTTGTCCGTATAGCCCGCAAATCCGTTTTCAAACGCGGTCTGCGCGTCGGTATACTTCGTATCGGCTGTATACGTGTATGTCGTTCTTTCGAGCGTCGTTTTATTGACTTCGTGCGACAATTCGAATTCGAGAATCAAATCGACGTCTTCTACCTTATACGCGCCGTCGTCCTTGGTAATTTCAAGCGTAAGTATTATCTGTCCGGAAGTATTGCTTTTATCGTTCGTATCGGGCGTATAGGTAATATTGCTCTTGTCGGTTATTTCTATCGAACCGTGAGCGGGTTTCGTTACGCTCTTTATTTTATAACTGAAACCGTCGGGAATTACTATACTGCCTTTATCGTACTGACCGTTGGGAGCGGAGTACTTTGAAATATCTATATTGAAAGGCTTATCGTGCGCAATGACGTAGGGCTGCATCGTCTTGAAGTACTTCTTCTGCCCGTCGTAAATATAGCTTCTGCCCGTTTGATATACGCAGGAAACCGGCACGAAAACGGGATACGACGAATCCGCGTTATCCGAAATCCCGTTTCCTTTTAAAACGTCGTTGAAGTAATAGTACATATTGTTATGCGTAACTTTCTGCCACGCGTTCATATACGCCGCGTACGACTGTCCGCCTCCGGCTCTCTTCGCGTTAATGAAATTATCAGCGCCGAAATTGTGTAAAAGCGTAGCATACAATGCAAGTCCCTGATTGCCGTTGCTCGGGTTCTCGTCGGGACGGGCTATCTTCAAAGTCTGTTCCAACGCCCACGTCGCGCTCGTATAATCGTTCCAGCCGCCCAGGTTCTGAGCCCCGAAGTTGGAAATACCTCTTTTCGAGGAAATTTTAGTAAACAGCGCGTAAGACACGAGCGTCATAGCGTTGTTTGTAACTTCTCCGCCGTTTCCTACGCCGTAGCCCTGAAAATTATGGTGGTATTCGTGAAGATTGCCCCACGCGCCCGAGGTCACTATACCGTTATAGTTAAGAGAGTTGGACATCCAGCCCTCGGGGCAGTTAACAGACCTGCGCCCGGGGAAAGCGACGGCCGCGCCCGCAGCCACGAACGGTTCGTAAAGGAATACTATGCCCTGATTGGAACCGGAAGTCGTAACGGACGAGATTTTTTCCCAAAGCACCGCGGCCTTGTACAAATCGTCGTAAGAGAAGTTCCTCGCGTAATATCTGGAACCCGAGTGAAGTACGCCGTAGTTCCATACTTCCAAGTCGAAATACGGCGCGGACGATTTAGAATTCTTTTCAAATTCTTCCCTCGTAGTGTAACCGAGAATAAAATGCTGATAAGCCACCGCGCCCGATACAGTCGCGGTAAACGTAACGTTTTCGTTGCGTATATAGAGCGGTCCGCCTATAAACGAACCTACGTACGCAGTGTAAGTATGCGTCGACTCGTCGAAAACGGAAGTATTCTTGTCAACGACCATAGTATTTAGCAGATGCGGTATTCTCGGCATAGGTTTGCCGTCCCATATGTTGTTCGCCTGACCGTTGTAAAGAGCCTGACCGATATGTATTACTATACCGCCCGTCGCTTCCATATCCGTTTCGCTTAACTGAATTTTGATAACTTCGCCCGCGGGAGCGTAGACTCCCGTTACGCCATAGCCGTTATATCCTCGCGCACGCATAGTAACGGTTTTGATTAACCCGGGCTCGTCGTCCGCAACGTCTCCGCGGTAAAGTCCGACGGACGCGGTATGCTGGTAAAGCTTTCTTCCCGTAGGTTCGGGAGCCGACGTGGTTCCGTTGAACAATTCGCCCTGCGAATTCATCCATTTATAACCGCCTCCGCCCGCGTTCGCCGTTCCCGTCGCGGTGAGATAACTCGATTCCGCTATAATCGCGCTTTTTTCTTCCGCGCTCGCGTTGAAATTTTTGCCGTAAACGGGATAAGCCGCCCGTCCCTCGTTCTTTATTTCGGGGTCGGGTTTAACTCTTTCGACTGTTCCTTTTACCTCTCCGTAATAGCCGACTGCGCCGATTCCCGTATATTCGTATTTATAAGCGTTTGCAAGCACCGAATCGTCAACGTCGGCTACGCCCAGTACCGTTGAATCGCCGTAAGCGGGTCTGTCGAGAGGCACCGTCTGCGAAGATAAAATATTAACGCCGTCGGATATTTCTCCGTCGTTGCCGCCTCCTTCGCCTTCGTTACCGCGTTTGTTACAGGACATAGTTCCGCAAACCAGACCTATAATCAAAACTACGCACAGAAGAAACGAAACCGCGGATATGACGATAATTCGCACTTTCGGAATCTTCAAAGCTGCGGCTGCGCGCGATACCAAAGAAACTTTGCCTTCGCCCGCAGACGCTTCTCTACCTTGCGTCCGTTTTTCATAAACTTCCGGAACTTCCTTCTCCGCAGATTTCGTTCTCCTCGCGGTATTCGTTTTTACAGAGGTAGATTTCTTCGCCTGCTCTTTCGGCTTTTCCGCATCGACATTCTTTTTTGGCGCAGTCGCTGTCGGCTTTTCCGTTTCCGAGGTTTTCTTTGACGCTATCGTTTTCGGTTTATCCGTATCAACTGTCTTTTTCGCCGGCGATTTTGTTTTAACCGCCTCGGCGGTCTTTTTTACCGCAGGTTTTTTAACTTCGGTTTTATCCTCAGGTTTTTCGCCCGTCTTCTTTTCTGCCATAAAAAACTCCTTTTCGATAAATAAATTCGGTATGCATAATACGTATTACATACCGAGTTCAAGTGAACGAATTATACTATTTTACAGCACCTTTGTCAAGTTTATGTATTATAAGAAAATTCCTAATATTACCAAATAAAATTCGCCTTCGCGTCTTCGCCGTTGCCGACGAGAATATCCCGCGCCGTCATAGATTTATTTACGAGCGTAAGAAAGTAAGCCAATTCGGCGATTTCATCCGCATCCGCCCATTTAGGCAAAAGCGTTTCGTCCATAATCTTTTTCCAGAGTTCGGAATCGTTCATAACGCGCTCGTTGAGTTTTGTTTTAACTCCGCCGGGTACAGAATATATTCAAATTAATTTTTATCAACCTTTATTTTTCTATTTTATTTCGGAACGTAGATTTTGAAAGCCGCTTTCGCTTCTTCGGTTAAACCTTTTATTACGGGCGTACCCGATTTCGAAATATTGAACGCTCTCAAAGAATAATCGCCCCACCAATTTTCGGTAACTTCCAACCGGGTAACCGCAACGTTCGACGGACGGGAAGCTTGACGTTCGTCCTTTATCCAACCTTCAGGTCTGTACTGCCATCCGCTTTCAATTATTATTATACTGCCGACGGGAATTTCTTCCTTTGTAAAACGTTTTGTCCCGAAAAATTTATCGGTCAACGAGTCGTTTACGCGTAAGACGTTGTAATATTGCGTGTTGGTCGAATCCCAAAAACCTTGCGTAAGTTCTATATTAAGCCGAGTATAATTTTCCTCCGAAGGGGCTGGATATTCCGCATATTCGGAAGGCGTGATGGAAAACGGAGTTTTTATCGCATTTTCGGCACATTCTATCGCCATTGCTTTTACCGCGCCGTCTACGCCGGCGGGAGCGTATTCTATGTTGCTTACGGAAAGTTTCGTTAACTTGCTTATCATAGCGAGTCCCGCTATATATCTGCCCGCGTCAAGACTGAGATGATAGCCGTCGCGGGTGAAACTGTCGCCGCAGAACGAAGTACGCGCGTTCTGAATAGCGGTACCGCTCGGAATCACTCCATTAAAATCCCGTATCGGAAGGACTTTATTACGAACCGAGGATACAATCATTTCGTACATCTTGGACTGCGAAGATTCATATTTAGGAAACTCGGAATGATTGCTGTCGCCTTGGTAAGCCCAGGTCATATGCCATACGAGCTTTGCCCGCGAATTTTCGGGAAGATGCTCTTTTACGTAATCGACGAGATAATTCAATTCGCCGTAAGTTGATTCTATTCCGCTGCTTCCGCTCGCCTGTTGCAAAGTAACGAAATCCCAATTTTGCGACGATATTGCGTCGCCCATTCTGAAATTATTTTGCTGAGTCCAATTCCCGTCCGTATTTTTATAATAAGTGTAAGCGGCCGAGTTTTTTCTTGCGTTATCCGCGTGAGTATCGAGCGTACAACCGCCAATATAAAGATTGCCGATATATATATTTTCGACTCCGAGGCTTTCGGCTATCCGGTAAGCGTATTCAACCATATCCACGGAAAAACTGTTGCCTATACACAAAATTTTCAAAGCTCCGTCGTAACTCCAAAGCTCTTCCTCTTCGTGAACCTTAACGTTATAGCTTTCGGAAATTTTACTCCCTTTCAGTTTTACGGTTATTTCGTAAGTCCCCGAAACCGTCTTGTCGTAGTCCGATGAATCGACAATATATTCGGTTCTATCCGCTTCCGAACTCGAACCGTCCGAATAAGATACCGTAACTTTTAATTCGTCGAACGAAAAATCCTCGCCGTAATCGAAATCTATCGTCATATCGGAAAGCCCAAGCGAAACGGGACGGACCGTATTGCATCCGACGATAAAAGCGACCCAGATTAAAACAGTTACTAAGCACAGCGCAACGGCCGTCGTTGCCGATAATTTGCCGAATCTCATAAATTTCCCCTCCGCGGCGAAAAACCCGCCGTAATTTTATTTAACCACAAGGTTTGCCGTTTGTCAATATTAATTTCAAATTAGGTAAGATACGCTTATAGACGTTCTCTCGTAATTTCCGCGTTAAATTCAGCGAAGGCGCAAAAAATACAACGGACGCGCCGAAGCGCGCCCGCCGTATTGGGGAGGAGAAAATAGAAAACTATTAATTCTCGGTGTGAGTTTGTTCATCGGCAGTCTGTTCGTCCGCTGACGTTTCCGAACCGCCGTTCATTTTTTTCAGGCCTTTTCTTATTGCGAAGAAACCCCATACGCCCGAAAGAGCCACAAGCCCTACGTTGACGCATATAAGAGCTACTTTCCATTTAGCCATAGTAGAGGTCCATACAACGCCTTCGCCCATTCCGTTCATCGCGTTGGAATTCGCGACGGTATAGAGTATGTTTTTAGTCGCCTGCCTTAGAGCTTTAACCTGTAACTCGTCCGTCATACCGTCTTTCGAAGCGGACGCCGAAGGTTTGTAGTCCTGCGAAAGATTCAAGTCTCCGCCGGCTCTAATCATTTGGTCGGGGTGCATATATACGTTCGCAATGTTATAGTCTGAAATGACCATACCTTTAAAGCCCCACTCTTTTCTCAGAACTTCCGTTAAAAGCGCGTAGCTTCCGCCCGCCCATTCAGTGCCGATACGGTTGAACGACGACATTATCGCGTGAGTATTTCCCTGTTCGACTATTATTCTGAACGGTTTTAAATATATCTCGCGGAAGGTTTGTTCGTCCGCCCAGGTAATTAATCCGTCCGAATCTCTGTTGGTTTCCTGGTCGTTGAGCGCAAAATGTTTAACGTAAGTATATACGCCCTTCGACTGCGCGCCTATAACGACGTTAGCGCCTAAAATACCCGCAAGATAAGGGTCTTCCGAATAATATTCCCAGTTTCTTCCCGAGAACGGAGAACGGTGAATATTTACCGCGGGCGCGTACCAACCGGAATAAGTTCTTCCGTCGCCCTTCGTATATCCGACAAGGCTTTCAAGTCCGACCATAACGCCCATATCGTTTGCAAGGTCTTTATTGAACGTTGCGCCGATTATACATTCGGACGCGTAGAAACAAGTATCGTGTACAGTAGGGTCGCCCATAAAATTCGTATAACCTGCGGGTCCGTCGGGGTCTATCGTACGGGGTTTGCCTATCTTATCGAGACTTATAGTATGGAAGTTTCCCTGTCCGACGAGAGCAACCATATCGTCTATCGTAATATAGTCGATAATCTCGTCCCATTTAGGGTCGTCGTAATCCACCCCTATCAACTCATAAAGCTGAGGCGCGTTCCCGCTCTTGCCCTGTTCGCGTTTTTCTCCGCCGAACGATTCAACGTAAGCTCCGTTGGTATCGTCGTATTTGAATTTGAGCGCTTTGGTGACGGTTTCGCTTATTTCGCGTTCGGCGTTCGTAGGAGTCTGGGGGAAAGTCGCGCTGAAACTGCCTCTCGACATTGTTTTGCCGTCCATATATTCGCTCATAGAGGCGAAACGATTATCGTCGTTCGAATTGTCCGCGTAAATATCCATAGGATACTGTATGCCTTCGAATAACGTGTATTCGAGCTTAATCGCGTCGGGGTCGGACCAGCAATCGTGCGCGTTGCGTCCCGCATATACTGTATACGTTCCCATATCGAGCTCATAGCCCTTGAAACCGTTGCCGTTAGCGTCCGTGTAGTCGTAAGAAGCCATTTCCTCTATATCGAGAGTTACCGTGTATTCTTTTTCCTCGTTCGGAGCAAGCAAATCCGTTTTAACCACTCCTCCGAGCACAACGTGCGCTTTCTCGATTCCGTTTGCAATAAACGGAGCGGAATAATAAAGCTGAATTACGTCCTTACCCGAATATTTGGCGCTCGTATTTCTAACGCGTACCGTAACTTCTATTTTATTGTTCGTATCCTTATCGAGTACCTGACCCGCGGGCGTGGACTTTTCTTCTACGAGCGTCCACTCGAAATCCGCGTATCCTTCGCCGTATCCGAAAGGATAAACTACGTTCTCGTCGTACCAACCGTTATCGTCGCCGAAACGGTAAATATCCTGATACGAACGCGTTTCATAGTAACGGTATCCGAGATACAAGCCTTCTTCATATTCTACGTAATAACTTCCGAGTTTCGTTCCCGCCGCAAGATAAGCGTTGCCTTTTTCGGCGAGATTATCTCCGAAGTTCTGCCAGGTAGGGTCTTTCGTGAAATCGCGCACGTAAGTGTCGACCAAACGTCCGGAAGGCGTTATATCGCCGTTCAGAACTTTACCTACCGAATTCGCCCCGGTACCTCCGGGACTTCCTATCCAGAGCGCCGCGTCTATACCGTCGGTTTCCTCTATAAAGCCGAGTTCCATAGAAGTCGCGCAGTTTATAAGTACTACGACTTTCTTGAATTTACCGCATTCTATAACGTCTTTCAAAAGCGCTTCTTCGTTTTTATCGAGTTCGAGATAGTGCTGTCCGCCGTCCTTGACTCCGTCAACGGGCGCCCCGCCGTAATCGGTAACCTGCATACGGGGCAAATCGAACCCTTCGCCGCCTATTCTCGAAATCACCACAACCGCCGCGTCGGAATATTCTCCGTAACTGTTTTTAACCGTCGCGTTGTATTTTTCGAGAGGAGTTTCACCCGTCGCAAGCCCCGTTACTTTCGCTCCTATCGCGGGGTTTTTATCCCTGCCCGAGCCCGAAGCTCCGCCCTCGTAAAATTTTACGAGTTCGGGATTGAGTTCGAATTCCGCGTTTCTGAGTCCGTCGTAAAGCGAAACGGAATTACTTGCGTTGCCGCCGCCCGAACCCGAACCGCCGAGAACGATATTCGCGGAGTTTTTGCCGAATACGCTTATTTTAGAACGTTTTGCAAGAGGCAGAGCTCCCGCGTCTTTATCGCCTTTGTTTTTAAGAAGAACTATTCCCTCGCCGACGATTTCCTCGTTAAGACGGTTGGCTTCTTTGAGAACGGTTGATTTTTCACTGCCGTTCGCGACTACGCCGTCGCCGAGTTTCATATCCGTTTTAAACTGTTTAAAACCTTCGGCAGTCTTTTTGAAACGGTTGTATTTATCGGGGTCGCCTTTGACGTTGCGTCTGCCCTCGCCTCCCAAAACCGTGTCGATAGTTCCCGAAAGGAAGTCGTTCTGCGTCGCAACCATCGTCGCGGTGAATATAAGCGCTATCGCGATAACGGAAACCAAGAACCAGACCCGGGCGTATTTCCAAATTAAATTCCATATTTTTTTAACTGACATATATGCGCCTCCTTAGCCTCTGTTCATATTGTAGGTACAAGGTATCCATTTTACCGACGAAGTAGTATCGAGTCTGATATAGTCCACTCCGGGACCGCCGATATTTCCTCCGCGCAGGGTATTGTCGTGAACGGCAATCTGAATTACGTTCCAGCCCTTAGCGAGCGAAACCGTTCCGAACTTGTACTCCTTGAACGAGGTATACTTGTCACCGCCTTCCACTCTGGCAGAACCGTAATTTACGGTAGTGCGCGTACCTGAAGTATCGTTGCCTTCGTAAGTATAAACGCCGAGCGTAGACGGGGTAAACGTTACCGTTCCTATTTCCGAACCCGCCGCGATATATAAAGGCACGGCTGACAGCGCTTCGTCCGTGTAAACCACGAATTCAAGAGTTATCGTCTTGTTATGCAGATAGTTGACGAACGCTCCGTTAGAAGCGAAATCGAGCATCTTGTCTATAAGGTCCTCGCCTGTGGGCGACGCCGAATAACCCGTACCCTGTTTGCCCGTAAGGTCGATATATTCCGCCTCGAACCGTCCGCTAGACGGCGCCTGCAACGGCTCGCAGATACGGAAATACATAGTCGCCGTGCGGGAGGAGAAGCCCTCCGCTTCCGCAGTTACTTTGAAGTTCATAAGCTTAACTACTTTCGTAGGAGTTCCCGTCACTCTGCCTTCGGGCGTAACTACGAGACCGTATTCGTTTTTGAGCGCATCCGCATCTTCCTTCGTCATCGTGTATCTAATTTTTACGCCTTCGCCCGCGTCGGCTTTTGCAATATCGTAGTCTGCTTTTTCGCCTTTCGTAAGAACTCCGTTCAGCGATTCGTATTTAATACGCTGGGGACGGACGGAAAGACTGAAATCGCGCGTAATCTCTTCGCAAGCGGCGGCTTTCGCCACTACGCTGAAATTGCAGTCCGTACGGACCGTTCCTTTACCGATAATCGCGCCGTTGGGATAGAGAACTATACCTTCGGGCAAAGTACTGCCGTCGGCGAGTTCATAAGTAATGTTGTTTCCGTTAAGCGCCGACGCGTTACCCGCGGCGCCCGCCTGATTTACGTACTGAGTGCCGACGTAAGCGTTTTCGAGTTCCTTTACGCCGTCCGCTATACCGAAGTTTACTATCTTCGAAGAAGTTGTGCTCTTATGGTCGATTACGACGTCTATAATAAACTCTCTCGAAGTAGCCGAAAATCCTTTCGAGGACGCGGTCACCGTAAAGGGCGTTCCGGGTCCGACTTTTGTAGGAGTACCCGTAATAGTTCCGTCGCCCGCCATCGTAAGTCCCTCGGGAAGTTTCCCGCTCAGCTTGTAACTTACTTCTATTTCTTCGTTTTCAACGTAAGCCACCGACGCCGCGTAAGGGACGTTTACTCTTGCGTCCGCAAGAGTTCTGCCTGCGTAATCGAGATAAGGATTTACTACGCTTACCGTAATTTCCGCCGTTACGGATTCGCATTTTTCCGCGCTTGCCGTTACGTCGACTTTGAATTTTTTCAACGAGTCGTATTTACCCTTTATAGTTCCGTCGGCCGATACGGACAACGCTCCGCCGAACGCGGCGCTGAGCTTGCCCGCCCCTTCTTCCGTAAGAGAATAGCTTATATCCGCGCCGTTCGAAGCAGTCGCCGTCGCAACCGTACCCGAATCTTCTTCGCCTACGATGCTCTCGCAGACGGCGTTTTCATAAGTTATCACGCCCGCCTGTAATTCGGGGACGACGCCTTCATTTTCGTTATCGGTACAGCCTATACAGAACGCAGTCGCCATAATCGCGGCTAATCCGCCAAACGTTATAATTTTTTTTAATTTCAAAATAACCTCCGTCTGTTTTAACTTTTAAAATATGCGGGAGCCGCGTTTAGCGCGGTTCCCGCAATCGCCTGTAAAATTATTTGTTACGGGATTTCTTTCTTACCGCAATTACCGCCGCACCGGCAAGCGCAACCGCGCCGATAGTTATTCCGAAGCCCGCGTCCAGCGCCGAACCGCAACCCTTCTTCTTTTCGGGTTCGGGTTCGGGTTTTTCTTCGGGAGGAGTATTGCCATCGGGAGGAGTTGTTCCTGCCGCCGCCTCTACCGTGAGCGTAAACTCGGTAACCGTTGCCTCTGCACAGCCTTCCGCCCAAGCGGCTACTTTAACAGTGAAACTGCCCGTCTCCGCGGGAGTACCCGTCAGTTTACCGTCGGCAGACAGCGCAAGCCCTTCGGGAAGTCCCGACGCGGAATAAATTATACCGTCCGCGCCCGTAGCTTTCGCCAAATCCGCGCTGTAAGCGGTACCGGAAGTCGCCTTGTCGAGCGCACCGCCCGTAAACGAAAGCGTTTTAGCGTCGCCGACGTTAATAGTTACTTCCTTGCTTAAATCCTGAGCGCCTGCGCTCTTTGCTACTATAGTAACTTTCTTCGTTCCTTTTTCGGAAGGAGCGCCTACAATCGCGCCGTCGGAAGTAAGACTCATACCCGCGGGAAGCGTACCGTTTAATTCATAAGTTACGTTCGCGCCCTTGATTTCGGAAGAAACGTCTATTCTTGCGAATTGATTTAAGATTACGTTCGCGTTGGTAGCACCTTTATAGCTGAGTCCGCCGCCGACAGTTAATTCGAGCACAAGCGACTGACCTATATAGCCTTTATCGTCTTTGAGGGACACGGTCATAACGTATTTGCCCGCAACCGCGTCCGCCGCGATTTTTCCGCTTATTTCGCCCGTCGTCTTATTAATCGTAATTCCTTTCGGAGCGTTTGAAAGAACGTACTCGCAGTTCGTATAAATTCCGGTTTTCGCATTGTACGAAACGTCGGCTCCCGCAGCGAAATCTCCCAAGTTTTTGGAGAATACGTCCGCGGCGTAATGTTCGGAAGTATATCTCGTTCCGAGTCTGTTCATAGCGTTGCTGTTTATTACGGTATAGATTACGGACTTAGCCGCTCTGCGCAAAGCCGCTACGTGGGTCGGAGTATTGTCGTTGGAAATCACCGCCGCGGCAGCGAAGCCCGAACCGCCGAGCCACAAATCGTTTCCCGCACGGACCATTTTATCCGCCGACATAAAGTTGTTAGCCCAGTCGGTGATAACAAGACCTCTGAATCCCCATTCGTCGCGGAGAATCTGGGTAAGCAGCGAATAGCTTGCGCCCGCCCACGAATATCCGAAACGGTTGAACGCGCTCATCATACCCGTAGCGCCGCCGTCTTTGACGGAAATTTCAAACGCTTTGAGATAAATTTCTCTCATCGTCTGCTCGTCCGCCCAGGTAGCAAGGTCGCCTCTGTTCGTCTCCTGGTCGTTGAGCGCAAAGTGTTTGAGCATTACGAACACGCCTTTGCTCTGCGCGCCTTTTACGACGTTAGCGCAAATCTGTCCAGCAAGTATAGGGTCTTCCGAATAATACTCGAAGTTTCTGCCCGAGAAAGGAGAACGGTGAATATTGTTGCCGGGAGCGTACCAGCCGTTGTAACCGCCTTTAACTCCGTTAGACCTGCCTGAAGCGCCTTCGCCGCCCCATATGCCTTCGTCGCCGACGGCCTCGCCCATATCGAGCGCGAGCTCTTTATTCCACGTCGAAGCTACCACGATAGGCGAAGCGTACGAACAGGTATTGCCGACCCAGTTGTTTCCCGAACCCTGAACAAAGCCCGTAGGCCCGTCGGGAGTAATGGAAATAGGCACGTCTAAGTCAAGCATCTCGTTAGTTATAAAGAAACCTTTCGCAACGGTATCTTTTAAGTCCTGGATAGTCAGCTGGTCCATAAACATTTCCCAGCGTTCGTCTTCATATTCAAGCCCTACAAGTAGCGATGCTTGTATATCGGTCTGACGCGTAGTAGCCTGTACAGGCATCTCGTCGGTGTACCAGGGCTGATTCTTATCGTAGTTCGCGTCGGCTTTTCCGTGCGCTTCCTCCGCCTTAGTCTGTTCTTCGCCGGAAATCTTAACTTCCTCGTCAGCGGGAGGCACGGGGAAAGTTCCCTCGAAATCGGCTCTCGTCATAAGTTTGGAATGCGCGCCCCAGACTTCGTCTGAGTTCTCGTCGAAATACTCGCTTACGTAATCGAATCTGTTCTCGATTTCGGTGCCCGAATTTTCGTCCGTATCGTAATAAATTTCGTCGTCGAGCGCGTAAGTCTTTTTAGCGGTATCTTCGTCCGCCCATAAATGCGAACCGTCGCCGACGTAAACCGTATAATCTCCGTCGTCAAGCTCGTATCCCACGACTCCGTTAGCGTTCGCGTCATTGTAGTCGTAAGAAGCCATATCGCGCACTTTCATAGAAACGCGGACGGTCTGACTCATACCGGGCTGTAAAATATCTGTCTTCTCGAAAGCGCCGAGCGCAACGTGAGATTTTTCTATTTCGCCGTCGGTATAAGGCGCGGAATAATACATCTGCACTACTTCTTTGCCCGCCGTTTTACCGGTATTAGTGACGGTTACGTCCGCCTCTATTAAGCCGTTCTTATCGAGAGATTTCGTTACGAACTTAACCTCTTTTTCAAACGTAGTGTACGAAAGTCCGTAGCCGAAAGGATAAACGACGTTCTCGTCGTACCAGTTTCCGCCCTCTTCGTATCCGCGCGTTTCGTAATAACGGTATCCTACGTAAATACCTTCGTCGTACTCGACGAAATTAATTCCGGTTCTTCCGTTTGCCTCCGTCAGATACGCGCTCGTATAGTTTGTCGCAAAGTTTGCAAACGTAGGGTCTTTCTTGAAATCTTTGGCGTATATATCGACAAGTTTGCCCGAAGGATTCACTTCGCCGTTCAGAACTTTGCCGAGCGCGTTGATACCGCTTCCGCCGGGGAATCCGAGCCATAAAATGGAATTGACTCCCGTATCCTCTTTCAGGTCGCCGAGCTCGAACGATGTACCCATATTGAGCACGATAACGACGTTATCGAAATTTTCCTTTGCAAGCGAAATCATTGCTTTTTCGTTATCGTCGAGTTCGAGATAATGGTCGCCCGTCGCCGCGTTGCCGTCTGTGCTGTAATTCGACCTGCCCGCAACCGCGGAACCGTAGTTGGTTTTCAAATCGGCGCCTTCGCCGCCCGCACGGGAGATTACCACTATCGCCGCGTCGTCATAGTTCGTGAAAGTGCCTTTAAGCGTGTCGTCGTAACTTGCAACCGGAGTTTCGCCCGTTATAGTCGCGACCTGTCCCGTACCGGAACCGCCGTCGCGTCCTTTACCCGACCTCGAATCGTCCTCGTAGAATTCTTTAAGCGCGGGATTTACGTCGAAACCCGCGTTTGCAAGGCTGTCGTAAAGGTTGTAATATTTGACTCCGCCGAGACCGCTGCCGTCCGCGCCTGATGCGGAACCGCCGCCGCCGTAGAACGGGTCTACCGAGTTTTTGCCGAATACGGAAATTTTGGTTCCCGCTTTCAGAGGCAGAGATTTATTTTCGTTCTTTAAAAGTACAATGCCTTCTTCGACTATTTTCTGATTTAATTCGTTAGCGCGTTTCAACGCGTCCTGCGCGCTGACCGCTTCCGAACGGAACTGGGAAACGTAATTTCTGCCCGCCGCCGCGGAAACCGTAAGAGGCGCCGCGCACATAGTGCAGGCAACCGCCAAACTCGCGCATAAAGCTAATTTTTTACTTATGCTTTTTTTGGTTTTGTTAGTCATATTTCCTCCTGTTTTAATAATTACCGCCCGTGCGGGGCGCGGAAACGCGCCCCGCTTAAAGCGGTTGTATTTAATTACGCCTGAGCCGGAGTTTTAGCCTGAGCCGCTATCCAGCCCCACATTGTAACGTCAGCATCGTTAATCTGAACTTTTTCGGTGCTTGCGGGATTCAAATCTCCGATTAAGAGCGCACCGTCCGTGCCTGTTCCCGTATGAGTCTGAACGTTTACGCATTCATCGCGCAAAGCGTATATCCAGGACCAGTGACCGTCGTAGTTGGTAGTTCCGACCGTTACGTTTTCAAAGAGCGAATAATAAACGCTCGTAGAACCCGCGTTCACCAATTTGAGATAGAGTTCGTTGGTGTTCTGTTCAAGCAAATTACCGTACGTTACGGGTTCCCACCAATTTGCGCCCTGTTTTTTCTCGGCAATGGGAAGAGTCCCGTCGTTCTTGGAATGCGTAAACCAGATGGGAATATCTTTGAGTTTTTCAATCATTGCGTCCGTAATATACTGCGTGTCGTAGCAAGCCGATACGGGATAAGCCGCCGCAAAATATTCGCCGTGGTCCGCCAAAAGTTCCAAAGTCATCCAACCTCCGTTGGAGCATCCGCCGATATAAATACGGTTGAGGTCGATGTCTGTATTAATCGTTTCGGCATACTGTTTGATGAGCTTGAACAGCGATTCCGTATAAACGGAGTTTTCGGGAGAGCTTGCCTGTGCGCCGTCGCCTATATCCATCCACTGCGTAGGCGACTGGGGAGCAAGTACGTAAGCGCCCGCGAGAGTGTCGTTCTTGAAATATTTCTGAATTCCTTCGTTTGAAAGTCCGGTAACCTGGTTTCCGAGAATAGCTATTGTCGGGTCCGTACCGCCTTCGCCGCCGCCGTGAAGCCAAATGATAAGCGGATTCTTGCCGTTGTCGTTCTTTAACGCTTCGGGCTCGTATGCTCCGTACATAAGGTTAATCGTTCTTTCAGCGTCGTTCCAAGTAATGCTGTCGCTGAAAGTACCGTCGACTTTCCAGTCCGCAAGGCAGGGGATTTCTTTATCAGCGGTAACCGTTCCCGTGAATTTGGTGTAAGTTTCCGTGCCGATTGTCAAAGAGTCGATAGCAATAGTTACGGTATTCAAATCTTTCCAAAGGTTCTTAGCAATCTGTTGATTGTATGTAAAAGGAGAAAGATTGCCGTTGAACGACCACTGTCCGTAAGTTACCGCGTATTCGATAGCCACGTAAGCGGATTCCGTCGCGCTTTCCGCGAGTTTTTCTCCGTTTTCGTCGCAGAGATAAACTTTATCTCCCGTTCCGCCCAATTTTCCGCCCCAGGAAACAGTGAACGGATTTCCCGTAGCAATTGCCGTTGCGGGAATATTTTCGGTAAAGCCGAGTATCGCTTTTTCGACAGCAGGTCCGCCTTCGTAACCGCCGATAACGAGCGCTACTTCTACGTTTTTATCGTAGTTAACGTCGGGTGCGGGAGGCGCGGGAAGCGTTTCTTCTCCGGAAACGGCGTCGCCGTTAGCGGAAGTTATATTGAGAGTAGTCTCTATATCGAGACAGTCCATATTGGGAACAGTAGTATCGGCTACGGTTATAACAAGCGAATTAATACCTGCTTCTATATCAAGTTCGCCGAAAGATATAGGGTCCCAATATAAGTTCCAGGTCATAGGCTTTTCCGGACCCGCTCCGCGTAGGGTAGCAGGCTGGAAGTTTACAGCGTTATCATTAAATTTAACAGTAAAATCTTTAGTCGAAACAGTCTGGTCGGCGACATACATATTCGCCCAGTTGCCATCCGCAGGCATTTGAACGGCATTACTTGTTGCGCGCAACGAAATCGTTGCTTTGCCTGCCGTTTCGGATTTGAACGTAAAGGTTACGGTATTGCCTTTAACTCCCAGATATCCTATCGAAGTTTTGCCGCTCGCAGTCGCAATATTGTTCTCGATAAAACCTGTCCCGGCTGAATTTTCGGAAGACTGTGTGCCCGTGATTTTAGCCTCTTCCGCTTCAATACGGTAGCCTACCTTGTTGCCTTCGTGGCTCTTCAAAGTCTTGACGGGCATCGTTATTACGCCGAAATGAGCGTACAGAGTAGCGTTTTCCGTTACGGTATATGTATCGAAATTAACTTTATCTCCGCCTTCGGCTTCGGTATACCAGCCGTGGAATTCGTCGCCGCTCTTTGAAGCAGAGGGAACGCCTGTAAGATTTCCGCCTTCATCAACGGTCAGTTTGTCTACGCCTACAAGCTCGCCGCCATTAGCGTCGAATGTAACGGTATACTGTTTAACCCAGTGAGCGTAAATAGTCGTGTTTTCGGTAACCTTGTCGAACAGCGGACGGACTTTATTGCCGTTTTCGGCAGCATCGTACCAGCCGTCGAGGCGGTAACCGTCTCTCGTGACAGCGGGCGCTTTAGGGATAACTCCGTCTTTCCCCGCTTCGACTTTCGCCGTGTCCTTGCCATCTATTTTACCGCCGTTCGCGTTAAACGTGATTTCTATTTTTTCAGCGGGCGCAGGCGGGGTTTCCTTTTCGGTATAGTGAGCGTACAGCGTCACGTCTTTCGTAACTTTATACGTTCCCAAATCGATTTTATCGCCGTCGGTCGCAAGCGTGTACCAACCGCTGAAATCGTAATCGGTTTTTGACGCCGTGGGAGCGCCGCTGATAGTTTTGTTTTCTTCTACCTTCACGGTAGCGTTGCCGTTAAGCTCGCCGCCGTTCGCGTCGAACGTAACAGTGTACGTTTTCGCGGCAGGTTCGGGGTCTTTGCCGTTGTCGCAAGCCGCGAACGCAAAGCCAAGCGCTAACGCGACAACGGTACAGAGAACCGCAAGTAATTTTTTTACCTTCATTTCTTTCCTCCATAAGAATATTCCGAACATTTTTTGTCCGTATATAACAGATTAGTGTGTATATTCATAATTGTAAATACCTGTGTCACAAGTGGAGAAAAAAGCGTCACATATAAATTGCAATAAATAAAAAAACCCGCCGAGCGGAATGCCCGGCGGGTTTTTTACGTTATTCGATTAAACTTTTTCGGTTACGGGGATAGGTATCATCGTAACGACGGTAAAAACGCCGTTTTCGTGCAAAAATTTTATTTTTCCTCCGTATCTTTGAGCTATATTTCTCATACTCTTCGCGCCGAAGCCGTGGTTTTCCTTATCTTCTTTATTCGTCACGGGCAAGCCGTCGGAAATACTGATTTTTTCGGAAGTATAGTTTTCGGCTCTGAACACGCACATATTTCCGACACGCGTCAGACTGACCGTAAGTTCTTTGAGTTCTTCGTTCTTTTCTTTGCGCAGGCTTTCTATTCCGTTCTGCAATGCGTTTCCGACAAACGAATAAATGTGGTATGATTTCATAAAATCAATCGCAGACCCGTCCGCGGTACAAACGAGCCGAATTCCGAGCTTTTCGCACATAAGCGCCTTTTCGGAAAGTATAATGTCCAAAGCGCGGTTGCCCGTAAAATAAGTACAGCGCAAAAGTTCGTTATCGGCTTCGGTTTCGCTTAAACTTTCATAGTCCACGATACCCTGACTCATATGCTGTTTCATATCGTGGTACTTTATCATTATTTTTTCGTTGGATAGCTTCGCCTGTTCATAGCGCAGTTTGTCTTTATGCAGTAACTGCTGTAAAATTTTGTTCTCTTCTTCGAGCCGTAATTTGCTCAGGTTCATAAAACCCGCCAAAAGCGTCGAACAGGTAAATAGAACCGATATCGTCAAAAGATAAATCTGACCGGTCAGCGTCCAGAAAAGCTCCCGTCTCGCAAAGTGCGTAAGCGTAGTTGCAACAAGCGCGAAAGTTATGACTATATAGACTACGGCGCTGCTGTTGAATTTCAGTTCGCCGTGTCTTTTTATACGGCGTACGACGGTAAAATACGTCGCCGCGCCGAATCCCGCGGTCAATAACGGCATTATTATATAGTAATACGAAAAAGCCGAAGCGTCGCGCATTAATTGCATAATCGTAAAAGCTATTATGTAAGCCGTACTGCTTAAAACGAACTGCGAACAGTAAATACAGACGCCGAGGAACATCGACTGAACGAAATTTACGTGATAGCATAGAGCCGTAGCTCCTATAAGCATCGCGAGTACCAAAACGTAATTTACCGGCGCGGGTACGGGAAAATATCCGAATCTATTCAGAGTCTGCAAGCCGATAATACAAGCAAAACTAGAAATATAACGCAAGGCAAACAGCCTGCGTCTTTTAACCGCTGGAATAAACAAAAGCGCGATAATCAATAATTGAGTTGTAAATTCATTGCCGCATAAGTCGAAAACGAACGCGACGACTTTCGTATAGTTATACATTTATAGTTCCGTTACAGCCTAAAAACTTCATAAAATTATCGCTGAAACTTCTTAAATATTTTCTGCTTATAGGAAGCGACGCTCCGCCGTTTAAGCGGACTTCGCCGTTTACGACCGAAATTATCCGCCGTAAATTTACGAGATAACACGCGCTGCATCTCGCGAAATCGAGTTCCGAAAGCTGTTTCTCCATTTCCTGCATAGAACCGCGCGTCCGGTAAGTGATTATCTCGTTGTTCTCTCCCAATACGTAATAATATAAATTATGTATCTGAATTTCGAGATAAAGCAGTTCCGATGCGGGCACTATCTCAACCCCGTGCAAAGTCTTTATCCTTATTCTGCGCGATTGACTGCTTAGCAGGGCTTTAATAACTCTGTCTATGTTTCTGTTGAACAGCTTCTCGTCCAACGGTTTAACAAGATAACCGAGCGCGTTTACTTCGTAACCGTTGACGGCGTACTGTGCGTAATGCGTACAAAAAATGATAACGGCTGTTTTATTCTGTTCGCGGATTTTTCTCGCAACCGACAATCCGTTTATGCCGGGCATATTTATATCGAGAAAAACAATCTCGTATGAATTCGGATTGCCCGCAAAAAATTCGTCGCCGCTTAAATAAGCGTCGCTTTCGAAAATCGGCTCGTTCCCGTGCGATTGGGTATAGTTGTTCAAAAGACGTATAATTCCGTCGAGCGTTTCACGCTCGTCGTCAACTACCGCAACCCTGTATTTCATTTTCCCACCGTTAATGTTTATTGCGCCATCGCGAGCGATGGCGCAAGGAGCGCGCTCCTTGTTTTTGTTCATTGTAACACACAATTTTTTAAATTGCAATACCCGATTTTACAATTTTAACCGTATATTTTTTCTGTTTTTCAATCGGCGCTTCCGATTTTGCACCTTAATAACGCTTAAATCTTCAAAAAATTTTCTAATTATTAAATTATTTCCGTTTAAATCTTTTTCTCTTCTCTTCATTATGTCAAGATTTCTCGCAAATACCCTTAAGTACATTGCACAATATGAGCTTAAAGAATCTCGGCTTATGCAATATTCGTTAGAAATCTGTAATTGAGTCATATTGTTGTGCAGCGACAGATACCTTTTAATAAAATAAGTCTTATGATTTTCCATACGTTCCGCATCCAAAATTTCAAGGAAATATAGCGTTCCACCTATTGCCGCTATTATCTCTGCCTGTTCCGATGAATTTATATCTCTACCCTTCTTCGTTATTTCCCAAGTATCTTCAATTAAATGTCCCAATTCCGTTGTGTTCTTCTTCGGTATTCTCATATTTGTTCTCCTCAATATAATCCATTTAATGAACAATTGTTTGTAAATATATTATACCGATTAAATATGCCACCTATATGTCTTATTTAAAAAATTTATTTGATTTTATTATTGATTTTTATGTGACTTTTTCATATTCATCATATTTACGTACTGTAATCATAACCATTAAAATAAGTTATCGATTGCTAACCACTTAAGTGATACTGAAATTAATCATAGCATCACTTGCACTGCCACCAGTCTAACTGGTTTTAAATCAACTTTTCACATATATTTAAGTTTAATACGGTTTTATTATTATTTATTAGAATTTGCTACAAGCATTTCACACACCCAGTTGTACTGGGGGGGGGGGGTAAGCTTGTAGTTTCCAATAAAAAAGGCTTTACCGTAAAGGTAAAGCCTTTTTTATTTATTGTATTTTGTTATAATCCTCATAAAATTGTTTGCAATTACAATCGATTAAATGCGAACTCTTTATTATGTGGTAGTTCAGCCGACTTTAAATTATAATGCCGTTTATCCATTGTTCCCACATATTTCAAACGCAAGCAAGGCGTTAAATCTCCATTTTCAATGTTTGTGTCGACAAAACTTAAAAATTTTAAATTATCCATACCGTTAATAAATTCAAGTGAATTAATATTTCCGCAATTACTTATTATCAGTCCTTTCAAATTTATTAAATTACTTAAGCAATTAAAATCCTCTATTTTTTTGCTACTTTCAAATTCTAATTTTTTTAATTTTGTGCAATTTGAAATAGCAGAAATATCAAGCAGTTTAGGACAATATCTAATTCCCAAATACTCCAACTCATTAAGATTCTGAATATTATCCATAGTTATTAAATCTGATTGAGTAATTATTAATTCTTTAAGATTTAATAATTCTTTAAATTCAAATTTTTTAATAGCCAGTTTTTGTAATTTAAGTGTTTTCAAGCCTTTTATTTTATAAATCCAATTTAATTCTATTTTTTTATCGATACAATTAACCAACGACAAACATTGCAACCAATTTATTTTACTTATTATTTCGCAATCTTGACTATCGAAACACGCCACATTAAGTGTTTTTAGCTTTGTACATTTTATTATACTAATGTCTAAATGTAATTTTTGCTCATGATGAGGAATTAAATTATAAAATTCAAGTTCTTCTAAACTATCCTTTAAATTATTGAAATTTATAATTTCATCTTGGACTTGCAACTTTAAAGTTTTTAGCCTTAATGAGCATATAGGATTTAAGCTATTACATAATGCCGTAATTTGGAGTGACTCAATTGACTTCAAATCTTCCAAAAAGGATATATCTATTTTATTTGAAAGCGAACTATTTATAAATATTTTTTTAATGCTATTTTTATTTACGTATAATATTAAATCATTTAAATATAAATTAAGCGGATAGTTCTCTTCACAATAATCAACACAAATCGTCCCATCTGAAAGGTGCCTGAAGCCTCCCCTCATTACATCACCATTTTTATAGCAATTCATATTTTAACTCCTTTAAAGATATTTCAACCCTGGACTATTAATTAAGTTATAAAAGCCTTCCGTTCCTCTTCCTACCCAACCCGCATCTTTCATCCACATTGCCTCTTGCATAAATGCCGACTTATTAGTTGCAAGTTGTGAAGGTCGCCACTTAACAGACTTTACGGTATCTCCATACCTATTGGCATTTCTTGCAGCAGACTGCCACATACGGTCTTGTCCGCCTTTACCAATATACTTATTACCAGATTCATAAGTGATTTCATATGAGCCGTATTTCCCTTCACCTTGGATATCACGACTTATTGATGAGTCTGCTTTTAAATCTTTAACGCAAGTATTATGCACCAATACTTTGCTCTCAGCAACATAATAAGTATGATAATCTACTACTTCAAAGTTGTAAGTGGATTCAGGCTTAGATAGCTTTTCTACATTTATTTCTTCAATTATAACACAGGTATTATTGGATAGCAATAGCGTTTCGCCAACTTTCAAATCGCGGGCAGGTATAAATTTGTCGAGGCTTGCTACATAAAACGGGTGTCCGCCCGTACAGATTATTTCCTCGCCGTTGACGTGGATATGATACCATTCTTTTGTTTCATTCCTGAACAGCTGTACATCCTTTTTATAAAAGAGTGCCGCAAATCAAAAAGAGTGAGCCCTGTACAAAACAGAGCTCATTCACAATTTTAAATTATTTAAAATTTTAGCATTATTTCACAATGATTCTTGATTAAAGGCAATTAATGAGAAGATATAATTTATCTATTCACTGTTAAACAATAGCGCTTTTCGCCAAGATTTTCATGAGTAAAAGCAAAAACCCAACTATATGTTTCATCAAATAAATAAAAATCTATTGGCAAAGTAGGTAAAATCTCTTCAACTTTGTTTGCTTGAATTTTTAAAACTGAAAAAAATGGGTACTTTAAATCTTTAATATAAATATTGTTATCCCATAAAACATATATATCACTTGATAAATAGTTTAAAAAATCATAAATTAATTTTTCCTCAACGATTTTTGGGTTTTTAAATAAATCCCAAAAATATCCAGTATGAAATAGACCGTCAACACTTCTTAATATTCTATTATTAAAATATTCTTTATGCGTTTCGTCGCTATCTTTATCTAAAAAATTATTAATAAACTTTTGTCTTATTTCAATATAATATTTATCTTGTAAAACCATTATTATTCTCCAAATTAATAAATTTTAGGTACAACATAATCTAGCCTTATCATCCCTTTATTACCGCTATAAGTAAGATAATTGATATGAGGAAAAGTATGGGGATTAGGTGGTAGATGCGCTCCTTCTGCCCGAATCAAAGTTCCTTTAGATTGTATAACTAATTTTTCAGCCTGCGCTTGAGTGGGAATACCTCCTTTCAATTCCATGATATCTCCACCTTCACGAACTGTCTTTACGTTAGCACGCCAATCGGCATCTCCTTCCCAGCCATGTCCACCGACACCGCAATTTTGATTATGCACACAAACGCCTTGTGTGCCCACATAGTAAGTATGATAGTCTTCCACTTCGAAATTATAAGTTGTCTGCGGAGTATCATAACTTATATGTTCAATCGTTTCTACTATACCATAATTCCCGTCCGAAAGCAATACCTTTGTTCCAACTTTTAAATCTTCCGCAGATACCCATTTTTTAGTTTTGGGTAAGAAGTATTTGTGTCCTGGTGTAGATTCTATGTCAGCTCCATTTACAGTAACTTTTACCCAATTGTTGCTTTCATTGCGGAATAACTGTTTAACGGTTTTATAACCTTGTTCGCCAGTATCCTCGTCATAAGCTAAAACTTTATCGCCTACTTCTATCTCTTCAATAGGTTTTAACCCGTTTTCCGTTTCAACAAGCGTTCCTTCTTTAAAACACTGAAAATGCGTTATTGCATTGCTCAACGCTACCGTCACGGACGCGAACGCAAAACTTGTTATAAGCGCGTCTAACGCGTTTGTCTGTACGCTCTCACCCAACCCGTTCCAAAATCCGTGCCCTGTTATTGCGCTTTGCAGTCCCGCTATCGTTCCGCCTACCGCCAAGCTTACCGCCGTCCCTACTGCCGTTCCTACCGCTATTTTCGTTAGTGTAGCGCTCACTGTCGCCGCAGTTGCCGTTCCGCCGCAAGGTCCCGACGTTACGCACGCTATTACCGTTGCTACTACCGCTACTATCGTCAATACCAACCGTTGCCCCCAGCGCTCCCACCAGCTAACTCTTCCGTCATAGGCTCGGGGAAAGTTCCTTTGAAATTATCCCTCGAAAGAAGCGTCATCTTGCCTTCGCCGACGAGCGTCGCGCCTTTCGTTCCGTCTTTGTTTTCAACCGCAGGGTCCCAGCCGAGCGTATTGTATACGTCTTTGCCCGAGAACAGTGCTTCGACCGCGTTACCGCTGTAATCGTCTTTACCGAGAATTACGTCGTCCGTAAGTTCGGAGAGCGCCTGTCTTGCTTTTACGTTATGCGAGTCGGTCTGGAAACGAAGTTCGTATCCGGCGCCCGCGTCGAGCTCGTAAGTCGCAGAACCATTCTTGTTCTTGTCGTAATCGTCGAACGACGCAATATCCTGTACGTTGACGCTGATTGTTACGGTCTCTTCCTGTCCCGGCTGTAACAGGGACGTCTTGGCAAAGCCTACGAGAACCACTTCGGATATAGTGACTTCTCCGTCGGTGTAAGGCGCGTGCGCATAGACCTGCACTACGTCTTTGCCCGCGACGGCTCCCGTATTTTTAACCTTTACTTTTAAATCGATAGATTTCTTCGATGACCAGTTTTCAACGTTAGCCGCAGGAGTTACGTTCGTCCACTCGAACTCGGTATACGAGAGTCCGTGTCCGAATGGATAAACTACCGCCGTATCGTAATCGAAACCTTCGTAGTTGCCGTCTTGCGCTTCGACAGCCGCGGTTTCGTAATAACGGTAACCCATATAAATGTCTTCGCTGTATTCGACAACCGAATAACCGGTGCTTACGCCGGGAATGGAAGCCTGCATATTAGGGTTCTGACGATTGTAAATTTCCGACGAGCCGTCTGCTTTTTGCTGACGGAAGAAAGTTTCGGGATAATCGCCCGTACCCGTAAACTGCTCGCCTTTGCCGTAACCGAACCAGGTCGGGTCCGCGGTAAGGTCTGCGGGATAAATATCAACGGTTTTACCGCTGGGATTTACCGTGCCGTTTAAAATTCTGCCGAGCGCTTTAAGTCCGTCGGCTCCGGGTCTGCCGACCCATATGATACCGTCGATTTCGTCGTCGTTTTCCATATTTCCGAGCTCCATTACGTTAGAGCTGTTGATAACGACTACGACTTTTTTGCAGTTTGCCTTAGCGAATTCGAGCAATTCTTCTTCGGAATCGGTCGTGGAATAGAGCGCGTTATGCTTCCAGCCCATATCCTCCGAACCGTACTTATTGTCTTCAACTTCTTTCGTTACCGTAGCGCAGTCTTGGGACTCTCCGCCCGTTCTCGAAAAAATTACCACCGCTACGTCGTTGTAAATCTCCATACTGCTTTTCGCAGTGCCCGAAATTTTATCGACGTTTTCCTGTCCGTATGTAGTGCCTATCTTGGAATAGTAATTTTCAAGTTCAGCGTTTACGCGGAAGCCCGCGTCTTTAAGACTGTACGCAACCGTCGTATTTCCGCCTTCCACGCTGTCCGACGAAACGCCGAGTACGCTGACCCATTCGTTTCCGTTCAGAGGAAGCGCTTTATTCTGATTTTTAAGTAAAACGGAACCTTCTTCCCCCAAATCCTCACCGAGCTTTGCCGCGGCTTTCTGAGCTTCCGCAAGACTCGTATAGTCGGAATAGTATTTTCCGCTTTCCGCGTTTACTACGTTTGCGTGAAGTCCGACTACGCTTGTTCCGAGCATAGCGATTCCCAATAAACCCGTCATACAAAGTTTAACGAACTTATCGGTCTTCGTTTTTACCTATTTTTTGTTCATAGAACCCTCCTGTAAAAATTTTTTTCGGTTTATAAATAAAAACCGTTTCGAATGAAAGTTAAAATCACAAAATGTGAAATAGTTTCAATCAAAACGAATTATATTCCTTAATAAAATTATTACAATACATATGAAACAAACGGCTTTTATTTGAATATAAAATTACCGTTCTGCAACGAACGGTAATTTTTTTCCAATCAATCGCACTTATTTTCGTCTTCGGCGTTATACCGTCCGACGGTAAGCGAAATGTCTTTTCTGTTGCGTTTCATAAATTCGTTTCTTACGTCCTGAACCTTTTTACGGGAAATCGGAAGATTTTCGCCGTTGTTTATAATAACTCCCGTTCTGTCAATGCGCCTAATATACCGGTAATTGACGAGATAGCTTTTATGTACGCGTATGAAACCTGCGGAACCGAGCTTTTTTTCGAGCTCGTTCATAGAAAGTCTTATGCGTTTTTTCTGATTGTTTTTCATAACCAGAAACTGGCTTTCCCTGAACGACTCTATATAAAGTATATCGTTTATTACGATGTTTTCCACCGCGGCTCCGCTCGTTATTTCGAGGTTGCTTTGTCCCGTTTCGCTGAATTCTTCGAAAAATATTTTAACAACTTTGCCAAGGTCCTTGCTGAAATTGCTTTTTCTGACGAACCCGTAAGGATGCACCTCGAAAGACTCGAACACCCTGCCTTCTTCGTTGGAAATATAGATAATGTGCATATCGGGATTTTTTTCTTTGAGCCGTTTGCCGAGCTCAATGCCGTCGAACCCCTGCATATCGATATCGAGAAACAAAGCGCTGTAACTGCCTTTAGATAGCGCGGCTTCGGTTTCCGCCGAAGGCGTAAAACAGTTTATGTTCGCAGTCACGCCGTTTTCTGCGCATAACCGTTCGAGCGTACCCCTTATAGCCGAAATCGCCACTTCCTCGTCGTCGCATATAGCGAAATTAAAAATCTTCATACTCCCCCCGTAATAAGACTTAACATTATCTCCGCAATAAAAACTCCGTCCTCTACCGAATACGAACACATACCGTCGTACGTTTCCGTCACTTTTCTGACTATCTGTTTTCCGTAGCCGTGTTCTATGGGATTTTCCTTTACCGTGTTCATTTCGAGCAGTTTTTCCTTATCCGCGTTCTCGGGCAAAGGATCCGTAACCACTATATAAAAATATTCTCCGCGGACGGTCGCCGTAACTTTTACTTCTCCCGCAATCGAATAACGCTTGCAGGCTTCGATTGCGTTGTCGATAAGATTGGTGAATACCGAACAAAGCATAACGTCGTCGAAAGGCAGTACGGGCGGTACGTTGAGTTCCGCTGTCATTTCGATACCGTTCGCGGAAGCTTTCGATTTTTCGAGATTGAGCACATTCGCCACCGTTCTGTTCGAACAGTCCACGTAAGGCAGAGGCTTGACTATCTCGGCGGCTACGCTGTCTAAATACGCGCTGAGCTCCCCGTACTGTCCGTTATCGAGCAGTATTCTCATATAAGCGTACCTGTTCTGCGATTCGTGACGCATACGGCGTATATCCGACATCGTCGCCTGCATTACGTTCATCATATCCGCGTCCGTACGCATAAGTTTTTCCTGTAACTGCAATTGCGCTATTCTCGCGTTACCCTCTAAAACAGAATAAAACATAAGATAAAACGCAAGTATGAATATATACAGCACCGTACCCGAAATCGCGGTATAAACGAGCGTAACTTTCTGATAGCCTCTGAACAGGTTCGTCAGAAGTCCCGAATAAACGAATTCCGTAATAAAAGCCGTCACGCTCACGAGCATTATCAATACGACGGGAGTTTTCGGTATGCTGATAAAACGTTTGAGATTGTATTTCGTGAACACGAATACGGTCAATAAATTCAAGAGGCTGATAAAAATTACGGCAACGGCTATTACCGTACCGTTTGCAGGCAACAAAAACGCAAAATTTTTTATGCACTCCGTCACCATAACGACGGAAGCGAATAAAAGACTTGCGGATATTATTTTTAGTTTTATCTCGTATTTACAGAAAAAGCAGGTATATAAAAGTATAACTGTCAAATAAGTTACGGGAAATATTATCCCGTTTACAAACCCGCCTATAAGAGTTGTCAGAAAAAATAAAAAACTCTCTACGATTATACAGACCGCGCATACTGTTAAGACTTTTACGGCGGCAATAGCGTAGTCTTTGCCGCCGTGTTTTATCGGAGATAAAACACGGCGGCAAACGCTATCGTCAGAATTTGAAAAAAATGAGCATAATCGGGAATTCGCGTAAAATACGTTACGAACCCGTTCATATTCTCCTCCTTATAATATAAAGATACCACGAATTCAACAAAAAGCAAGATTTTTGCAACAAACGGTAACTTTTTTTCAATAAGAACCGCATTTTTCTTTCCGAACCGCGCTTTGCGCGAATAATTTAAAAGACGGCGCCGGCCTGATTCCGGCGCCGTCTTTATTTAATTTTTGCATACGTATAGGCTCTTGCCTCTCATTTTTTAGAAACCTCGTATTCCTGAACGGGAAAAATTTCTTCCCTGCAATATTCCATATCGGGATTATAGTCGAAAAATTCGTCGTACTTACGGCTGTAAAACGGGTCGCAGCTCCCGCGCGAAATTTTTTCGACCCACTCTTCATACGATTTAGTATAATAATGGTTTATGCAAATGAAATCTGTCGTCGCGTTTTCAACGAACAATCCTCCGTCGGATAGCGGTCTTTTATGCTCGTCTACTACCTCTAATTCCGCTTTTGTATAACCGTTGTGTATCATCATATAGGAAATCAGAGCAGACTGCACGAAAATCTTTCCCATATCTCTTGATTCTATGCCTTTATAAACAGAAGTAAAACGTTCCCTGCACGGCGCGTCCGTTTTTTCCTTTAACCCGTTGGCGTTGTATACGACCCACCGCGCGAACACGCCCGCATAAGCTTCGTAATCCTTCAATAACTCCCGCATAGACTTACCGCCTTTGACGTTTACGAATTCGTCCGAATCGATAAACCCTATCCAACGGCTTTCTTTTTGAAATCTCCTAAGACAATCGTTATAAGCTTCGTATTGCGCAAGGTTATGCCGACCGCCGAAATCCGTTACGGTAACCTTATCCGAAACGCTTTTATCGAGAGTTTTCAAAAATTCTTTTACGGACTGCTTACTGCCGTGGTCGTATATGTAAAAATGCTCGATTCCCTGCGATATATGCCACTCTAACCACTCCTGCAAGTACTCGTTTTCGTCGCGTATTATCAGACAGATACTGCAATAATATTTATAGTCGGTTTCGGAAATTTCCCGCATCAATCTGCTTTGCGCTTGCCGCTTACGTTCAAGCCTTAAATCTTTCAACTGCTTTTCGACGCGCAGAATTTTATCGTAAACTTTATCCGCCTCTTCGTAAATATCACGGCTTTTTCCCGCCCCGCAGACGGCGGAAGACAAGATTTCCCTCCTCTCCTCCTTCAGCCGGCTAAGCTCTTTACCGAGTCTTTCGCCGACTGCCGCCTTTTCGTCGGAATACGCGTCCTTTTCTACTATCTTTCCGTTTTCGAAGTATAAGTCCTTGCCCTTTTTCTTCGCTTCTCCGAAAACGGACAAATCGTTTACTTCAGCCGCTATATCGAATTGGTTTACCGTTTCGTTATACCCCTTTATTTTTCCGTTGATTGTGTCTAAATATAAACTTACAAACATACTTTCCTCTCTGAAATTATCGCCCGCCGTCCCCTCCCGAATCCTTTATATTACAGCCACGACGGCTTTTTGGGCCGCTCGTAAGTTTCGGTTACTTTCAGCCACGCAAGGTACCACTTGTTTAATTCGTCAGCCTGCGCCAACGTCAGAGCGTCGTACCAAAGCTTGCCCCTGTTTATAACGGAGAAGCATACCTTTTCACGTTCCGCGCGTAATGCGTTAAGCGTTTCCTCTTCCTTAATAGGCTCGTACTTGGGATTGGGCTCGCCGTCCGTAACGTTAGTTCCGCTTTTGCAAATATAATAATCAGTATCGGCTATAATAAGCTTGCCGTCGAAAGTTCCGTCCTCGTTAGGTTCTCCCGTTCCGAAAATATAAAGTTGCTGATTTTTCCTGTTTGCCTCCTCGGCTTTTTCCATATATTCTTTTTGCGTATACATTTAATTTTCCTCCTTTAAAATTAATATCCGCAAGCCGTCCAGTAACGGGTACCCTCGTTGAAACCGTTATATCCGTTTATTTCTATGCTTGTATTTTTTTTATTTTTGAACGTAAGGATTGAACTTTCCGAACCGAACATAAAATTAAATTTCGTATTCGTAAACGGTAAAAGGAAATTTATTACGGACTGCTTTTTCAAATCCGCATATCCCCACTGCTCCAGATATCCGTCCGCCCAGATTCTGTAACCGCGATGCCCGATGAAAATTTTGTTCGGATACTCGTTGACATAATCGCTGACGGCGCTTTGCTGAACGATGTTATTTTTGAGCATCCAATATGCTCCGTTGTAATAAAACTCGTATTCTGCGTCCTTCATAAACAGATGCGAAGAACGTATACTGTTTTCAGCGCTCGAATCCTGTTTACTGTATTGCAGATGCTTTACTCCGTTTGTGCTTTTTACGGCTATCAGTTTGTTAACGCCGCCGAAAGATAACCTCGCGTCATTATTAGACGCAAAATAATTCGTCATCTTTACGATAACCGTCGTTCCTTTAGTTACCGCTACGGCTCCCGTACTCGCGTCTGCGGGCGAAGCGCTTATTTCGTTTCCGTCGCAGGTACCTTTACAGTAAGAGACCCCGCGCCCTACGTTATTGAATTCCTGCAATTCGCTTTTAAGAACTGCGTTTGCGTTGTCGCTGTAATTCTTCGCTTCTTCTATTGCCTTAGCCACGCCGTATTGAGATACGACGTCCCCTTTGGATTTTTCGGTTAAATCGTCGACGACGTTATATTTTTGCAATAATGAATTCAAATCTTCGGCGGTCAACGCGCTGTTTGGTTTAAATTCCACGTATTCTTCTGAATATCTCATATTTAATTCTCCTTTACGTATTGATTTATTGTGATTTTTATAGTATAATAACTTATATTAACGGGCTCGCGCCCGAGTGTGAGGTTGAAAATGAAAAAACTGTTTTTATCTATTCTGAGCGTTGCAATTATCGCGGGGAGCTTGTTCGCTTTTACGGGCTGTAACGGCAAAGATTATACTTCCGATATAGACGATTTAAAATCTCAGATTCAGGAACTCGAAGATAAGTCAGCCAAAATCGCCGAGCTCGAAGCGGAATTGGCTAAACTTAAAAACGAAAACGCGTCTTTGGAAACGAGCAATACCGATTTACAGACCAAAATTAATTCATTACAAAGCGAAATAAACAAGCTTAAAAACGAAACGGATTTATTCACAGGCAGTCCTAAATTTAATTACAGCATTAACGAAACTATTCCTTACTACGTAAACGGCACTAAAATTTTTGATTTTAAAATCGATGATTTTTGGTATCAAAGCACCAACGCGCTTCCTTTTACAGTAAAATGTTCACCTGAATATTCTAAATTATGCGAAAAATCATATTTCTCAGGTACCCTATACGACACTGTTACACAAAATTCCTATACCTCGGTAAGCACAACTACCGGTATGCGTTTCGATACAAATACGGGCAATAAAAAAATAATTATATTATGTTATAAAGGTGATCCTTTTGCAAAAATTACTGCAACCCCTACGCCTTTTGTTTCTCCCACAGATTGACTTATCTCAGTTTTTTCTCACCGCATCAATTAGATGCGGTGATTTTTTTTGCCCTCGCTTTGGTTTTTACCTTTAACCCTCCGTTGTAAGTATAGTCGTTTGAAAGACACTCGTATTCCGCAGTCGTCTCGTCCTTACGGCTGTATCCCGTTACGGTTTCGCCCAACTCTAAGTAAGGACTTCCGCGCCACTCCGTCTCTATGTAAGACAGTCCGTTGCCGTATCTTTCCGTTATTTTTTTGCCTATTTGGTCTGCCTTATCTCTGCCGTAAATCATATTTCCGCTCTGCAATTCAAATTCTGATATGCCGTTATGCTTTTGGCTTATATACTCGTCGTAAAGGGTATCTGCTTTAACCTGCTTGTATTTTTCTTCGCCATTCGGAATGATTTTTATATACTGCTTTCCTTCTACGTCTTTTCCCATATCGATACGAATTTGATTATATGATACGGTTAGTTTATCTAATGAAAATATTTCTTTACAGCTAAAATAATCATCAAAGCATAACCATATTTCCTGAATATGCGGATAAAAGTTTTTAAGCGATATATTCAGCATAACGTTGCCGTTGTTATCGTACTCGAAGTCTTTTTCTTCAATAGTAAATTTTTCATCGTCGTCTTTCGGTTCGTCCTCTGTTTCCAAAGTAAAATACGGTACCTTGACGCGGTTCACAATCGCGTGGCTCATAGTAGGCAGGTTATAGGAAAAGCTGTTCGAGGGGCTTATTACGATTTTTTCTTTCGGCTTTTCTTCCGCGTCTTCGTTGAAGACGGGTTCGCCGTTGAAATCGTCCTGCACTATCCGCACGTTTCCGTCCCTGTCCACGAATATAAAGCTTTGCGACGCGTTTGCCATTGTCTGCAACATATTCCACGCCGTATCGAAGCCTAAGCACACGTAAGGAAAGGTTACGTTTTGCAATCTTCTATCTATCTTCGGTTTTATGTCCGCGCCGTATATGCCGTTGGCTTTTCTCCGTTCGTTTATGAGCGCGAATATCTTTTCGTATATTTCGTACGCGCTCTTGTTCGTTTCCACGTTATACGAGCCGTTTTCGTAAGGCGTATCGTAGCACAGGTTCATTTTTTGCAGATTGTACAAAACGTCGTAAGACTTGCAGGTTATAAATGCCGAGTTCGCGGGAACTTCCCAGCTGTCGCTGAAAAACTTGCCCAACGGCTTCCAGGCCCCGTCCGACTTTTCTCTTATATACGGCTTTACTATTCTGTTCTTTTGCAGTATTCCGTAATCGCGCACGTAGCGGTTGTCCTTGTTCAGTATTTTGACCGTACAACTGTTCGACGTTATTCCGTAGCTGAGCTTGTCCGCCGAGTCCGTCTTTTCCTCCAATACCGACATCGACTGCAATTCGCTGTCTCCGCTTACGGATTTTATATCGTCCGAGAAAAACGTCACTTTCGCCGAGCTGTTTGCCCTGTTCCATTCGGCTATTTCAAGCTCGACCTTAATTACGGGGTACATATAGCCGAGCAGTATGCACTGTTTGGACGGGTCCATAAAGCCGACGTCCGATATTCCTATACGGTACTTGTAATATTTTTTACCCGCTTCCGACAACGGCGTTTCGGCGGGCGAAGGTTTTTGCGTGACCTGTATTACGTTATACTCCTCGGGGGCGCGCTCGGTACTTTCGCCGAAAACGCCTTTGCAATCGTTAAAGCTTTTTTCCGGCACGTAAAGATTGAGATAATATTTTATCGGTCCGTCTTTCCACCTGACGTCGCCTATGAGCAGAATTCTGCCGACTTCGCGCACTTCGGGATAGGTAAGAGCGAACACGGGGCGGGCGCTGAAAATTCCGTCTTTATCGCAGGAATTAACGCTCGTTAAGGGGAATACGCCGTCTTTCGACCCTAAGGGGTGACAGGTTCCGTCGGGATATGCGCTTCCGTCCAGAAAAGCGTATTTATAATCGGGGGTACGTTCGGAAACGGCGAGTTTTTCCAAAGCCGATTTCCCGTAGTCGTCAAGCTCCCCGCTATCGGCAGGCGCGTACGACGGCACGGCTAATTCGTCGCTGTAATATTCGTAGAAAGATATTTCCACCTTACCGTCCAGATTGCGGACGGTTTTTCCGTAAGAGTCCATACTACACCTCCGCAAGTTTTACCGTGACCGCCTGCCAATAGAGCGTTTCGCCTATAAAGCACGGCTGTGCGTTTACGGAATCGACGTAACACTCGAACGTATCGCCGTTATTTAAGTCGTTCTGATAATCTTCGCGCGAAAACAGTTTGATTCCCGTTCCGCTGTCGGCTGAAATATTATCAGCCGACACGCCGACGGTATCGGCGAGCGGGAACGTTTTCTTTATAACGTTGAAGTCTTCGGCGGTAACCAAATCCCACATAATCTGTAAGCCGAGTTTTTTCGCCACTATATCTATGCACATAGTTCCGTCCAGCGCGCGTTCGTTATTGCGGATAATTTCCGTGCTTACCTGTATATCGGAAGGGTCGGGGGAAACGGGGGCGCCGTTTACCTTTATCTTCGACGCGTTGATAAGCTTAAAATTTTTTTCGGTATTTTCCATACGTTACACTCCTTTGGTCTGCAAAACGTAACCGTTTCGGCGCGTTTCGCCGTTTATTTTAGGTATAATCGCCCTTGCAAAGCGTTCGCCGTCGAGGTTGAAAACGATTTCCGAAGGCGCGCTTCCTCCGCCCGAACCGTAATTCATAGCCGTAAGGCCCTGCAAAACCGCGTTCGCGATTTCGGCTTTCATATTGGTAAACTGCGGACTGTCGCCCAACGGCACTACCGCTTCGGGGTATTTTCCTTCGCCTACCAACGCCATAGTCGGTTTGGAAACCACTCCGCCCGTCGCCATTGCGGGGAACAGCGCGCCTACTAAAAGTCCGCTTGCCGTCGCGAGTCCTACGGTGATTGCGCCGACTATGGGGTTCGTTAAGACCGCCTGTACAGCAAGCAGGGGATTGAGTATTGCAAGCTTCGCCGCCTGCTGGGTCATAGCCTGCGTTACTTTGTCCATACCGCTCGCCGCTTTCGCCATAAAAAGCGACATCGCTATCATCATTGCCCCGAACACGACGAACGAAGCGACAAAACCCACGCTGAATAAGCCGGACAATTTTTCCATATTCTGAACGAACGGATTGAACTGTTCGTTGAGTTTTTCAAGCGCGATAGCCATTATTAAAACCGCCGCGGCAAGCAGAACGAACAGTACTATTCCGCCGACGTTCGACGTTATGCCCGCGAGGCAGTCTATAAAAACGGGGAGCAGGGTCACGACAGCCGACATTGCCGAAGTCATTGCAACGAGTCCAAGCCCTATGCCGAGTATTCCCGCGCCCGCAGCCGAGAGACCTTCGCCCATCAGCGCGAGTATAGCCATAGCCGCCGTAAAAATAATAAGCTGAGGTATGTAGCCAGTTATACCTTCCATAGTTACGAGCATTTGCATAATACCTGCCGAAACCGCGGGAAAAGCCGCGGACAGCGCGTTAAGACTTACCGCCGTATTTGTGAAAGCCGAAGCAATCGAATCGATTCCTTTCCCTACGTTTCCGATACCCGAAGCAACCGTGTTTACGCCTTTGCCTAACGCGGTAAACGAATCGGCGATTGTTTTATTGGCGGCGGCAACGGAGCTTACAAGACCTTGCAGCGCGCCTTCAAACGATGACAAAGCGGAATTCGCCGAGTTGACTTCCGATTGAACCGCGCCCGCGTCGATAATTGTATCTGCCATTATAATTCCTCCTTTTTCATTTCTGATTTTTTTATTCTTTCGATTTCTTTTAAGCCTTCGGAAAGGCTTTGTTTTTTAGTATAGAGTTTTTTAATAAGTTCGTTGGGAGATTTTGCTTTTTTTCCGCCGTTGGAATAATAGGCGCAATAATAGCCCGTCAGTATGCAGTTGGCGGCGTCCTTTTTTTCGCGCTCCGCAACGCCGTCCGCATAGCTGTTGAACTCCCAGAGTTCGAGACTGAAAAACTCGTCCGGTTTTAAGCCCAATTGCGCGCCGTAAGAAATCAGTTTTTCCCAATCGAATTCAAACGGTTTGCTTTCTGTAACTTTTTTTGGACGATTTCTTCAACCTCCTCTTTGCTTTTTCCGGGGTACTGTAACTGATATACGTAATTTTCGAGTATATCCGCCAATTCGCCGATGCCGATATTTTCTTCTATTATCGAGCAGAACTTTTCTTCGGAAATATCGGGATTCGCCTTGACGAAACCGCAATACAGAATTTTTATCTGCTCGGTAGTGGTAAGCTTGTTCAAATCGCTCATAAGAGGAATAAACGGCTTGTTGAAGCGTTTTTCTATCGCGCGGATTGTGCCGAGAGTGCATTTTACTTCGTATTCTTTATCGAGTTTAATAATCATTTTCAATGCTCCTTTTTTAAATTCGGAATCGGTAGGCGGCGCTCCGCAAAGCGGATAACCGCCCCCGTTCTCCTTGTAAAATTTAATGTGTTATCCGACTCGGTTTACCGTGCGGTACCGCCGAATTCGAGTTTGCCCGTTCCCGTTAAGCTTATGGAAACGTTGCCCTTATCTTCCGCCGAAATGTCCGTGCTGAACGAAGTTACGTAAGCCTTGCCGGTAAGGCAGGTTTCACCGTCGAGATAGAATTTTACGGTGATTTCTTTGTCTTCGAACATTGCAGAGCGGAGTTCTTTCTGTCCGCCTTCGGAAAAATCAGCCGCGCCCTCGGCGCTCGCCGTCCACGAATAAAGCGACGGCTTTATTTCTTTTTCCATCTGACCGAGTCTGGTAACTTCGATTGTGTCTCTCGTTTCTTCAACGCTCCAATTGCTGATATAGCCGATTACGCGCTCTGCGCTTACCGTGTTTTCTTCTTTTACTTCGCTCGTTACGTAAGATAATTTTGCAGTTAAACCTGTATACATATTTTTTCTCCTATTAATTTAAAATTTTGTACTGCGCCGTAAATACGTGCTTTTTTAAATCCTTGTCGTATGCCGACGCAACGTCTTTTTTGTGTAAAATTTTATTGTTTTTATTTCCGGCAGAAGCTATTTCGGATTTGATTTGCTCGAAAATTAAATAGCCTTCGATATATTTATTTGCGTAGACCATAAAATTCACGACGGGCTTCGCCTCGCGGGCTCCGCCTAAAAAATGTCGGACGTCTTCGCCGTCGCCTAACGAAACCGCAAATATCAAATCTTCCGTTTCGTCCTTAGGCGTACCGTAAATAACTTTTCTGCCGGAAGTTTCGTTTATTAAATTGTATATACATTCCAATACGTTATTCATTTTTGTTCTCCGTATTCCGAACGGCGGCGCACGGGACGAGCATATAAGAAACTCTCGATTCGCCGAAAAGATACGGCTGTGCAGACATTATATTTTTCAGTTGGTTGCAGACCGATTTTTTCAGCGCGGCGCCGTGCCGTTCGCCCGTATTTATCAAAGGACGGACGGTAAGAATATTTTTTACTCCGCATTTCCCGATTTCGGTAAGTATAATTACCTCGTCGCTAAGTTGCTCGTTACGGCGTTTAACCGCCGTAAATTCTTCCGCAATGCGTTCGAGTTCCGCAATGCGTTGCTTCTGGCTTATAACCGTCTGTTTGTGTTCTTTAAGACTGATATTGACGCAATCGAATCTATGTTTTGGTATAAGCATACCGGTGTCTATTATAAGACCTCTTTCTCCTATCTTTGATTTGACTTGCGAATACAGTTCATTGCCCAAAAGTTTTACCAATTCGTCCATTTGTTCCTCACTTTTTTCGTGGTTTGTCCACGGATTTTAATTTTATATTTTTCACGTTTATCCGACGTGTTCGTTACTTTTTTTAATAATTGCTTTCCGCCTCTCTCATTGCTTTAAGTCGGAACCGCCGTCTTTCTTCATTGCTTCTTTACCGATATTCATTAATGAAACTATCTTTTCAACCGTAGCCGACCAATATTCGGAATCGAAATTAATATTCCTTTCATTGCATTTGCTTTCGATAAAATTCATTACGTTTTCTTTTTTTATCGCTCCCGTCGTTATTCCCATAACTTTGAGCATATTTGAAGCCTGCGAATAAAGGTTCTCGATTTCAGCCACTTTATCAATCGCCAAATCGGTAATATCGTTTGTTTTCTGAACCGTACTTGCAAGTTTCTTATTCCTGAAACTTTTAATAACGCTTACGATAAACCCTATAAACGTAGTTATCAATAAAATGCTGCCGACGATAATGCTGATAACTTCTTCGATAATATTAAACATATCTTTTCGCTCCTTTTCTCAATTTAATTCAACTCTTAACCCGTTATTCAATCCGTTAAAATATTGCTGTACTTAACGCGATTATAAAAACTCCACGCACCGTTTTTTTAACGCATAACTTAACCTCCTTATTTTTAAATACAGCCGAATAATAAAAGCCGAAGTATAGAAAAAAGGCTTTAACTCCTTTATCCATACTCCGGCTCGGCGATGGGCTGCTTACGCCCTCTATTGGCTCGGTCAGTATTTATATTCGATATTTGTAATTCCGCGTATAGGTCCCTGTATTTCCGCTCGGTTGTTTCCTATATAAAAAACAACGAATTTTCCGCAGTTCGGGCACTTTACCGAAATCCATCCTTTGTCCGTTTCGCTATAAACGATTTTTTCCTTCGGACAACAAGGAAACCGCATTATTCCGTTACTTTTTTGCATCTTTCTTCCCTTTTTTAGTTAATAATGTTTGCTTTTTTTGTTAACAATAATTAATTTTTTACGGGCGGACGTCCGCCCGTTTTATTTATATGAAATTGTAATATTCGTCTTCGGTCGTAATCAACCCCAATTCTTTGAAACGTATTTCCGTTGCTCTCTTCGAAACCTCGAATATATCGGAAACTTTCGTAATTATATCGAACATACGTTGCCGGTTATCGCTTACAAGCAAACAATCGCGTCTTATTCCGTGACTGCGTATCTCGGTTCTTGCAACTTCTTTAAAAATATCTTTCGGCATCAATAACGACGCGCCTAATGAATTTGCCTGCCATTCGATTAAGTCTTCGATGTTCCTTATGCGCCTGTTTTCCGCAATATCCATAGTCCTGCAAGCCAAATGCTTCTGATTCTTCCGAAAAGCATAATCCCGTTTATCCGAAGAGAAATATCTGCGGTGCAAAATCCAATGGGAACACTCGTGCGCCTTTGTATATCTCAACCGTCTTATATCGTTCTTTCCGCTCAAACGCGTTTCCGTAACCACTTCTCTTTCTTCAAGCACTAATTTCGCCGGACGCAAACGCGAATCGTAACAGTCTATTTCCGTCTTATCGAAGGCTATCATTCCGAGAATCGAATTGTCTAAACTCAAACGTTCCGTTCTCGGCGTCAAAAACAAACAGTCTTCCAAAAACCAATCGATATTCAATGCTTCTGCCGAATTCAAATTTTCAGGTGAATATTCTTGTAAAATCCGTTCGGCAAGCCGTTCTTTATTTTCTTTGGTAAGTTTATATAAATTATCAGGCGTTACTTCCAAATCTATATTCAATAAATTTTACCTCCGTATAAAAATTTATTTGCTCGACTTATCGATATCGTTTATAAACTTTTCCCATTCGTCATCGGAAATCTGCGAATCTCTTGCGCGCCGAAGAGCAACCCTTGCCATACGGGTTTTCCCCAGATAACAATTAATGTCTTCAAAGGAACTTCCTCTCGATACCGAAGCCAAATCTTCAAATTCCTGTTCGTCGTCTTCGGATATTTTCAGTACTTCTTTCAATTTATCCAAATAGTTTTTCGGAGCATATCTGTTTCCCTTTTCAATATCGGATAAATACGCAGGAGTAATATCCAGCTCCGCGGCAAAACCGCGTACCGTTTTTCCCAACTCTTCTCTGCGCTGCCTGATAAACTGACCGAAACTGCGTTCGTCCAAATTCGGGTTCTCAGATAAAAATAATTTGATATCCATTCCATTCCTTTTAGCTGCGGTTATGCGGTAAATCGTAATCGCAGAAATTATTTATTAAAAGTCTTTCGACTTTTTTACCGATTTTATTATAGCCACGAATATCAGAAGGTCAATAAATGCAAACGCTTAGTTAGCTATGTTCGCAAATTATGCTTACATAATAAAGCCTGTTTTTGTATTTGTCAAGAGTTTTTTTATATTTATTTTTAATTTTTTTATTTAAAGAATCAAAACAGCCGCAACCGAGAAACTGTATCGTTTAATTGTTTAAAGTGTAAAAGTCACTGACAGCAGTAAGTTGCTTATCTTCATACATTAATTATAACACTTAAACTTGACACATATAGTCATATATAAAAACTTTTTTAATGTTTTTATTATCATACCGTATTTAAAATTCGACCGATACTCTAAAAACTTTGTAATTTTTCTTTTATTAACTTTATGAAACTAGATGATTTACATAGCCGGAAATTTATAAATCCCAGATATCTTTTGCATATTCTTTTATCGTCCTGTCCGATGAAAAATATGCGGAATTCGCCGCGTTTTCGAGCTGTTTGATTGCGAAACTTTTTTTATCTTTATAGTCGTAATTAATTTCCAATAACGTTTGCACATAGTTCTTTAAATCGAGTAAAACGAAATAACAATCGGGTTCGCCGTAAGCCGTCAGGCAATCGTACAGCTCTTTGAATATGCCCGTGCCGCCGTCGCTGAAAGTTCCGTCGATAAGCGTTTCAACCGCCCTTTTGTTGTTGCCTTCAAGATATTCCGCGGGCTTATATCCTTTTTGCTTGATATCCGCAATTTCCTCGACCGTCGCGCCGAAAATGTAGTTATTTTCTCTGCCGGCAAGCTCGACTATCTCGATATTCGCGCCGTCCATCGTTCCGCACGTAACCGCGCCGTTCATCATAAACTTCATATTCCCCGTACCGCTCGCTTCCAATCCCGCCGTGGAAACCTGCAAGGACACGTCCGAACCGGCGACAATCTTTTCGGCATACGACACATTATAATTGCAGACGAATACAACCTTTAAAAGTCCGTTAGTTTCGGCGTCCGAATTTATATAAGCGGCAATTTCGTTTATAAACTTAATTATAGCTTTCGCCCGCTTGTACGAAGGCGCGCTCTTGGCTCCGAATATGAATACGGAAGGCTGAAAATCTTTTATTGAACCGTCCTTCAAACCGAAGTACAATTCAAGTACGGCAAACGCAGTCATTAGCTGGCGCTTATACTCGTGCAGTCTTTTTATCTGCGAATATACGAGAAAGTTTTCTTGTATTTCTATATTCTCTTTTTGCGCTATATATTTTAACAGCTGTCTTTTCTTGACCGTCTTGATTTGAATAAACTCTTCCGCGATTTCACGAGTAAAATCCTTCAATTTGCTCAACCGTGAAATGTCCGACCGCCAACTTTCGCCTATCGTGCGGTCTATAAGCCCCGATAACTCAACGTTGCAAAGTTCAAGCCATCTGCGGTGAGTTATTCCGTTGGTCTTATTTTGGAACTTGTCGGGATATATTGAATTAGCCGCTTTGAAAGTTTTGCTTTTAAGAATTTCGGTATGCAGCTTCGCAACCCCGTTTACTTTTTTTGCAACGTACACGGCAAGGTTAGCCATATAAAACTGACCGCCCTTGTAAATCGCCGTTTCCGATATTCGTTCTTCACCGTACGCTGATAGTTCTTTCTCTGCGCACAGGCTTACTTTTATCATTATATCGGCAATTTCGGGAAGTATCTTTCTTACGTATTCCTCCTTCCAGGTTTCGAGAGCTTCCGGCAATACGGTATGATTGGTGTAAGCAAACGTTTCCCTTGCAATGCTCAACGCCGCGGGAAAAGCAATACTATATTCCGTAGTAAGAATTCTTATAAGCTCCGCAATCGCCATTACGGGATGGGTGTCGTTCAACTGGATTACGTTATACTTCGGAAATTTATCGAATTTTTTTCCGTACCGTTTTACGAAATTTTCGATAAGCTCCGCGACAGTCGCCGCAGAGAAAAAGTATTCCTGTCTAATCCTTAATATTTTACCCTCTTCCGTATCGTCGGCGGGGTAGAGATATTCGCTTATTTTGCGCGCCTCTTCACTGCCCTCCGCCTGAAATAAACGCAACCTGTTTATTCTTTTTCCGAACACGGGATAATCGTACGGAACGGCGGTAACCGTCATATCGGCGTATTTCACCGTACGTTTTTCTCCCTCGCGGCGTATGCTCCAAGGGTCTCCGAATTTCTGCCAATCGTCGGGAAGTTCAATTTGGTAACCGTTCTCGAACGCCTGCTTGAAGAGCCCGTATTTATAACGTATACCGTAGCCGTGCAAAGGCAATCCCAGTCCCGCCGCGGAATCAAGGAAACATACCGCAAGCCTGCCCAATCCGCCGTTGCCCAAAGCCGCGTCCTCTATTTCCTCGAAAATATTTATATCTACGCCCTTTCCGGCAAGTACTTTGCGCACTTCGTCCAACACGCCGATTTCCATAAGGTTATTAAAAAATCCCCGCCCTATCAAAAATTCCATTGAAAGATAGTAAGCGTTGCGCGTTCCTTCGGTCGGGGTTATTTCTCCCGCGCACTTCATAGCAAGCGACGATATCTCGTTGTACAGAGCTATTACGTTCTTACCGCGCACGTCGATCCCGTTCAGTTCATTTAAAAATTCTTTTTTATCCACTTTGTAAGCCTCCGTTAAACCTTTAAATTATCCTGATATTGCGCTCGGCTTCTATTATTCCGATTTTGTCAAGGTCGGGCACGATACGTACTTCGCCATCGTAGTCCTTGTCCGCAAGCAAATATACGAATTTTTCCCCGACTCTGCACTTTACAAACTTTTCCGCGCCGTAATCGAGCATACGTTCTACCCGAGCGTTTATGCCGTTCTCCCCGAAAATCAGCGAACCCGCGCCGCACTCGATTTTTAAGGGAGAATTAAAAGCTTTCCTGACGCCGAGCGCGGCAAACAGCTTCTGCGCGAGCGTATCCGGAACCGTGAACCTTTTGCCCTCCGTTTCCAATGAAAATTCAATTGCTTTCACCGTCTTTACTTTTCCGTCCGCTTCCGTTAGCTTTTTTACTTTATTCTTTACGAATAAGCCGTCAAGCCGACTTACCTCGGGCAAAGGCTCGATAACTTTGACGCCGTCTTTCAAAAGCGTGATTTTCTTAAAATCCACGTCCAATTTAAGAGTTTTTTCCGTTACGGTTTCCGGAACAAGAGCGTAGAGCATCTTGCCGTTGAGTTCTGCGGACAACAGCGTTTTGCCGCATATATTTTCGCAAGTTTCAACCTTCACGCCTATATCTTTGCCGGCCTTTAAAGCGTCTACGGGAATTAAGAGCTCGTATTCCCCGTCCGCGCATTCTATTGCGGGCGGCAGAGCAATACTTTCGCCCAAAAAGTTAAGCAAGCCGCCCGATACCGTACAGTCGAGATAATTATATTCGGGTATTCTCGGCAGAACGCAATCTTCGGTCTGCTTGTCGAACAAGTGTATACGCTCCGTATTAAGCGCCGCTTCTATTACGTCGCCCGCCCTGTATCCGCCGCTGCCGTCGTCTTTTATGACAATTTTTGTCAAGCTCTCCGAATAGCCGTCGCCGTCCATATTCAAATCGCCGTATAAAAGCGTTTCGCTACCGAGTTCCTCTACGTGCGAAATTCTCAATTTCACGACGGCTTTATTATTGCCGAACGCTTCGCGGTCAACGGATACGTCCTCCGCGCGGAGCCCTATATATACCGGAGTTTCGCCGTTTAAATAATCGGGACGCACCTTGTCAAGCTTAGAACAGGGCACGGTTATTCCGGCGTTGCAGTATGCGAAATCTATGCGCACCTCCTCCCCGTTCTTTTTGAGCGTTCCCTCGAAAAAGTTCATCTGGGGCGTACCGATAAAACCCGCCACGAATTTGTTCGCGGGATAGTTGTACAAGTTTTTGGGCGTGTCAATCTGCTTGACGAAGCCGTCCTTCATTACCACTATCCTCGTGCCCATAGTCATTGCTTCTACCTGGTCGTGAGTTACGTAGATAAACGTGGTGTTCAGGCGGGAATGAAGTTTGGATATTTCCGCCCTCATCTGGGTGCGCAGTTTCGCGTCGAGGTTGGAAAGAGGTTCGTCCAAAAGCATAACCTTCGGCTCCCTCACGATTGCCCGCCCCAGCGCGACCCTCTGCCGTTGTCCGCCGGACATTTCTTTGGGCTTTTTGGAGAGATATTCGGTTATACCGAGCGTTTCCGCCGCCTGCACTACGAGTTTGTGTATTTCTTCCCTTGAAAGCTTTTTGAGACGCAGGCTGAACGCGAGATTGTCGTAAACTGTCATATGCGGATAGAGCGCGTAGTTCTGGAAAACCATTGCTATGTCCCTGTCCTTGGGTTCCATATCGTTTACGACGACGCCGCCTATTTTCAGCTCGCCCGCGGAAATGTCTTCGAGACCCGCTATCATTCTCAAGGTCGTAGACTTACCGCAGCCCGAAGGTCCGACGAAGACGATAAATTCCTTGTCGGCAATCTCCATATTGAAATCGTTTACGGCTTTCGTGCCGTTAGGATAAACTTTATAAATATGTTTTAAACTTAAATCCGCCATAATTTACCCCTTTACCGAGCCTCCCGTTACGCCCTCAACGTAATATCTCTGCAACCATATGAACAGAGCGGTTATCGGAATGGAAACCACGACCGCCGCGGCGCAGAATATCGTGAAGTACTCGCTCGCCAAAGTCGAATTGTCCAACCACGACTTCATTCCCACCGCAACCGTAAATTTATCGGGGTCGCCGAGCATTATAAAGGATGAAAACATATACTCGCCCCACGGCGCAATAAACGCCGTAAGAATAGTGTAAATTATTATCGGTTTGGCAAGCGGAAGCAGAATTTTAAAAAATATCGTATGCCGGCTTGCGCCGTCAATTCTCGCTGCCTCGTCCAACGACTTCGGAATCGTGTCGAAAAAACCTTTGCATATATAGTATTGCATAGCCGAACTTGCCGAATATACCAGAATTAATCCGAATATATTCTGCGTCAGGTTTATTTCTTTGAGTACGAAGTATACCGCCGTCATAGACAAGAAGCCGGGGAACATTCCGAGTATGAGCATAACGTTCATAAGCGGCTTGCGCATTTTAAAGCGCAGTCTGGACAGCGCGTAACTCGTTACGAGCACTATGATTGTCTGAACGACCGTAACTATTACCGAAACGAGCAAAGTGTTTCCGTACCACGTTAAAAATTTAGTTTGAGTAAAAAGCTTAACGTAGTTGTCGAACGACCATTGCTTCGGGAATAAGTAGTTCGCAGACATACCCACCTGCTCGCCGCGGAAGGACAAAATTATCAGCATTAAAAACGGCAACAGCCATATGACGGAAATTATCGCCAAAACCGTATGAATAATTACAAGCGAGAGCTTTTCCGCACCCTTTTTGCTCCTGTATTTTTTCATCACATAAACTCCTCCTCGTTTTTAACTGATTTGGAGCGGTTGTATAAAATCAGCGAGAACACCGCAACCACAACGAACGTGAATATGCCTATTACCGAAGCTATGCCGTATTGGGTTTCGCTTACGGTGAGCTTATAAAGCCAGGTGATAAGTAAGTCCGTCTTGCCCGCAAACTGCATATCGAGCGACGACGGATTCCCTCCCGTCAAAAGGAAAATTACGTTGAAGTTGTTCAAATTTCCTATAAATTGCGTGATTAAGTAAGGCGTGGTAACGTGAAGCATATAGGGAAGGGTTATCTTCATATACGCCTTAATAGGTCCCGCACCGTCAATCCTTGCGGATTCGTACAAATCCTGCGGAATATTCATCAGTATGCCCGTGCAGATTAACATCGAGTAGGGAATGCCTATCCAAATATTGACGATTATAATCGTTATCCTCGCCGCCGTGCCGTCGGTCAGAAAAGGTATAGCCTTGTCTATCCAGCCCCATTTTAATAACAGGTTGTTTATAAGCCCCTGGTCGGCGAGAAGCTGGGACATAAACATAAGGGAAACGAACTGCGGAATGGCGATTGTCATTACAAGGACGGTGCGCCAGAGCTTTTTGAAGCGGACGCCCTTCTTGTTTATCAAGATTGCCACCACCATTCCGAGAATATAGTTCGTAAACGTTGCAAAGAACGCCCATACGATAGTCCACAGCAGCACTTCCCCGAAAGTATAGGCAAATATCTTACTGTTTGCCGAAACGCCGCCGCCGAGTACGGTAACGAAGTTATCGATGCCCGCCCAGCTGAAAAGCTCGTGCGGGGGCATATGCGCCTTATCGTAATTGGTAAACGCAATGAATACCATAAAAAATATGGGAAGTATGGTAAACACCACAAGTCCGAGAACGGGAATTGACAGCAGCGTTTTATGATAGTTTTCGTTCGCGTACGAACGGATATCGTCCTTCGCGGTAGCTAACTTAATATGAGCCTCTTCAAACTGTTGGGATAAATAATTGCCCTTTACGTTCTTATACCACGTATAGACGAACGCAACCATAATAAATATAGTAAGAAGGGAATACAAAAGTATGAGAAGGCTGTTGTCGTAGAACTTATACGTAAAAACGCCCAATACTTCGTCCCACTCTTCTACACAGGCGATTTCGCCGAGACTGCCCATTTTAGCGAGGTATTTCCAGCCGAAAAACACCATATACAAAACGAACGTCGCTTCAAATACAATATACAGAACCCCGCGAAGATACTGCTTGCGGAAAAAAAACCCGAACCCCATTACCGCAAACGAAGTGCGGGTTTTCCAATCGCCGTTTTTCGCCGCCGTAAAGACGTTCAAGAAAACGCCTATAAAAGCAAACCATATTTTGCACAGCTTTTTAGGTATAGCTCTGAAAAACGCCGCGAACGCCGACGGCAGCCGCTTGAAAAAATTTATGAAATTGAAACCGAACTTTTCAAGCGGGGACTTTTTGAGATATTCCAAATCCATCATATTATCTCCGAAATTTAAGCTTTGCCGACCGAACCTTTAATCTGTTCCACCATTTTATCCAGTTGCGTCGAATAAGACAGTTTGCCTCCGGTACCGTCTTCGTTGACCAAACCGTCGATAATATACGAACCGTAGGTCTTTAAAGGCTCCCAGAAGTTGGAGGGAACGGAGGTCTGTTCCAAAGCAAATGCGCTCTGCGCGCTTAATGCGGCGAAGGTTGCGTCGTTTTTAACGGTATCAAGATTAGCCACAACCTTGTTCGTAGGTCCGATAAGGTGCTTTTCAAAGCGCGTCTTCTGCATATTTTCTCCCGAAAGGAACGCCGCGAGTTTATGCGCGTGAGACACGGCGGAAGGGGAACAGTGAGGATTTACGCCCCAGAGCTTGTAGCCCTTGAAGGAATAAAGCTGTTTGCTCTCGCCGTCCACTTCGACCGTGGGCAGCTTGCATACGCCGTAGTTTTCGCCGAGCGCCGCCTGCACTCTTTTAGCTATCCACGTTCCCGAAACGGCAACCGCCATCTTACCCGTGGTGAAACCCGTAGTTATCTTCTCGTTGTCCGTTCCCTGACCCGCGAATACGCCGCTCGACGCGAGCTTTGCCATAGCCTTGGAAGCTTTTATGCCCACGTCTTCGCTGTTGAAGTTGACGTCTACGTTCCTTTCGGCATAATTCGCGGAGTAGTCGTATTCCACGCTGTATTCGCCTCCGAAAGTGAAGAACCAACCCGCAGTATACCAGGGGACGTCCAGCGCCCAACCTATCTTCTTGCCGTTTTTCTTGCAGGATTCGATTATGTTTTCCAGAGTTGCCGTATCCTCTTCGGATACCACGGACTTATCGTAAAACATAAAATAGCCGTTGTCCGAAGCGTACGGATAGCCGTAAACTTTTTCGTTTTCAGTGCCGTAGTCCAGAGAACCGGAAGCGACCGAATCGGCGGTGTTTAACTCCTTCACGCTTTCAAGGTTCGCTCCGCCTATACGCGCCAGAGCGCCGACGCGCAAAAGAGGAATGAGCTGGTCGTTGGAATAACAGTAAACGTCCGCCGCCGCGGAAGGGTCCTTACCGACGTTGCTGAAAGCCATATCCTCTTCGCCGATGCCTATCGTTATTTTATATTCGTTTTCGGGGTTTGCCTTTTTAAACTCCTCCGCCATTTGCGCAAGCGTTTCCTGCTGCGCGGCGGAGCCCCAAACCGTAAGTTCGATTGCGTCGCTTCCGCCGCAACCCGCAAGTCCGAACATCGCTCCCGCGAACAACGTTCCGCAGACGAGTACCGATAACGTCTTTTTTATCATCTTTTACCTCCGAATATTTTAAATGTTTATTTTGATAACGGCTGCGCCGTCGTCGTAAATTTTTCCGTCTTTGCAGTTGAGCGAAAAGAGAACTTCCCCGTCGGGGACAACGCTTTTCACCTTTCCGCTCGTATTGAAATACGCGGTAATTCTTTCTCCGCCGTTATTCCGCACGATTTTTAAAACTCCGTTCTCCGCCGTTATCACCGCGTTCCCGCCCGTAAGCGCCGGTTGCCGTTTCAAGCCTAAAATAGTTTTAAAGTTTTCGGCGTAAGCGCCGCTCTGCTCCGAAAAGGTCCAATCAAAAGTCTGCCTGCAATCGGGGTCGCCGCCTCCGTCCAACGGAAGCTCCGTACCGTAGAACACGCAGGGCATTCCGGGGAACACGAACACCGCGCACAGCGCGCACAGAAGTTTATCCTTGTTACCGCCCGTAAAGCGAAAGAACCTCGGCGTGTCGTGATTGTCCAAAAAATTGAGCGCCATTGTGTTAGCCTGTTCGGTATTCATAAGCAACAGTCCGTTCATACGCTCCGCCGCCTGCTTTGCGGTTATGGGATACGCCCCGAAATAATCCGCGAGTATTTTCTGTAATTTATAGTTCATAACTCCGTCCAACTGTTCTCCACGAAGCCAATTTCTGTTGTTATGCCACACTTCGCCCAACAGCAATGCGTCGGGATATTTTTCTTTGACTTCGCGGCGGAGCTGGCGCAAGAACTCGTGAGAGAGTTCGTCCGCGACGTCCAAACGCAAGCCGTCGAACCCCCACCCGAGATAATCCAAGGCAATATCTATAAGGTATCTTCTCGTACGCGGGTCGTTGGTATTCCACTTCGGCATATATTTGCAATCGGCGAAGTGCGCGTAGTTGCCCTTCTGCTCGTCGGGGAAATCGCCGTCTATAATAAAGCTGTCGTAAAATTCGGAATTTTTTCCGTTAATCAACACGTCCTGAAAACAGGCGTGATTCTTATCGCAATGGTTGAAAACAGCGTCGATGATTATTCTTATCCCCGCCGCGTGGGCTTTCGTCAGAAGTTCGGCTATATCGTCCTTATCGCCGAATTGCGGGTCTACGGTTGAATAGTCGGTTATGCTGTACTTGTGGTTTGTTTCAGATTTGAATACGGGGGTCAGATATAGAGCATTTACGCCCAAATCCTTAATATATCCGAGCTTTGCCGTGATACCGTTCAAATCCCCGCCCGCAAACGTGTAGCGGTCGCATTTTTCTTCCCATTTACGGTTAATATAACTGTCGTCCTTTTTGAAATTACCGCGGGCGAACCTGTCTATAAAAATCTGATAAAAGACCGCTTTTTCAGACCAACCGACGACGGGCATTACATCCGCGCCGTTTATATACGGAAATTGAAAGAAGGTGTAATATGCAAGGGTGAAGTCGTAATCTTCCTGAATTCCGTCCTCGGAAAAGTAATAAGTTCTGCCGCCGTATTCGATACGGAAAATATAGGCGAGCCTGACGTCGGACAGTTCGAAGTCCGCTTTATAATAATCAAACAGACCGTCGTCGGCAAATTTAACCATCTTTGCCGTATCGCGACGTTTGGTAAAATCGTATTTATTGTTGTACAGAATTTCTATTTTCCCAAACTTTTCGTGCGCGGTGCGAAGTATAATTCTAAAACTCTTTTCGCCGAGCGCGTACGCATATCTGCTGTCGGATTGATGAAACAAAGCGTATTTATTCATTTTTTTAAATATCCTATAAAGCGCGCGGAAAGTGCTGCCGCCGTTCCGCTCCGTTCGAAAAAACGGAACGTTACTTTACGAGCACCGTATGCTTTGCGCCCTGCTCTCTTTCCGTCGCCTTTTTGAAACAGTCTATAACGGCGTCCATTCTTGCCTGCGTGATAAACGGCACCACGTGAATATTGCACCCGTCCGGCTTCATCATTGCAAGGGAATTGTTTACCGTAAGCACGTTGCCTTTGGGGACACGGCTTAAATCGTCGTCGCTTAAAAATATAACTTCTCCGCAAATTTTGCGGATTTCGGCTTTTAACTGCTCGTTGTACAAGTCCACGAGCACGAGAGAGTAATTGCCCTTTCCGAAAACCTTGTCGCCTTCGCTCAATACGTGCGTAAAGTCCTGATAGACCTGAAAGAAAAGTTCGTCGTTTATCTTTCCGTCAAGCGATAACAGCGGCACAAAATTTTCTTTCGCCAGCCTCAAAAACTTCTCTTCTTCAACGCCCGCGCAAATAATAACTTCTGCCGTATCTACTCTTGCGTCTTTAAGATAGGTTCTGAAAGACAGCTTGTATTCTAACCTTTCAAAGGTCTTGCTCAATTCGTCTATCAAGTCGTAGGATTCCGATTTCTGCAATACCGACGAATGCTTACCCGTCAGTATAATTACGTTGTAGCTCTTATTTGAAACGAACGACCTCGCAATGTTGGACGGTTTGAAATTATACAGATTGATTATCTGCATAACCTTTTGTTTGGTCTCTTTTGTGTAACGCTCTTCGTGTACGCCGTTCGTTATGTAAGAAACGGTGGCGATAGAGACACCCGCAAGCCGCGCAATGTCTTTAATAGTAATTTTTTCCATTTTAATTCCGTGCATTTTAATAAATATATCCATTAAGACCTTCCCCCGCTTTGCAGGGGGAAGCTCTTAACGGACAAATATTGGAGGAAAGAATCTGTTAAGTTAAGCCAATAGGTTCCATATAAACCGCCATTTTACTGCCTTTGCTGAAATACTTGATGTAAAGATTATAGGTTCCTGCCGTCTCGTATTTATAGGTAATAACGGGGTCAACGGTGAAATACGCGCTGGTCGGCGCCGAAAGATAAGTCTTGGTATCATTGTCTTTTTCCCCGCTCGCTTCCAGGTCTATGGTCCACATCTGATTACTCCCTCCGATGGGAGAAAGCTCAGCCTTGTCGGAATCTTTAACCAGACCCGTGGTGTATACCATAAACGAATCGCCGGGCTTCAAATCGAAACCTTCGATTTTGATTTCCGCGGCGAACGCGTAACCCAGAGTTTCCGCGTTCGATAAGTTGGTAAACCCTCTTATCAGGGTTACTCTCTCTTCGGTTCCGTCCCCGTGCTTCAGCATCAGATAGTGGTTGGGTTCGACTTTTTCGCCCTCGTCGGGAATTACGGGGTCTTTGCGCTGCGACAAATCCGCGCGCCAATCGGCGTAGAGAAAGGTCGTCTCCGCAAACTCGGGCACGGTTTTGAAGTAAGTTATCGTTCCGTCGACTATCGACCACCAACCGTTGAAAACGTAGGCGTTGCCTTCCTTATCCTTTCTCGTACTCCTCGGAGTGGGCAGTTTTTCACCCGCCGCCTTCGTGCAGACGTACGCGTTTTCGGTGAAAATTTCCGCGCATTCTTCGTCAGTCAGTTTTTTCGTCCCCGAAGCGACGATAGTGTTCAACTTTTTCTCGCCCGCGGACTTATACGTTCCGGGGACGAGGTATAGATTATTTTGCACGTTTGCCTCCGCTTCGATACGCGTTTCGGGGGAAGGTTCCGCCGTTGCGGCGGCGATAGTTCCGGCACCGCCCAACACCAGAATATTTATAAGAATTAAAGCTAAAATCTTTTTCATAGTTTCACCTTATTTAACCTCATAAATCATCATAGACATTGCGGCTACGGAGCTTCCGGGGGTGCCGTATATGAGCTTACCCGTAAGCTTGGAAGGGAATACGAGCGGCTTCGGAGTCGCGTTCACCAGAACGCGGATTTCACGACTGCCCGATTTAACGGTATAATCTATGAGGTTTCCGCCCGTGGTGTTCGAAACAAGTACGCCGTTTGCAAGATTGTAGTTTTTGCGGATTTCGATAACCTTCTTATAAGCGGAATAGATTGAATTTGCATCCGCGCTCTGTTCGGCGGCGCCCGCAAGCTGTGAATTGAGCGTATCCCAAGTCATTACGTAATTGTTGAAGCCTATGGGGTACTTACAGTTGTAATCGCTGCCGTCAAGTTCCGTAGTCCACTTCATAGGCTGGCGGCACCATCTGTCTTCGTGTCCCGCGCCTTCGCCCGCGCCGTTTGCAGTCTTCGTACCGAACATTCCCAATTCGTCGCCGCTGTATATCCAGGTAAGTCCCGGAACGGTCAGACACATTCCGCCCCAAATCTTGGCGAGATTTTCAGACAAATCCCAATCCTCGTCGCCCTTTTGAGCGGAACGGGGAACGCCGCTATCCGTACTGAACAATTTGTCGCGCGCGCGCTGTACGTCGTGGTTGGAAGTGAATACGCCGTCTATATAGTCCGTGCGTCCGTCTTTAAAACTCGTTTGCGCAACCTGATATTGGTTAAGCAAGCTCGCCGCGTATTCCTGACCCTGCGCCAGCTTGTTGAGTCCGGCTGTTCCGTCGTAATACCAATTGAAGTTGAACTGCGAATCCATACCGCCGTAAAGTCCTGCGATTTTAGTGGGGTCGCCGTTGAAATTTTCGCCTAAAAGCAGCGCATTGGGATAGCTTGCTTTGAGCTTGGCGTTAAACTCCATAAAGAAGTGTAAGTTTTTGTTCATATCGAACGAGTAATCCGCGTCGTTGGCTTCGTCGCTGTCCTTTACAATCCAATCGGAGCGGTCGCGGCTCTCGTTCACCATATAGATGTGCTTGACCGCATCGAGACGGAAACCGTCAAGACCGAAGCTCATCCAATAGAGCGCAACCTCCAAAATCGCGTCGCGGGTTGCCTGATAGTCGAAGTTCAGTTCAGGCATCGAGGAGCCGAAGCTCGAATAGAAGTAGTACCCGTTGGGGTCCTTATACCACTGCTTCTTTGCTCTGTGGTCTTTTAAACTGCTAACGTATTCTTCGTTCTGCCAGGTATAGAAATTGCGGTAATCAATCTCTTTCTTGGTTCCGTCGGGCAGAGTTATCGTTTCCTTAACGAGATTCTGCGATTTCGTAAACCACGGGTTCGAAAGCGAAGTATGGTTCAGAACGAAGTCCATAAGAATTTTCATTCCCTTCTGATGCGCCTTGAATACCAGTTCTCTGTAATCCTCCAGCGTTCCGAATCTCGGGTCTACCGAGAAGTAGTCCACTATGTCGTAACCGTGATATGAGTTGGAGTGTTGGAAAGGCGTAAGCCAGAGTGTATCCACCCCGAGCTCTTCGAGGTAATCGAGCTTGTTTATTACGCCCCTCAAATCGCCCATACCGTCTCCGTCGCTGTCCGCAAACGAAGCTATGAATATCTGATAGCCCACGCTGTTCTCGTCCCAGCCTTCCGCAACGGGCTGTAAATCGTAGACGTCGTTGTTTCCCTTATTGGAAACTACGTCGTACTTGGTTGTTGCCGAACCGGGTTCTATATCCTCATACGGGTCGTAAACTATCGAATCCGCGAATTTAGCCGTACCGTCCTGTACCGCGCCCTGACGGACGAACCAATGATAGTCGCCCTTTTCTCTTTTAGCCTCTTCCAATATTACGTAGACGTCGCCGCCGTCGTTGACCCAGAAGCCCTGACCGTTGACGCGGCTGTTCTGCGAGTAAACCTGAATACCCAAACGCATAGCTTCGTTGTAAGATATTTCAATCCCCTTGTCGTCGCGTACGGCGCTATCCCAGCCGCCGTCGTTATAGGTTGCCGTAAGGTCGATATCGTAAACTGCTCCGGACTCGTCTATCTTCATAGGATAGAACGCCCTGCCCTCGCTGTTGACGGGGAAGTATTCCCATACCCAAAGCCCCCAATCGCCGTAAATTTCCGAGTCTATCTGCGTGGAATAATCGGGCTTTTCCGCGTCGTTCGTTTTACCTTGCTCGCTTTCGGAATGCGCGCCGCGAAGATAATGCACGTATAAATGGTTTTCCTCGCCCCAGGTAAGCTCCTGTTCGTATTTCATCGCTATTTCGCTGTCGACGTCCGTTTGCCATTCGGCTTTGAGCGTCAAATCGGAATTCACAACGTCGGCGCTGAAATCCCATTGCTTCGACCCGTTATACCAACCGATAAGTTCGTGCCCTTCCCAGGCGTCTATCGTAGGCTGAACGGCTTTCCCGCCCTTTTCCACTTTCTGGCTTTCGGGCGCGGAAACGCCCTCGTTTGCGGCGTTGCTACCTACGTCGAAAGTTACGGTGTACTCAATCGGTCCTTCAGGTTCGTGTTTGCAACCGGACGCAAGACAGCCGAAAAGCATAACCGCCGCAACTATTACGCATAGTAAGCTCTTCCTTTTCATAGTTCCTCCTGTTTCAATATAAAAAATGGGTTAAACGATTAATCGTAAACACTTTCAGACTTCGTTGAATTTCAAAGTCTGAAAAGGCAGTCTCCGCCGAAAGCCCTTATCTTGCGACGGTACTTTCGGCTCGGACGTTAAATTTATCGTAATTATGCTTCTTCCTGCGTTTCCTGCTCAACGGGAGCCCATTGAGCGTAAACGACGGTGTCTTTGGTATACTTTTTCTCAATCGTTATTTCGGTGCCGCCTTCCGCCGCGCTAAACCAACCGAGGAAAGTGAAGCCTTCGCGTACGGGAGTTTCGGGAAGAGCGGGAACTTTGCTGTACGTCTGTCCGCTCACGACGTTAGCCGTTACCACCGTAGGTTCGGCACAGCCTTCGTAGTTATAATTAAACGTTACCTTGAAAGGAACTCTCCACTGCCCGTAGATTGTTGTGTCTTGGGTAAATCGCGTAGTAGTTTTTATAAGAGTACCGCCTTCGGGTTCAGTAAACCAACCTACGAACTCCAAGCCCTCGCGGGATTCGACGGCGGGAATTTCAGAAAGATAATCGTTGGTAGTCTTAACCGTAGTATTCTCGGGCTTGCCTTCGTAATTCTGGTCAAGGGTTATGACGAATTTAAGCTTCCACTGTGCGTAAACGGTAGTGTTTTCGGTAAATACGGTTGTAGCTGTTACGCGGGTACCGCCCTCCGCTTCCGTGAACCAACCGACGAAGTCGTAATCTTCGCGGACGTCGTTTGCGGGAAGGGGACTAATCTTGCCGTTGTTTGCTTTAACCATCGTATTTTCGGTCTTGCCCTCGTAGTTCTGGTCAACCGTTATAACGATTTTCAGTTTCCACTGCGCGTAAATAGTTATATTTTCCTCAAATACGGTAGCAAGCGTAACCTGCTCTCCGCCTTCCGCCGCCGTAAACCAGCCGACGAAATCGTAATCTTCGCGGACGTCTTGCGCGGGAAGCGTTTTAAACTTGCCGTTGTTCAATTTCAAGGTCGCGTTATCGGGCTTGCCTTCGTAATTCTGGTCGACCGTTATCACGATTTTCTGCTTCCACTGCGCGTAAATCGTGGAATTTACTTCAAATACGGTAGCAAGCGTAACCTGCTCTCCGCCCTCTGCCGCCGTAAACCAGCCGACGAAGTCGTAGTCCGCACGGGTGTCCGCCACGGGGAACGCGCTCAACTTACCGTAGTTTAAAGTCTGCGTTTTGTTTTCGGTCTTGCCCTCGTAGTTCTGGTCTACCGTCATCACTATCTTATCGCTCCAACGGGCGTATATCGTAGTGTCCGCGGTGAATACCGTGTCGGTCGTAACCTTTTCGCCGCCTTCCGCCGCCGTGTACCAGAAGATATCCTTATCTTCGAAGCCTTCGCGTACGAACGAGGGCATATACGAAAGTTTACCGTTGTATGCTTTCGCCGTCTCTTTTACTTCGGGCTGACCTTCGTAATTGAGGTCGAGAGTTATGGTGTAAACGGAAGTTATCGCAAGCTCGGTAATAACCGCCTCTTTCTGATGCCCTTTCAATTCTACGAGATAAGTCTTACCCGCCTTGAATGCGCCGATGATGTTCGCCGTCTGCTGACCGTAACCGCTGCCCCATCTGAATATCCAGCCGCTGGGTATAGCTGTATTGGTTACCGTAATTTCGTCTTTTAATTTACCGTTGGTAGTCGAGCCGTTCCAATTACCGAATATTTCTTCCTGATAGGTATAGATACAGAATTTGCTAAAATCGGCTTTGCCTACGCCGTTGCCGCTAGCGTCCTTTAAAAAGAAGGTAATGGGAGCGTTGCTGCCTATCGTGATAGTAAATGCGTCGCAACCGTAAGGAACTTCCGAGCCGGTATTAATTTCCGTAGGACCGGAGTACTCGCACGACCAATCGGTAGCGTTAAGGTGCAGATAAATTGCGAATTCTCCCGCTACCGTTACGTTTACCGAAGTTACCTGCGCGGAAGCCGCGGGCTTTTCTATGCCTGCGCTGGCGGGTTCCACGTAGTGTCTGATAACGTTGCCGCTTATGTAAAGGCTCATAACGTCGCCTTTTTTAAGCGTTATCTTGTCTTCGCCGAGCCAATATTCCGTTCTGTAAGCGCCGTTGTTTAAGGTTAAAGAATGTATAAAGGTTTCCCCGACCCAAACGCCGTTCTCGCGTCCGACTTTTGCCGTAAGCTCTGCGTCGCTGTCGAATACGGTGGTTTCAACGTTTACCGCCGAATTACCGTTGTACCAGCCGAAGAACACCCAGTGTTCTTTGTCCGAAATAACCGCGGGAAGTCCTCTCTGTCCTTCGGGAAGCTGAATCTTGCCGTTTACGGTCTTATATGTAGTGATTGCGCCCTCGGGAAGGGTGCCTGCGGTGCCCGGATTGAGCGTTACGGTTACTTCCGCAACGTAGCGCGCGTACAGCGTTACCGCGTTTTCGTTATTTACGTACTCCGACAAATCCGTGGTTTCCGTAACCAAAACTCCGTCCGTCTCCGCCGTGAACCAACCTTTGAACCATTTATTTTCGGGGACTACGGGCAAAGGAAGTTCGGGAAGCTTATTCTCGGTAGTAATCATAGTTGAAGAAGCGCCTGCGGGAAGCGTACCCTCGCCGACGTTCAGAGTAACCGAGATTTCCTGCGCATATCTTGCGTAAATCGTAATCGCCTGCTCTTCGCCGGTGAACACCGTGTCGACGGTTACTTCTTCGCCGCCGCTTTCCGCCGTAAACCATCCGATAAACACCATTGCGTTCTGCGTTACGGGAGTGGGAAGCGATTCGAGCCTGCCGCCCTTCGTCGTCAGCGTCGCGGAAACGCCTTCGGGAAGAGTTCCGCCATTGCCGACGTTGAGCGTTACGGTATAGACGGAGGAGTAACGAGCGTAAATGGTCGTATCCTTGTCGAATTCCGTTTCAACGGTAACTTCTTCGCCCGTTGCCTCCTCGGTATCCGCCGAGGTGGTAAACCAACCGACGAACTGCTTGCCTGCGGGCGCCTTAGGCGCGGGAAGCTCGGTAATCTTACCGTCTTTCGCCTTTAATGCAGTGGTCGAAAGGGTACCTTCGCCCGCGTTGAGCGTTATTGTATATACCATCACATACTGCGCGTAAATGGTAGAGTTTGCAGTGAACGCGGTTTCCGTAGTAACTTTTTCACCGCCGTTATCTTCGGTAAACCAGCCTACAAACTCCATTCCCTCCGGCGCGGCAGGTGCGGGAAGTTTTTCGAGCTTGCCGTTCTTCGTCGTTGCCTCTGCCGTCTCCTTATCGCCTTCCAGCGTACCGCCGTTGGCGTCGAGAGTTACGGTATACTGCGTAGAAGCCTTTACGTAGTGGCAGACGTCGCACTCGTCGTCGCCGCCCCATTCGTGCGCGGCGTAATCTTTTTTATAATCGTCGTCTCCCGCTTCCAGGTCATCACAAGTCGCAACGTGCCAATGACCGGTTGAGTCTTTTTCCCAATCGTCAGAATACGTGTGCGTGTGTTTTTTATCACAGCCCGCAAGCGCCGCGCCGCCGGCCGTGAGCATAGCAACTAACATAAAAGTTGCCAACCGCTTTGTTCTTTTCATAGAATTTCCCTTCCTTCATAGAATTTTTTTATGTTAAAAGAAAAAATTTAAATATTTTTATAATTTTTTCCGCTAACTTCGCCTTTAATGACCCCCAAATAACCGCAAAAAACGCTGTTTTTGGGTTAGTTAAATGTTTAATCATTAATAAAAAATAATTTTTTGTATCCATCTTAACCCGTCTTTAAACCTATACTTTTAAATACGGAACGATATGTGAATTATTAACATCTTTTTGTAGGTATTTTCAGCATATCACGACTTAAATCATTTGTCAATAGTTATAAGTTAAAAAAGTATAGATTTATAGATTTTTTTTATTTGTAGGGCATTTAGGAATAACGTATAATTTTCTTATTAAATAATATTGCCGTCCACGCGCGCAAAGGAGAAAATTATGAACTATGCCTACGCAAGGGTTTCTAGCAAAGACCAAAATTTGAGCAGACAACTCAATGCTTTCAATAATTGCAACATCGAATTCAAAAAAATCTATTGCGATAAAGAGAGCGGCGTAAACTTCGAGCGTACCAGTTATAAGCAACTGATTAAAAGATTACGTTACGGAGATTTGCTTGTAATCACCTCGATAGACAGATTGGGAAGAAATTATGACTGTATCCAACAGGAGTGGAAAAGAATTACCAAAAATATCGGCGCGGATATTTACGTTTTAGGTATGCCTCTGCTTGACACACGTTGCCACGAAAAAAATCTCGTAGGCAAATTGATTGCGGATATCGTTCTGGAACTACTGTCCTTCGTTGCCGAAAACGAGAGAGAAAACATAAGGTCAAGACAGGCGGAAGGCATACAAGCCGCCAAATTGCGCGGCGTTAAATTCGGCAGGCCGCCGCTTGTCTGCCCCGATAACTTTAAAGAAATCGCCGAAGCCTATCTAAAACGCGCCATAAACCTCAGCGACGCGCTTCAAGCCACCAAAATGAAACGCTCCACCTTCTACACTTATCTTCAAAAGTATTCAGACAATAATAAAAAGGCAAAATAAAAAACGCCGCAATTTCAAAGTGCGGCGTTTCCATTCGTTATTTAATTGAAATTTTCACGGTTTTTTTGTGCTTATATGCTTTACATACTGCCCGTATAAAATAGTGTTACGAAAAGTATCAAAGAACTTTCGAAAAAATGCAAATACGACAGATCTCGCCGTCTTATTTACAAAGCCCGCCGTATCTCGGCGGGCGTACCGCTGACCGACTTAACCGCCACGAATTCTCGTTCGAGGGATTTTAAGGCATATGCGTCAAAATTTGCTCATAGCAAAAATCACAAAAAAACAGGGCATTTTTAGCCGAAAACCGCCTAAAAACGCCCCAAAATCAATGATTTTCTTATTTTATCCGTTTGTTACAAATTCCCTAAAATCAGCAGCTTCCCAAAATTTCCCAATTATTTTCACAAAAATGAGCCACCGACAGTGGCTCATTTTTCATATTTAATACTACTAACTTTTCCGCATATAGTATGTTGCGCGACCTGCCCCGCGCCTTTCAAGATAGCTGTCCTTTACCAAGTTTGTTAAAACGTTTATTATTGTCTTATCACTTATGTTAGGACACTTATCCATTATATCTTGTTTGGTGAATTTTCCTATTGTACTATCAATTGCTT
>CAJUHC010000006.1:0-8993 GCA_910586345.1 uncultured Christensenella sp.
CTTGTGAATGATACGGGAATGCCGTTTTTGCCGTCACATTATACCATTAAACGCAATTATTCCCGCGTATTTCAATGTTCATTTCTTGCTAATTTTCATAAAAATATACTTATTGTAACAGATATCTGTAAGGATTTAGCCCAAGATAATGGTACTATAAAGTGTGTGGACGACTATCTTTTCAATTATATTGTAAGATTTCGCTTTCCGTTTCCTGCTTTTGATAACTATAATACAACTGAGCCGCGTATTTATCCGTTTTGCGCTATTATTAAATTTTTATTATCAAAAATACAATCGGGTGAAGAGGCGAAAGCTTCTCTTGACGATATATTTAATTATATAATTTCAAATAATTGCACGGGTCTTGAAGATTTGGATTTTTATAATAACCTGTTGCCTAAAAAATATAATTATACCGAAACAGAACGCAGACAACTGCGCGAAATGATTATTTTTATAAGCCAATTAAGTATATTAAAAGTATATGACGGTTATCTGTATCTTGACGACATTGATAAAAATGCACAAAATGAAGTGTTAAACGAATTTTTAAATCCTGAGATTAGGCTTCCGAAAAATGACAGGTTGGAAGAATTTTTCGAAATGACATCAACAACTCGAAAAATCGTTATTCCTGCATTTGAGCTTTTTACGGCTGACCCGACCGACATTGAGTTTATGGAAGGTGACAGAAAGCGTGTGGAACATTTTCGCGTGGAAAGAAGCGGATTATTGCGTAAATATTATCGGCAGATGAATCCCGTGCCGCATTGCTGTGCTTGCGGTATCGATATGAATATCCGTTATCCGTGGACAGATTATATGCTTGAAATTCATCATCTGCTTCCTCTTTCTTCAACGGTAGCCATATCAAATAAAGGTACTTCTTTGGCTGATATCGTAGGTTTGTGTCCTTCCTGTCACAGGGCTGTACATATATATTATAAAAAATGGCTGAAATTAAACAATCAAACAGATTTCAAGTCAAGACAAGAGGCCTATGATGTATTTGTTGAAGCTACAATGGAGATCGCCTGATGAACAAAAAAATACCTATTAGCCAACAAAAAGCTCTAATTGACATTTCTGAAAAGCAAAAAATACCGTTTTCACAGCTTTTGAAGAAATACGATATTAATTACGATTGTTTACAATACATAAACAATTCCCATATCAATGATGATTTTATACAGCCATTCGAAACTCTTGACGATATTGCAAAATCGACCGATAGCATTCCCGCAGTCAGCTTCTTTTCAGGAGCAGGGGGGCTTGATGTGGGCTTTGATTATGCGGGCTTTAATAATCTGATTTCGATAGAATGCAATGAAATATTCTGTAATACGTTACGAAAAAACAATAGCAAAAAAATAGTTATAGGTCCGCCTGATTATTCAGGAGATATCAGTCAACGCGACGAATTAGTTGAAATACTTATAGATAAAGGCGTTACAATTCCATTTAACGGAGTCTTTCACGGCGGACCGCCGTGCCAATCATTCAGCATAGCCGCAAATCAGCGATTTAGTAAAAACGGTGATAAATTTAAAAGAAAAGGCTTTGACGATGAAGAAAAGGGCACATTAATTTTTGATTATCTATGGTTTATAAAAAAATTTATGCCGCTTGCATTTTTAATCGAAAATGTTGAAGGAATTGCTGATTTTGATACGGAAGGAAAAATACAGGCTGAGCTTGAAAGTCTAAAACAATACGGTTATAAAGTTACCGAACCTAAAATTGTAAATGCGGCAAATTTCGGGGTTCCGCAAAACCGGATGCGCTGGATTGTTGTCGGTACCCGCGGAACCAGTCCCATAAAATTACCTCAACCAAGCGATAATGTAACGCCGTGCGGTTCTGTATTTACGCGCGAACTGGGTGGTGTGCCAAATCACATAACGCGTGAACATACCGCGCAATCCGTTAATAGATATATGATATTAAATTACGGCGAACGGGATAAACTGGGACGGGTAGACAGGCTCGACCCTCGGTTACCGTCTAAAACGGTAATTGCAGGTGGTACCAAAGGAGGAGGACGTTCTCATTTACATCCGTTTTCTCCGCGAACATTATCTGTAAGAGAATGTGCAAGGTTGCAAACTTTCCCGGATACTTATGTATTCACGGGAGCGACTGCAAGACAATTTACACAAGTTGGAAATGCTGTTCCCCCGTTATTGGCTTATAAACTTGCATTGGCTATTAAAGACGCGATTTCAGATTATTATGATTAAATAAAAAGGTGTTTGGAATTTTCCAAACACCTTAACATTATTCAAAATTATTAATTTTTTCCGCATTTTCCGTATCAGGGATTTTCTTTTCGGATTTTTTCTTTAAAACGTATTCGTATATGCACACTCCCGCGAGCGTTCCGCCTATAAGAAGCACCGACATTACGTACCAGGTCAGATAAGTGTTCGGAATCAGCGGTTTGCCTATGAACATAGCGGTCTCGAAACCGAGCGCGTCGATTAAGAATATTCCGAAACACATAAAGAAACACAATCCGACGGGAAACGCGTAAAACTTTTTGAGCGAGGGTTTTACGTAACCCGTTATTATCATAAGAACGGAAATATACAATGCGATGCCGTGGTGGAGCATACCCGAAATCGTAGCGTGGTACATAAAACTCGAAGCCTGACCTAAGAAGTCGGGATAAAAAGTTACTATCGCGCCGCCCCAGAAAGAGATGTAACAAAGACAGTGGAACGGCAGTGCGTCGCGTTTGCAGGCAAGAGCGCAAACCGCAAGACACAGGCTCGATAAACCGCAGAAACTGTCGGGAATCAAAAACCAGGCGCTGTTTTTATGAATAGCTATCGAAATTCTGTTCCATATTATGAGAGCGAGAAGAAAGCCTCCGAGACATTTGATTATAATATCGAGAGTTTTTTCTTTTTTGACTTTAAGTTTAACCGCTGTCAAAGTTCCGCCGGAAACCGCGAAAAACAAAAAGAGATATATAAGATGTTCCCAGCCGAAAACGTGCGGCGTATAAGACTCAGGCATTTTTTCCTCCGTATATATTTATTATATCACCGCTGTACTGCTTTTACAACAAAACCGCCGCATTAATTCGCGGCGGTTTTTCTTATAGTTTAATTTTTATCTTTGAAAGACGCGACATAATCTTCGTCTGCGGGAGTTTCCGTCAACGCGCAATACATACGGTAAGCGAAATACGTGTATCCCTTTGTAGTGGGATGTACGCCGTCCGCGTAATTACCGTTCATATTCTTTGTGAATTCGTGCATATCGATAAGTTTAAGACCGTTGTCTTCCGCAACCTGTTTCTGCGCGGGAATTATGATGTTTTCGATATTGCCGTTATTTATTTCGTAAGCCGAACTGTATGCGTAAGGCGAAGTCGCTATATAAATTTCGGTCTTGGAATTGATTGCGTATAAATCTTCGACCAACGCGGTGAACGCCTGAACCATAGATTCTTTTGTGGGAACCTGATATGTTTTCGAATCGTTCGAACCGAGCATAATAATAGCTTTATCCGCTTTGAACGACGTCATACCGCGGTATTCCGCCGTTTTGCGGTAAGGGTCGTCCGCGCCGTCGCGCGCCGTTGCGCCGCTTTTTCCGAAGTTCATTACGTTGAATTTTCCGCCGAATAATTTCTGTAACTGAGCGGGATAACTGTCCGTATACGAATCGTCGGCGTTGGCGCCGTAAGTAACGGAGTCGCCTATGCAGGCTATTTTTTCGACTTCGGCTTTCCCGTCGTCGTCGATAGAGCGCAATTGCAGATAACAGTCGCCGTACCAGACTTTAACCGTCATATAATTTCCGGTCTTAAAATTTTCTCCGCGTTTGTGGGTGAAATCTCCGCTTTCGGACACGTTTCCGCCCTTTTGCAAGTCTTTGAATTTAACTTTGCTTCCGTTGACGGTAACCGAGATATTGCTGACGTTTTCTTGCGTAACCGAAAATTTAATTTCGAATTTATTCCATTCGTTGGTTTTATAGTCGGTGGTTTGCTTTTCCGCGCCCGAAAGCATTTGCGACGTATCGGAAGCGGTCATATATAAAACGTCGTCTTTATATATCAATTTATAACAATTCACTTTCGTATTGTCTACCGTGTCGGCAAGAAACCACATCTGCCAGTTATCGGAACCTTTAAGCATAAATGAGAGCGAGCCGTCGGAATAGTCTTTTCCTAAATCGTAAGCCTGATTCGCGTTATGAAACTTAATCGTTCCGTCGTCGAGCGAATACGGAATACCGCCGGAATCCTTGATTGAACCGTTAGTCATATAGACCCAGTTTTCCGCCTTGAACATAGGGTCGTCGGAATAGGTTACGCTGTTTTGTCCGTCTTTCTTACAGGCGGAAAGACAGCAGACCGCTAAAAGACAAGTTATTAAACAACAAGATAAAATTTTCAGTTTTCTCATAATTTACTCCTCGGTAAGGATTATAACACAATTTTTTACTTCGGTCAACACGTAAAAAAAAATTGCCTGTTGACACCGCAGCCGGAAAAATGTTATACTTAAAATATCAAACGGGAGGAAGTTTATATGCGCATCAGAAATCTGTTATTGGGAATTTTAATCGCCGGTTCTGCGGTTGTTGCAGGCTGTGCGGCGAAAGATAAGGAAAAAGAAAAAGCCGAATACGCCGAAAATCTAACAGTGAATGTTACGGGCGGTAAAGTTACGGGCATCAAGACCGAGGACGAAAAGGCGGCGGTTTACAAAGGTATACCGTTTGCCGCCGCTCCCGTCGGCGATTTAAGATGGAAAGCTCCTCAGCCCGTTACCGAATGGGAGGGAGAACTCGATTGCTCGCTTTGGGGCGCGAACGCTTTGCAGGGCGACGCGACTGTGTTTTCGTATTGGACGGAAGAATTCGTTCAGGATACCGACCCTTCGCATTACCGCGACGGAATAGTTTATTCCGAGGACTGTCTGACTTTAAACGTCTGGTCTTCGTACGGCGTAACTGAGAATAAACCTGTGCTCGTTTATATACACGGAGGCGGTTATAATTCGGGCGGAGCTTCCTGCGAAGTCTACGACGGACTCAACGTAGCGCTGAAAGACGTTGTATTCGTCAGTATACAGTACAGGGTAGGCGCGCTCGGTTATATGGCGACGGACGCGCTTAAAGCCGAGGACGCAAACAGAAGCGCGGGCAACTACGGACTTCTTGACCAGATAGAGGCCTTGAAATGGGTGCAGGAGAATATAAGAACTTTCGGCGGAAACCCCGGAAACGTAACCGTAATGGGACAGTCTGCGGGTTCGGGTTCGGTCAACGCGCTTATAGCTTCGCCGCTTGCCGAAGGGCTTTTCAAAAATGCGGTAGCCGCAAGCCATAATTCCATATACAGAGATTGGCAGACGGTCGAAAAACGCTCGGGAGAACTTTCGCTTTCTTATAACGGAAAACAGCTTTCGAAAATGACGGTTGAAGAGCTCAGGGCGATTCCTTCGGAGTTTTTAAAAGGAAAAACGCTTCCTACGGGCGGACCGTGCATAGACGGATACGTTCTTACGGATACGTATAAAAATACCGTGGCGGACGGAAAAGCAAACTGCGTCAATCTTATGAGCGGAAACGTAGCGAAAGACGATTTGATTTATTCGGTGTATACGTCTAACGGTATAACCGCCGTCGACAGTATGCTCGCATTGCAGAACGCGCTATGCGAAGCGAGATATAAAGCCGGCTACGCCGAAAATACTTATATCTATATGTTCGGGCGCGACGTGCCGAGAGCTTTGAGCGTATCGGAAGATACGTCAGGCGCAAGACACTCTTACGAACTTGCGTACTTTTTCGGCAATTACAGTACCGTGAGCGGAAGACGGTGGTCGGATACCGATTACAAGCTCGGCGAAGAAATGACGTCGTATCTCGTCAATTTCTGCAAATACGGAGAACCTGTACGGGATGTGGTCGACGGTTTAGCCGATAAATCTTCGCAAAACAGCGCCGGTAACGATTTGCTTGCGTTCTGGCCACCGAATAAAGGCAATCTGTATTATATGGACTTTACCGATAAAGCCGAGTGCAAAACAATGCCGCAAGATAAAGTCGACAACGTTTACGCATACTATAAATTGAGTTTTTAAAATATTGAAGCCGAAGCGCTTATAAGCGCTTCGGCTTATAATAAAAGCATAATTTTATTTACGGCGGGTTATTAAATTCTTGCCAATTTCCGTCCGTTTATATATAATATTAACTATGAGCAAAAATCAAAATATACGCAACTTCTGCATAATAGCGCATATAGACCACGGCAAGAGCACACTTGCCGACAGGCTTATGGAAAAGACGGGACAGGTATCTTCCCGCGATATGGAAAATCAGCTCCTCGACTCTATGGACATAGAGCGCGAACGCGGAATAACAATCAAGCTCACGCCCGTCAGAATGTTCTATGCCGCAAAAGACGGTAAAGAGTACGTTTTTAACCTTATAGATACTCCCGGACACGTGGATTTTACCTATGAAGTTTCCCGTTCGCTCGCCGCCTGCGAGGGAGCGATACTGATAGTGGACGCGTCGCAGGGCGTGGAGGCTCAGACGCTCGCTAACGTCTATCTCGCTTTGGAGAATAATCTTGAAATCCTGCCTGTGATAAATAAAATAGACCTGCCGTCAGCCCGTCCCGACGAAGCGAAAAAAGAGATAGAGGACGTGATAGGACTCGACGCGTCGTACGCGCCTTTGGTATCGGCGAAAGAGGGCTTGGGAATAGAAGACGTTTTAGAGAGCGTAGTGAACTATTTCCCCGCGCCCGACGGCGACGAGAACGCGTGTTTAAAGGCGCTAATATTCGACAGCTATTACGATAATTATAAGGGAGTTATTCTTTTCGTCCGCATTAAAGACGGTAAAATCCACGCGGGCGACAGGATAAAAACTTTCCGTTCGGATAAAATTTACGACGTCGTGGAGGTCGGAGTTTTCAGTCCGAACCTTATGCCCAAAGACGGACTGTACGCGGGCGAGGTCGGATATATAGCGGCGTCGATAAAATCCATTCTCGACGTGGCTGTCGGCGATACCGTTATAAACGCAGACGACCCCGCACCCGAACCGCTCCCCGGCTATAAAAAAGTCCAGAGCGTGGTTTTCTGCGGAATATATCCTCTGGACGGCAGCAGGTTCAACGATTTAAAAGAAGCTATTTTAAAACTTCAATTAAACGACGCTTCGCTCATATTCGAACCCGATAACTCCGTTGCGCTCGGTTTCGGTTTCCGTTGCGGTTTTTTGGGACTTCTCCATATGGAAATCATACAGGAGCGTATCGAGCGTGAATTCGGACTCGAAATAATAACAACTGCGCCGTCCGTAAGTTATAAAGTGGTCAAGACCGACGGCGAAGTTATCTTCGTGGACAATCCGTCGCATCTTCCGCCGCAGTCCGAAATAGAGCATATGGAAGAACCGATTGTTCACGCGGACATATATTCCCCGCCCGATTATCTCGGGCAGATAATGGATTTGTGCCGTGAAAAACGCGGAACGTTTTTAGAGATGACATATCTCGATAAGAGCAGAGTTAAGCTGGAATACGATTTACCGCTGAACGAAATTATTTTCGATTTCTTCGACAGTATAAAGTCGAGAACGCGCGGTTATGCGAGTTTCGATTACGAAATGAAAGGTTACGAGAAAAGCAAGCTCGTAAAATTAGATATACTGTTAAACGGCGAAGTCTGCGACGCTCTTTCAATGATAGTTCACGAGGACAGCGCGTACTCGCGAGGCAGAACTCTTTGCGAAAATTTGAAAGAAGCTATTCCGCGCCAGCTTTTCGAAGTTCCCGTACAGGCGGCGATAGGCGGTAAGGTTATCGCGCGCGAAACGGTCAAGGCGGTTCGCAAAGACGTTCTTGCGAAGTGTTACGGCGGAGACATTACGCGTAAGAAAAAACTTCTCGAAAAGCAGAAAGAAGGTAAAAAGCGTATGCGTTCGATAGGTTCGGTGGAAGTGCCGTCGGAAGTATTTATGCAGATACTTAAAACCAATAAAGACTGATTCGAAGCGCAAAGGCTTTGAAACGGCGTTAAAAACTTATGAGCGATTTTTTTGAAAGAGTATACGGAGCCGTGAGGCTTGTTCCGAAGGGAAAGGTTTCGACTTACGGCGATATAGCCCGCGCAATCGGCACGCTGAAAGCCGCAAGGCAAGTGGGCCGGGCTTTGCACGGCAATCCATATAGGGGCACTGTTCCCTGCCACAGAATAGTATTCCGCGACGGAAGTTTGACGGACGGTTTCGCGTTCGGGGGCAAAGACGTGCAGAAAGCCTTGCTCTTATCGGAGGGCGTCGTATTTTCGGAGGAATTTAAAGTGGATATGAAAAATTTCAGGTGGAATTTCTAAATGCCGGGTATTTACGTACATATTCCTTTCTGCAAATCAAAATGCAGTTATTGCGATTTCGCGTCTTTTCCCGATAAACTATGCTACGCCGAAAGTTATATGGCTTGCGTTTACCGCGAAATGGCGAAGCGAAAGAACGAGCTGAAAGATTATGTTTTCGATACTTTGTATATCGGCGGAGGAACTCCGTCGGTAATAGACGAAAGCTATATCGCAATGCTCGTCGCTTCGGCGAGGAAAAATTTCAGCTTAACGGAAAACGCGGAAATTACTATAGAATTGAATCCGGGCACGGTCAGCGCGGGGAAGATAGATTTATATAAAAAATGCGGAATCAACCGTTTTTCCGTCGGACTTCAAACTGCGATTGACGGTCAGCTCAGAGATTTGGGCAGAATACATACTCTGAACGAGTTCGTGCAGTGCGCCAAGCTGTTAAAGGGCGAAAATTTCAATGCGGACGTAATGATAGGTCTGAAAAACCAGACGGCGGACGATATAGAAAAAACTATCGAAACGGCTTCCGCGTTCGGAGCGAGCCATATTTCTATGTACGCGCTTACTCCCGAGGACGGCACTCCGATTTACACGGATTATCTGAACGGCGAACTTCCC
>CAJUHC010000006.1:9003-12645 GCA_910586345.1 uncultured Christensenella sp.
TTCGGTAGGCTTTAAAAAATTGCGTTCGCTCGGTTTTGAAAGATATGAAGTTTCGAACTTCTGCAAAAAGGGCAGAGAGAGCCGTCACAATCTGAACTATTGGAACAGGGGCGAATATATCGGCTTCGGAGTCTCGGCTTCGTCCTGTATAAACAACGTGCGCTTTACGAACACTTTTGATTTGGACGAGTATTTCAAATGTATTCTTTCGGATAATTTCGCAGTAATCGACAGCGAGGAAATCGATGAAAAAGGGAGGGAAGAGGAGTATATAATGCTTCGGCTCAGAACCGAAAGCGGAATAAATTTAAAGGAATTCAAACGGCTGTTCGGCTGTGATTTTTCTGATAAGTATGCCCGGCAGATTAAAAAACTCGGTGAAAGTTTAATAACCGACGGTAACAGTCTGCGTATAAAAGAGGAGTATCTTTTTGTTCAGAACAGCATAATAATAGAATTTTTCAATTAAAAAAAAGGAGCGCGTTGCGTTCCTTTTTTATGCGTCCAGCTCCTTTGAAGCTATGACCTTTCCGCGCTCGCCGTCAACAAGGTAAGCGTTGATTTTATTGTTTCTGTCGCAGACACCCACGTAATAATAACAGCCCTCGTCGTAGAGCAGTCTTACGTAAATTTCGCCGAGAAAAACGTTGTTTTCGGTAAGCGTTCGGAACAGTTCGGTTTCTCTGTCAATAACGCAGTTAACTGCTCCGTCGCAGCCGATAACTCCGTCGTAAAGAACGCTGACCGCAGAGTAAGTGTGACTCTCTCCGCCGTAAGTTAAGGTTACTTCCGCGCTCTCGCCCGAAATTTTTCCGTCGGGCAGTCTGAGATAGTAACAGTTTTCAACCGCGCGGTAATTCATTTCGCCTTCAGTTCCGCAGACGCTTACGTTTACTTCGTCGTAGTTTCTCGGCAGGCTTACGTAAATCTCCGTAAGGGAATTCATATCGCCTTTTACGCCGTCGGTCATATAAGGCGACTCCTTTTCGGAAATATATATTTTTATTTCGAGTCCGTCGTTTGAATACAGATAAATATCGGTCCGTTTTTCCGAAACGTAATCAAGATAATTCACGCTTTTGTTACAGCCGCTTAAAATAAATACCGCCGCGCACAGCATTGCCGAAAATAATACGATTTTTCTCATACTTCAATATATTTCGGGACTGCGCGTTTAAGAATTAAATTGTTCAACTTTTTATCAAACAGTTGCATTTTATTTGCGCGTATGTTAAAATATTTTAAATATTTTATAAGCAAAAGTAAAAATGAACAAAATTATTTTTAAAACCGCGCTTGTGACGTTAGGGGCGCTCGTTGCGGCCGCCGTTGCGGTGTTCTCGCTGTGGATATTGATTTCTCCGCAGACGATGGCGTCTTACTGCGAAAAGACGGGGAACTATTCGTTTGCAGTGACCTGCGCGGATTTACGTTATAAATATACGAAAGACGTAAAAGACCTTGCAAGGTGCGCGCAGGACGGTATAGCTTCCGGCAAAGACGCTTTAATCGTCAAATATTGCGAAATGCTTATCGGACACGAGAGTTTCGACGACCTTTGCAAATCCGTCGACGAGAGTATACCGTCTACGGAATACGGAAAGTACGCGACGGATTATAAAGCTTATGTCTGCGGAAATCTCGCCGCCGCCCAATATCGGGGCGGAAATCTTGACAAGGCGCTGAAAACTGCCGAAAGCGGAAAGAGCTTTGTCAAATTAGTTATAGAAATAATCGAAAACGGAACGGCGGAAGAGGCGGACAAGGCGCTTGCCGCGCTCGGCGACACGGACGAAAATCTTAAAAAACTGCTGGAAGAATTTAAAAACGAAGGAAAATAAGGAGAAGCATTTATGAATAAAATTGTCAAGGAAGCACTTACTTTCGACGACGTACTTTTGGTACCTGCCGCGTCGGACGTTTTACCGTCTACGGTTGATTTGCGTACGTCGCTTTGCAACGGTATAAATCTTAATATACCGCTTGTAAGCGCGGCTATGGATACCGTTACGGAAAGCAAGCTCGCAATCGCAATGGCGAGAGAGGGCGGTATCGGAGTTATTCATAAAAATATGCCCGTAGAGGAACAGGTTGCGGAAGTAGACAAAGTTAAAAGGAGCGAGCACGGCGTAATTACGGACCCGTTCCACCTCACTCCCGACCAGCCCGTTCAGGCGGCTTGCGACCTTATGGCTAAATACAAGATAAGCGGCGTTCCCATAACCGAGAGCGGGAAACTCGTGGGAATTCTTACGAACCGCGATTTGAGATTCGAAACTAATTTCGACCAGCCTATCGCAAACGTAATGACGAAGGAAAATCTCGTCACCGCGCCCGTAGGCACTTCGCTCGAACAGGCTCAGAAAATTCTCGGCAGGCACAGAATAGAAAAACTTCCCATAGTGGACAAAGACGGAAACCTTAAAGGTCTTATAACCATTAAGGATATCGAAAAGTCCATACAGTATCCGAACAGCGCGAGAGACAAGAACGGCAGACTGCTCGTCGCGGCGGCGATAGGCGGTTCGCCCGACGTTCTGGACAGAGTGTCCGCTCTTTTGCAGGCTAAGGTCGATATGGTCGTTCTCGATTCCGCGCACGGTCATTCCAAAGGAATAGTCGACGCCGTGGCTAAGGTTAAAAAAGCTTTCCCCAATCTGCCCCTCGTTGCGGGCAACGTCGTTACGGCGGAGGCAACCCGCGATTTGATAGACGCGGGCGCGGACGTAGTAAAAGTCGGTATAGGTCCCGGCTCGATATGTACGACCCGTATCGTCGCGGGAATAGGTATGCCTCAGCTCACCGCTGTTATGGACTGTGCGGAGCAAGCCGATAAAATGGGCAAACGCGTCATCGCGGACGGCGGAGTGAAATACTCCGGCGATATAGTAAAGGCTCTGGCCGCCGGCGGAAGCGCCGTTATGATAGGTTCGCTCTTTGCAGGTACTTCCGAATCTCCCGGCGAACTTGAAATATATCAGGGCAGAAGCTTTAAATCTTACCGCGGAATGGGTTCGCTTCCCGCAATGGCAAAGGGTAGCAAGGACAGATATTTTCAGGCGGACGCAAAGAAATTCGTTCCCGAAGGCGTGGAAGGCAGGGTTCCTTACCGCGGCGTTTTGTCCGATATAATATTCCAGTTGATGGGCGGACTGCGCGCAGGTATGGGTTACACGGGATGCGGTACGGTCGAAGAATTGAGAAAGAACGCGAAGTTCGTTAAAATGACTTCGGCTTCACTTATCGAAAGCCACCCTCACGACATTTCCATAACCAAGGAAGCGCCTAATTATTCACCGAAAAATTAACAATTAAAACCGCATACGAGCGTTTTGCTTATCTGCGGTTTTTACTTTTAGATAAAAGAGAGGAACTTATGACGCATCAGAAAATATTGGTAATAGACTTCGGCGGACAGTACAACCAGCTTATTGCAAGAAGAGTAAGAGAACATAAAATTTATTGCGAAGTCAAATCGTACAAGACGCCGATTGAAGAAATCCGCGCGATGAATCCCAAGGGGATAATATTTACGGGCGGACCGAATTCGGTTTATCTCGATGATTCTCCGAGAATGGATAAGGAAATTTTCGAACTCGGAGTGCCTATTCTCGGCATTTGTTACGGAGCACAGTTTTTGGT
>CAJUHC010000006.1:12655-62078 GCA_910586345.1 uncultured Christensenella sp.
ACGGGCTTGGCGGGAAAATCGAGAAAGCTAATGAAACGGCTGTCGCCGAGTTCGGAAGAACGGACTGCGAATTCGATAATAAGTCGCTCCTGTTTAAAGGACTTAAAGAAAAATCCGTGGTTTGGATGAGCCACAACGACCACATAGCAACGCTTCCCGAAGGTTTCCGTGCGATAGGACGCAGTGATAAGTGTCCTTACGGCGCCATAGAGAATCCCGAAAAGAAATTTTACGGAACGCAGTTTCACCCCGAAGTCAATCACACGGAACAGGGTTTCGATATGCTCGGTAACTTCCTGTACAATGTCTGCGGTTGCGGCGGCGACTGGACTATGGAAGAATACGCGCAGACTGCGATTTGTTCTATCCGCGAAAAAGTGGGGCAGGGAAAAGCTCTGCTCGCGCTGTCGGGCGGAGTCGACAGTTCGGTCGCCTGCAAATTACTCGCAAAAGCAATCGGCGGACAGCTTACCTGCATTTTCGTCGACCACGGTCTTATGCGTAAAAACGAGGGCGACGAAGTGGAGGCGGCTTTCGCGGACAGCGGAGTTAATTTCGTTCGCGTCGACGCGGGCGAGAGGTTTTTGGGTAAACTCAAAGGAATTACGGAGCCCGAAGCTAAACGCAAGATAATCGGCGAAGAATTTATCCGCGTTTTCGAAGAAGAAGCGAAGAAAATCGGACGCGTAGATTATCTCGTACAGGGCACGATATATCCCGACGTTATAGAGTCGGGTTTAGGCGACGCGGCGGTGATAAAATCTCACCATAACGTAGGCGGTTTGCCCGATTACGTGGATTTCAAGGAAATAATCGAACCTTTGAGAATGTTGTTTAAAGACGAGGTACGTTCGCTCGGAATCGCGCTCGGACTCGACGAAAAACTCGTTTGGCGCCAGCCTTTCCCCGGTCCGGGACTCGCTATAAGAATAATAGGAGAAATCACTCCCGAAAAGGTAGCGATTTTGCAGGAAGCTGACGCGATATTCCGCGAAGAAATAGCCAGGGCCCGCCTCGACCGCGATATAAACCAGTATTTCGCCGTGCTTACCAATATGCGTTCAGTAGGGGTAATGGGCGACGGCAGGACTTACGATTATACGCTTGCGCTCCGAGGCGTATCCACGACCGACTTTATGACGGCTGATTTTTCGAGAATACCTTATGACGTGCTCGAAACGATTTCAAACCGCATAGTAAACGAAGTAAAACATATCAACCGTATTGTGTACGATATAACGAGCAAACCGCCCGCAACCATAGAGTGGGAATAAATAACGGGCGCAAGAAGTTAATTGATAACGGGGGGGGATTGAGTTGACGATTAAGTGTAAAGAAAACGTTTTCAAGATTATTATATTCGTCTGTATTTTAATATTTTGCGCCTGTGTATTGTTTACGGGCTGTGCGCCGAAGAGCGTGAAAAAAGGCGGATACAGCGTGATTTACGCCGACGGAAACAACGTTAATAAAGAAATTGCCAAATTAATATCGGAAAATATCGGAAAAGCGTACGGGACCGATATAAAATGCAACCCCGATTCCGTCGCGGATTCGGGATACGAGATAGTCGTCGGCGCTACGAACCGCAGCGGCGGCGCAGGGGCAAAAGAGAATACTTACTGTATTTCCGGCAAGGGTAAAAAAATATTCCTCGAAAGCGATACCGCTTCGGGAATGATTGCCGCGGCGCAGAGATTTTTATCGGACGTTTCAAAAGACAGTACCGATTATTCCCGTCCCAGAGAGAATAAATATTTCGATTTGTCGCTTAAAGTTATGAGCTATAACATAAGAACTACGGGCGAAGAGCGTTGGGACAGACTGAAAAGCGTAATTACGAGAAATTCTCCCGACATTTTAGGCACACAGGAAGTGTCGACTCACTGGCAAAATATTCTCAAAACTGAATTGACCGATTATACCTGCGTGGGAGAAGGACGCGGCGATTCGGGAAATGAAGCGGGATATATTTTTTTCAAAACCGACAAATTCGAGCTTATAGAAGACGGTACGCGCTGGTACACGTCCACGCCCGATAAACCTTCCAAGCTGGAAGACAGCACGTACACGAGAATTTACACTTACGCGCGTTTAAAGAGATTATCCGACGATTCGGAATTCGTATTTATCAATACCCATCTCGATTTGAATCAAGGAGCGAGAATGGAGTCGGTAAAAATGCTTATTGATTTTGTCGCAGAGGAATTTGATTTGCCCTGTTATATAACGGGAGATTTCAATACGGGCGACAACCAAACGTACAAAAACGGAGTATGGGGCTATCTCGAAGCCGACGAGTATGACGCAGACGATTTGCTCGAAGAAAACGGTTTCAATAATTCGCGTTTGTTTGCGGCGGTTTCCGACGAACATTATACTTATCCGAGTACGCTTTATCCTTCCGACGAAAAAGCCGATAAACGGATAATCGATTACTGTTTTGTAAAGGGAAACGTGCTTGTCGGGAAATACTCGGTCGACGCCGAATTGCCGGATTTATTTACAGAAGTTTCGGGTCTGGGAAACGACGCTTCCGACCATTATCCTATTGTCTGCGAAACCGTTCTTTATAATGATTTTTGAAATTCAGGAGAAACGAAATGCAAAACGTGATTTTAAACGACGGTAAAAGTATTCCGATGCTCGGTTACGGAGTGTTCGAAATTCCCGATAAAGATTGTACAGACTGCGTAATCCGCGCAATAGATTGCGGATACAGGCATATCGACACGGCGCAGATTTACGGCAACGAAAGCGGGACGGGCAGAGCTTTGAAAGAGTGCGGAATTCCGCGAGGCGATTTGTTTGTAACCTCCAAAGTCTGGGTCAAAGAATTCGGATACGATAAAACGCTTAAAAGCATTGATTTATCGCTTAAAAAATTACAGACCGATTATATAGATTTGATGCTTCTACACCGTCCGTATTTCGATTATATAAACGCTTGGAAAGCTTTGGAAACCGCGCTCGCAGAGGGAAAGGTTAAGTCTATAGGACTGAGCAATTTCACAATAAAACAGACGACGGAGATTTTAAATATCGCAAAAGTGAAACCGGCGGTCAATCAGATAGAACTGCACCCGTATTACGGTCAGAAAAAACTCAAAGAGTTTTTGGTTAAAAGCGGTATCGCAATCGAGGCTTGGTATCCTCTCGGACACGGAAATAAAAATCTTATAGGAAATCCGCTGTTTATAAAGCTTTCCGAAAAGTACGGCAAAACCCCGTCTCAGATAATATTGAGGTGGCACGTTCAGAGCGGTAATATAATATTCCCCAAAACCCGAAGCGACACGCATATGAAAGAAAACCTCGAAATTTTCTCGTTTGAATTATCGGCGGATGATATGAACGCTATAAACGCATTGGATAAAAACAAAGCATTGTTCACCGTCCCCGACTGGGTTCAGAAATTGCAGGTTAAATTAAGCAGATAAAAAAGAACGTCCCGTAAAGGACGTTCTTTTAAATTTATACTTTTTCCAAAACCGAGTTTAACGGCGCGAACAGCGTACTCACCGTTACGATTGTGCAAACGGTCTGCGGAAGCATCGCCGTAAACGATGCGTAAAAATACGCAAGCGCGGTCATACGCGAATATCCGAAAAACAGCGGAGTGATTAAATCGTCCAAAAGCGTAAAACATACCGTGCAGACCGCCGCAATGCTTGCAAACGTCAAAAGTTTCAGAGCGCGTCCCGTGTTTTTTTTGAACGCTTTTTCAGCAATCAAAAGGCAGTCGAACGTTACGCATAAAACCGCGCACAGTGCGGACGTTAAGCACAACAGTACGTCTACGGCGGTTTTATATACGGCCGATATCTTTATGAGTCCGAGACCGCAGCATACTGCGCTTAAGACCGCTAAACCCGATAAAAGTACGTTTACCGCAACCGCGAAATACCACGGGTATTTATCGAACGTACTTTGTCCGACGTGTCCCAACCCTCCGAAAACAGCGCAGAGAGACGGATAATAAATAAGATATAAAATTATAACCGTAGGATAGAATCCGAAAATAATACTTCTTAAAAGCGAAAATGCGACGGCACAGACAACACCGTCGCGTATTCCGAATCTATACGAAAAACATATAAAAAGAAGCGTAACTATTTCTACGCCCGAAACGAAAGAAAATACGTACTGCGCGCCCGTAATAAGAGCGCTCGCAACGGCGGTATACGCGATTTCTTTGGCGGGCGACGGCTTTTTGGTTTTTCTGCACTGCATCGGTTTAATTTCCGTACGGTACGTAAGCTAATATGTACGAGTGACCGTCAAGGCAGGGAATACCCGAAAAACCGTAGTTTGCATAATAATAAGTCTTGCCGTTATATTCGCAGATATTGTTGTCCGACGCGTAAATGACGCCTTCGGATTCAGTGAAATCAAGGTATAACGACCAATATTTACCCGAAGTAAAATCGGCGGAAAATTCTTCTTTCAAACCGTCGACCGCGGTAATATAAAGTCCGTATTCGCCGTCGTAACCGTCGTAATTCAATTCGCCTTTCTCTTTAAGTGTTTTCAGATAATCGGCGACGGTCGCGCCCGCTTGAAAATTTTCGGACTTTGCCGTAAATACGTAACAGGTTTTTTCGTCTATTTCGGTTTTGACGACTTTGCCGCTGTTACAGCCCGTAAAAGCGCACAGGCAAACCGTACAAAGCATTGCAATAAAAAGCGGTAAAAATTTTTTCTTCATAATTTCGTAAAAGCGTTTTTTTATATTTAATACGATTATACTATTTTGATTTACAAACGTCAATATTTTTTATATAATGTAGATATGAAATCAAACGGTAAATTAATCGCCGCCGACATAGCGGAATGTGCGCTGTTCGTCGTTTTAATGGTTGTAGCGGCTTTCGTTCAGATACCGTTCCCGCTCGTCCCTCTGACGTTCCAGACGGTAATAAGTGTGTTGGCAGGGCTTCTTCTGGGCTGGAAAAAGGGCGTTATCAGTATGTCCGTATACTGCTTTACGGGGCTTGTCGGAATACCCGTATTTTCTGCGGGCGGCGGAATTTATTACGTTTTGAAACCGTCGTTTGGATATATACTCGGATTTATAGCTTCGGCGGGAGTTGCGGGGCTTATCGCAAACAGAGCCAATCTTCCGCTTTGGCGATATATCGTCGCGGCGGTGGCTGCGTTTGCGGTAGATTACGCCGTCGGTATCCCTTATTGTATGTTCGCGGCGAAGCTGTTAAACGTTGAGAATCTTACTAAACTTTTGATAACGGGCAATCTCGTTTATATGCCGAAAGATTTGGTTTTAAGCGTACTTGCGGCATTTCTTGCAAAGATAGTCGCGCCGGTAGTAAGACGGAGCGGAAACAGGATAGTTTGAAACTGTTTTTTATCCCGCGCACAAGCGCCGTAATATAAATCATAATATACGGTATGCAAAGAACCGTTTCTAAAATAAATTTACCCGCTATACGCCGCAACGCGTTGAAAATCAGAAGTCTTTGCAAAAATTCCGGTTTTTTAGCGGTTGTAAAAGCGGACGCGTACGGTCACGGCGCGGAGGAAGTTTCAAGATATATAGAGGACGTCGTCGACGGCTTCTGCGTCGCGATAATAGAAGAGGGGATATCCTTGCGCGTGGCGGGAATTTCCAAACCCGTGCTCGTTTTAACGCCCCCTTTGGACGAATATGACGCTGCGCGCGCAGAAGCGTATAATCTTACGTTGACCGTAAATTCGGTCAAGACCGCAAAACTTGTGAGAGGTCTGCCTTGTCATATTAAAGTAAACACGGGTATGAACCGTCTCGGTTGCAATCTTAACGAGCTTCCGAGGCTTATTGAAAGATTACCGCCCGAAAATATACGGGGAGTTTACTCGCATCTGTTTGCTCCGCAAAGCGACTTTGCTAGCGCAAAACAGTTTGAATTGTTCGAACAGGCGGTAAAAATCGTAAAGTCGGTAAATCCGACGGCTGCGGCGCATTTGTCCGCGAGCGGAGGACTTTTAAGAGGCGGGAAATATTTGTTCGACCTCGTCCGATGCGGAATACTTCTTTACGGTTACTGTCCGTCGGGCTTCACGTTAAAAGGCTTGGAGCCCGCGCTCAAAGTTTACGCGCGCAGAACCCAGACGACTGAATTTATAGGCGGAGGAGTCGGTTACGGCTTTGCGGAAAAAAATTACCGCACGTTGAGCTCGTACAGGTGCGGTTACGCGGACGGTTTTTCAAGGACCGTTCCGCTCGGCGAAAAAACGCTGTGTATGGACGCGTTCGTATCTGCTTCGGGCGGAGAAACGCTCTGCGTTATGAACGACGCGGACGAATACGCAAAGCGTATGGGAACTATTTCGTACGAAGTTCTGACAAGCGTCACCCGCCGTTCTGAAAGAATTTATGAAAGATGAACTCCGTAAACAACTTAAAATAAGACGCGCTCTTTTTCAGGGCGAAGCGCGGGAGCGCGCAGATATTGCGATATGCGAAAAATTTTTATCCTCGTTCTCGCGGTACGAAAGTTTTTTTATATATAACAGTTTTTCGTCGGAAGCCGATACCAAACGTATAACGGGTGCGCTTTTGGACGCGGGTAAACGCGTATATCTTCCTCGGGTAGAGGGCTTGCATATGCGCGCGGTGCCTTACGGCAAAACGCAAATAGGCGCGTACGGTATCGAAGAACCGTCGGGACAGGCTTTCGAAGGCGAAATACAGGTAACACTCGTACCGTTGCTCGCCGTAAATAAAAAGCTTTACCGCGTAGGTTACGGCAAAGGTTATTATGACAGATATTTGAAGAACAGACGTACTTTAAAAATCGGACTCGGTTATTCGTTTCAGATTGAGGAATTTAAAGAAGACGAATGGGACGAGCCTCTCGACGCGTTCGTGTGCGAAAAGGAAATTTACGAAAAATGAGAATAATATCCGGCAAATACAGAGGAATGAATCTTGCGGAATTCAAAGGCAATGAAATCCGTCCGACAGCCGACAGAGTAAAGGAAAGTCTTTTCAATATCCTTTCGGAAAAGACTTTCGGAGCGAGAGTTCTCGACCTGTTCTGCGGAAGCGGAAACCTCGGTATCGAAAGTATTTCGCGCGGCGCGGATTTCGTGCATTTCAACGATATATCGAAGGACAGCGTATCGGTATTGAAAAAAAATCTTTCAAGACTTAAAGATAATAATTTCGCGGTGACGGTGCAGGATTATTCACTGTGCCTTTCGAGGGTAAAGGGTTTCGATTTGATTTTTATAGACCCGCCGTATGCGAAAGATTTCGGCGTCGGCGCGCTTGAAATAATAGGCGGAGAAAAAATTTTAAACGAAGACGGAATTGCGGTATTGGAGCGGGACAGAAGTTTTTCGGGCGAAATATCGGGGCTCGAAGAATACGACGAGCGAAAATACGGGAGAGTATATTTAACCTTTTTCAGAGGCGTAAATTTATGAACAGAAAATGCGTATTCGCGGGTACTTTCGACCCGCCTACAATCGGGCATCAGCGCGTAATCCGCGACTGCCTTAAAATATTCGACGAAGCGGTGGTCGCTGTTATGGTAAACACCGACAAAACGCCGCTCTTTACCGAAGAAGAGAGAAAAAATCTTCTTTGCAAACTTTTCAGAGACGATAAACGCGTTAAAGTGATTGTTTTCAAAGGCGCGGTAGTTGACTTGTTGGAGCAGGAAAATACGCCGTTCTACGTACGCGGTATACGGAACACTGTCGACTTCGAATATGAAAACGCTAATTTTTTCGCCAACAAAAAATTAAAAAAAGATATAGTTACCGTTTATTTGCCGGCGGAACAGGACAGTCTGCATATAAGTTCCACGCTCGTGAAAAATTCGGTAAAATTCAAAAAACAGTACGCGGATTACGTACCCGACGAGATACTGCCCGACATAATAAAACTATTGGAGGAGAAAGATGTTCGCTAAACAAATCAAAATTCCCGAACCCGAGGAAATTCTCGATAAAATGCCCTTGCCCGAAAGCTTAAAGAGCGTAAAGTCCGAACGCGATAAGCTCGTAACCGACGTAATAAGCGGAAACGACGATAAACTTATAATAATCGTCGGACCCTGTTCCGCGCATAAAGCCGAACCCGTTTTGGATTACGTCGAAAGATTGGGCAGACTGAACGAAAAAGTAAAAGACAAGCTCGTTCTCGTTCCGAGAATATACACTAATAAACCCCGCACCAAAGGCGTGGGATATAAGGGAATGTTCTCCCAGCCGGATTCAACCAAATCCGAAAATATCTTAAACGGAATATTTGCCATACGCGAACTCAATATAAAAGCAATCGAGGCGAGCGGACTTTCCGCGGCTGACGAAATGCTCTATCCCGCGAATATACATTATGTGGACGATTTGCTTTCGTATATAGCCGTCGGCGCGCGTTCGAGCGAAAATCAGCTTCACCGTCTCGTTGCAAGCGGAATAGACGTTCCCGTCGGTATTAAAAATCCTATGAGCGGTTCGCTTCTCGTAATGCTGAATTCGATTTACGCCGCGCAGTCGGGACAGGTTTTCAAACTCAACGGCTGGCAGGTAAAGACCGACGGAAATAAGCTTGCGCACGCTATACTTCGCGGAGGGGTAGACGGATACGGAAACGATATTCCGAATTTCCACTACGAAAACGTAATGCAGGTCATCGAGGGTTATTCGAAATCGGGTCTTGAAAATCCCGCTATCATAATCGACGCGAACCACTCTAACAGCAGTAAAAAGTATAAACAGCAAATCCGCATATGCGAAGAGGTAATGCAGAACAGACTCTACGACAAAGACTTCAAGAAATACTTAAAAGGCTTTATGATAGAGAGTTTTATAGAAGAAGGCAACCAGTCAGAAGACAAAATTTACGGCAAATCGATAACCGACCCCTGCCTCGGCTGGTGCGATACCGAGCGTCTGATTCTGGATATTGCGGATAAGGTGTAAAATGGAAAAAATCGGCTATCTCGGACCTTACGGCAGTTACAGCAGTATCGCCGCCGAAAAAATGCGTCCAAAGGCGGAGCTTTCAGCTTATCAGAGTTTTCCGCAGTTGTTTTCGTCGCTCGTATCGGGTGAAACCGACGCGATAGTAATTCCTATCGAAAACACGCTTAACGGCGGAGTTTTGCAGAATATCGATTTGTTGCAGGCGACGGAAGGCGCTTATGCGACCGAAGAATGCGTAATAAAAATCGACCACCGTCTCGCTTATAAAGCGGGGGCGGATAAGAGCGGAATAAAAAATATTTACTCCCACGCGCAGGCTCTGGAACAGTGTTCGAAATATCTATTCGAAAACTTTCCTAAAGCACGGTTGATTCCGACTGCGTCAACCGCCGCAAGTCTTGAAAAAATTATTACGGAAGCGGACGCAGGAGTCGTCGGCGCGCATACGAAAAAAGACGGACTTATTCTTTCTCCGTGCAATATAGCGGACGAGGACGGAAATTTTACGCATTTCCTTTTGGTAAAGCTCACGGTCCTGCCCGAAACCGCGCGTTCCGAAAAGATATATTTTTCCGTAACCTGCGCAAACCGTTCCGGCGCGCTTTTGTTAATTCTCGAACGAATATCGGTGCACGGACTCAATATGACGAAAATCGAATCGCGTCCTATTAAAAACGCTCCCGACGAATATAGGTTTTTCATTGAAACGGAGGGCGATTATTCGTCGGCTCGGGTAAAATCGGCTCTCGCCGACATACGTAAAATCACTAACTCGTTTAAACTTTTAGGATGTTATTGAGTTTATAAGGCAAACGGAAGAAGCAACAGGAAACATATCAGACCCTGTAAAAATTTTACCGATATAAAATACGCGGCGCCGACTTTGGTTTTTAACAGATAACCGAGCTGTTGCATAAGTATGGAAATACCTCCGAACGTAATAACGAACCCTGTAAAAGGCAAAGTAAGTTTCCCGTCCGTTTCCGAAAGACTGCGGCAGCCCGCCGTAGCTTCCGTAAGTCCGCGGCATACCGCCCGTGCAGAAGCTTCGTCCGTGAAAAGACTTAAAAGTTTTTCGAGCGGGAATAAAACGTTGAAATCCGCTATTATCTGTCCCGCTGTACAGAAAAACGCGATAAATCCTCCCGCGACCGCAACCGAGATTACCGCGGAATAAAAAGAGTTGTACAAAACGTTTTTATCTGCGGGCGCGCGTCTGTATTCTCTCGTTTCGCCTCTTTTAATTAACAGCGATAAAATCAATCCTACCGACAAAACGGCTATTATATGCGCGGCAAGTATTTTCCAGCCCGCCGATTTATCGCCGAACATCTTTACTCCTACACTGCCGATTATGAACAGGGGCCCGGAAGTCGAGCACAGCGCGGAAAGCTTTTTGCAGTCGCTTGACGAAAAGCACCCGCTGTCGTAAAATTCCGCAACGATTCTCGTTCCCGCGGGATAACCCGAAAAAATGCTCATAATAAAGCATACCGCGGCGGCGGGCGGAAGACTGAATAAACCCGTAACTTTTTTAAGCGGCAGAGAAGCTTTCTCCGCTATTCCCGTTTTAATGAATATAAGAGTTATAACCATAAACGGAAAGAGCGACGGCAGAACGCATTCCGCCCAAAGCGCAAAACCCTGAAAACAGCTGTTTATATAACGCTCGGGATATATTACTATCGCGCCCGCTATGAACGTAAGCGCAAGACAGAGTGTGGATAATTTTAAAATACGCGCGGTTTTCATTTATAAAATACATTATTTTCAAGGAGTACCGATTATGAGTAAAACGCTTGGACTCGCGCTCGGAAGCGGCGGTTCGCGCGGCGTCGCGCACGCGGGTTTTTTACAGGCTTTGGAGGAAGAGGGGATAAGACCCGACTATATAGCCGGCTGTTCTATGGGCGCTGTTGTCGGCGGCTGCTACGCGAGCGGAATGACTGTCGGCGAAATACACAAAATCGTACTGAAATTAAAGAAACGCGACATAATCGATATTAACCCGAGCATATCGCAGATGTCGCTTCTGCGCGGTAAAAAAGTGCGCGACTTGCTCGTCGAACACGTCAAAGTCAAAAACATAGAAGATTTTCCTATTCCGTTCAGGTGCGTAGCGACGGAACTTTATTCCGGCAGTCTGCACGTTTTCTCAAGCGGAGAAGCCGCGCTCGCAATTCAGGCTTCGAGCAGTATTCCCGCGGTATTCAGACCCGTGAAGCACGACGATATGCTGTTCGTGGACGGAGGCTGTCTGTGCCGTGTTCCCGTTAAAATCGTAAAGGAAATGGGCGCCGACGTCGTCGTCGCGGTCGACGTGTTGAAAAACTGCTCCGAACGCATAACCAAACTCGGAAATATTCTCGATATGGTTTTGAGAGTTTTCGACGTAATGGACAACAACAATACCGTGAATATGCGCGAACGCGACGGAAATTTATGCGATTTATGGCTCGAACCCGAGCTGAAAGGAATGAGCCAGTACGTAATTAAAGATTTGGACAGAGCATACGAAGAAGGCTACGTGCTCGGCAAAGAAAACATACAAAAGATAAAGGAACTGATAAAATAATGTCTTTCGATATTTTCGATTTGAACGGCAACGAAGAAGGGGCGAAACCTCTTGCCGAACGTATGCGCGCGAACAATTTAAACGAGTTCGTCGGACAGAAACACATAGTGTCCGAAGGCTCGCTTTTAAGGCGCGCCATAGCTACGGACAGGCTCGGAAGCTGTATATTTTTTGGCCCGCCGGGAACGGGCAAAACGACGCTCGCGAATATAATCGCTTCGACCACCCACGGCGAATTCATAAAGTTAAACGCGGTTCAGGCGGGAGTGGCGGACGTAAAAAAAGCGGTTGAAGAAGCGAGAAACAATCTCAAAATGTACGGCAAACGCACGTATCTTATGCTTGACGAGTGTCACCGCTTTAATAAAACCCAGTCCGATTCTCTCCTTCCCGCAATCGAACAGGGAACTATAATTTTTATCGGTTCCACGACCGAAAATCCTTACGCGTCTATGACCCCCGCGATAGTATCGAGGTGCCGTGTTTTCGAGTTCAGACGTCTTACCGAGGAAGAGATAAAGAGCGCGCTTTTACGCGCTCTCGGCGATAAGCGTAAAGGTTTGGGCGAATATAAAGCGGAAATCGAAGAGGGCGCGTTAAACCATATCGCGCGTGTTTCGGGCGGCGACTTGCGCACGGCTTACAACGCTTTGGAGCTCGCCGTACTGACTACTCCGCCTCAATCGGACGGCGGGCTGAAAATAACTCTTTCGGATGCGGAACAGTCCATTCAGAGAAAAGCGCTTTCCTACAACGAAGACGCTTACTACGACTATCTTTCCGCTTTCTGCAAGTCTTTGAGAGGCAGTGACAGCAATGCGGCTTTATATTACGCAATGCGCTTAATCGAGGGCGGATGCGACCCTATGATGATTGCAAGACGGCTTGCGATACATTCCGCGGAGGACGTCGGAATGGCGGACCCCAACGCAATGGTCGTAGCGGCTTCGGCAATGTATATCTTTGAAAAGACGGGTTATCCCGAGGGACTCGAACCGCTGTGCAATGCGATAATCTATGTTTGCGAAGCTCCTAAGAGCAACACTGTCGAAACAGCGATGATTGCCGCGAAAAAAGACGCGCGGGAAGTGCGCGACGACGACGGCGTTCCGCCGTATATTAAGGATAATACGTTCGGAAATAAAGAAACGAAAGCCGATAGCGCGAAATATAAATATCCTCACGATTTTGCAGGCGGTTACGTCGAACAGCAGTATCTGCCCGATAAATTAAAAGACAGAATTTATTACGTGCCGTCCGATTACGGCTACGAAAAACAGGTAAAACAGATTAGAAAAGACAAAGGCAAACTCAAATAAAATAAACCCGACGGATTACGTCGGGTTTATTTTTTACGTTTATAAGGAAATTCTTCGTCCGTCAGATTTAAAATATAGTCGGTAGAGGTGTCGTAAAGAATTGCAAGTTTGATAAGACCGTCAAGCGGAATTTCTGTTGCTCCGCTTTCGTACTTAGCATATGAATTTTTACTTACGTAAATATAATTTGCAACGTAAGACTGAGTATAACCGTATTCTTTTCTCAGTTCTTTTAATCTGAATTCCATATCGTTATTTTATATAATTTTTAGAGATAAGATATAAAATATCTCAAATTGAGATAAAATTTTTTTAATCATAAATTTACAACCGCAAAAATAATATATTCAAGAGGGCGGAAAAACGTTTTCGATTTTAACAGTCAAAATTCGTCAAACAAACTCAAATTAACCCATACTTAAATTAGTATAATTGGAGAGAAGCTTGGTTAAAGTTTTTAAATTGAAAAATATTTTATTCGCAACGCTCGCCGTAATATTGGTAACCGTGCTTTCGCTGTCCGTTTATTTTACGGGCGCTTACGCGGTGTATTTCGGAAACACTCCGCGCCTGCTCCCCGTTTACAGCGTAGAGAGGGAGGATAAAGTCGTTTCAATCTCGTTCGACTGCGCCTGGGGCGTCGATTATACGGACGAAATATTGAACGCGCTCAAAGTTTCCAACGTCCGCGCGACCTGGTTTATGGTCGAGTTCTGGACTGAGAAATACGAAGATTACGTCAAAAAAATTAATTCCGCGGGTCACGAAATCGGCACTCATTCTTCTACCCACTCGTATATGAGCAAACAGAACGCCGAGGAAATAAAATTAGAACTTACTTCGTCATCGGAAGCAATCGAAAAAATTACCGAAAAAAAGGTAGAGCTGTTCCGCCCGCCTTACGGCGATTACGACGACGAACTCATAAAAACGGCTTCCGAACTCGGCTATTACTCCATACAGTGGGACGTAGACAGCCTCGACTGGAAAGACCTTTCCGCGACAGATATAGCTATGAGGGTAATAAACAACGTCAAGAACGGTTCGATAATACTTATGCATAACAACGGTCTCCATACCGCCGAGGCGGTACCCATTATACTCGAAACGCTGAAAAACAAGGGCTTTACGTTCGTTCCTATCGGCGAACTGATTTACAGAGAAAATTATTCGATAGACGGAACAGGCCGTCAACAGCCCGTAAAATAAAATTCCGAACTTTTAGAAATACATAAAAAGGAGTTATATATGAATTACAACACGGAAAAAAACAACAAGGTGTACCTGTACGGCGAAATAGTATCGGAAGCGGTGTTTTCGCACGAAGTGTACGGAGAAGGCTTTTACGAGTTTTACGTAAAAGTAATGAGGCTTTCGGGTCAGGCGGATATTCTGCCGGTAACTGTTTCCGAGCGCATTATGACGGAGGATATGAAAGTCGGCGGTTTTATCTGCGCATTGGGTCAGTTCCGTTCGTACAATAAGCTCGACGGCGGAAAATCGCGTCTAATGCTTACCGTGTTTATAAGGGAGCTTCTCGATGCCCAGCCTGTGAAAAATCCCAATTCGATAGTGCTTTCGGGCTATATATGCAAACCTCCCGTATACAGAACTACGCCGTTCAACCGCGAGATTGCCGATTTGCTTATCGCCGTCAACCGCAGTTATAACAAGTCGGATTATATCCCCGCAATAGCCTGGGGCAGAAACGCGAGATTTGTGAGAAATCTTTCGGTAGGCGACAAAGTCGCGCTTTCGGGCAGAATACAGAGCAGAGAATACCAGAAAAAACAGCCCGACGAAAGCTTCGTCGCTATGACCGCTTACGAAGTATCTATTTCCAAGCTCGCCGCTTTCGACGACGAATCGGAGTTCGACATAGAAGAGGAGTTCGATTTGTATTCCGTTCCGAGAGCTTACGAAAATTCGGAACAGTAAAAAAACAGGTGCGTAATTTAAACGCACCTGTTTATTACATAATGAAACAGGCGCGCCGAGCGAAATTTTTCGCTCGGCGCGCTTTAAATAATTTACGGAATTATACGGATAAATGGTTGATAATTTTACAAATATATGATAAAATAATCGAGCTAAAACATTTGCAATTGAATTATTTTTTTTAAGAACGTCAAAAATAGGCTCAGCGGCAACGCTGTGTCCTTACACAATTTGAGGCTATTTTTGCGTTTGATTTGTGAATGTTTTAGCGAACGAAGGATGCACTTTGCGGGCGTCCTTACGGACGCTCTTATTTTTTAACGGAGGATAAAACAATGGAATTGGAAATACTGAATTTTTTAATAATAAAAATGCGTAAAATCGAAATTTACGAAAAATATCCTATAACTGACCGACAATTTATAAATTGCGGAAAAGCTCTGAAAAAAATATGTCTCGATACTAAAAGGAAATATTTAGAGACTTCTGACGTGCGGTACAAATACCATTTAATTAACATTAAAAAATTTTTGCGTTTCAGAGTCAGCAAACTCGAATATGAATTCTGCAAGAACGTCGTAGACGAGTATAAAGCGAGTTACGGAAATATAATAAAAGAAGAATATTGGAATTGCGACGATTTACTGGAAATAAAGAGAATGATTGTGTTCGGAGATGCGAAAACCGTCGAAAAAGCCGTCAATATTTTGGAAAGAAAAACTTATGATGTTCAATAAGCCTCCCGTCGGGAGGCTTATTTTATAAATTTTTTAATTTAATCTTTAAATAAAGTTTTAATCATAGTGTTGACGTAGAGTATGGGGACAATCGAAATTTTGTCTGCGTATTTCACTACCGATTTCATATTTTTTGCGGGGACGAGTACTTTTTTGAAACCCATTTTAACGCACTCGGCAACGCGCTTTTCGCAATACGAAACGGCGCGGACTTCGCCCGTTAAACCGACTTCGCCGAAAACCGCTGTAAACTTATCCACGGGCTTTCCGTAATAAGCCGAAGCGAGCGCCGTGCATACGGCAAGGTCGCAGGACGGCTCGCCGAGTTTTATTCCGCCCATAGCGTTGACGTAAACGTCGGACGAGGAGAGGTTCAGACCGCACCTCTTTTCAAGCACCGCGATAAGCAGTATGAGTTTGTTGTAATCTATTCCGAGAGGCATACGTCTCGGCGTACCGAACGAGGTTTTGGATATAAGCGTCTGAATTTCGACGTTCATACACCTTGCGCCCGTCTGGGCGGGGGTGACGACGGAGCCCGATTCTTCGCCTCGGCTTTCCGAGAGGAATACTCCCGAATAATCGGTTACGGGAATAATTCCCTCTCCGGTCATTTCGAAAACTCCGACTTCCTGAATATTTCCGAATCTGTTTTTAACCGAGCGCAGTATCCGGAAATTTTCCTGGTTTTCTCCCTCGAAATAAAGAACGGTATCCATAATGTGTTCGAGAACTTTCGGTCCCGCGAGCGCGCCTTCTTTGGTGACGTGTCCCACGATGAAAAAAGTTATTCCACGGCTTTTGGCTATGCGCATAAGCTTAGTTGCGCATTCGCGCACCTGTCCGACGGAGCCCGCGGACGAGGAGAGGTCTTCGGTGTAGACCGCCTGAATAGAGTCTATTATACAGAACTCTACTCCGTCGAGCTCGTTTTCAAGTCCGTCTATACAGGTTTCGTTTATAAGAAGAAGCTCGTCCGATTTGAGATTGAGCCTCTCTGCGCGAAGTTTTACCTGCGAACAGCTTTCCTCGGCGGAGAAATACAGAACCTTTTTGTCAGCCGAAAGGATAGAGGCTATTTGCGTAAGCAGGGTTGATTTTCCTATTCCGGGGTCACCTCCGATTAAAACGAGCGAACCCGAGACTATGCCTCCGCCCAAGACGTTGTCAAATTCCGAAATGCCCGAGGAAGTTCTGTTATAACTTTCGTGCGTAATTTGCGAAAGAGGTTTCGCGCGTCCGCCGTATACGGTTTTTCTTGCCGTCTGCGTTTCGGCGGGTTTTACTATTTCTTCAATCATAGTGTTGAATTTACCGCAGGACGGACAGCGTCCGAGCCATCTCGGACTGCTCGCGCCGCAATCGCTGCAAATAAATTCGGTAGTGGTTTTCATTGTCTTTGCCATTTGTATCAGTCCTTGTTAAGCAGTACTAAGGCGTAGGCGGTTATGCCGAGCCCTTCGCCTATAAAACCCAGCCCCTCGTTAGTTCCCGCGGAAATCGCGATATTGTTTACGGGTATTCCCGTAAGCGCGCTCAGATTCTGTACCATAGAATTTACGTGCGGGGCGAGCTTCGGTTTCTCCGCCTGTACGCTTACGGATAAATTGACGGGAGTAAAGCCTTCGTTTTTTACCGTACTGATAACTTGCGTTAAAAGTTTTCCGCTGTCCGCGTCTTTGAACCGCGCGTCCGTATCGGGGAAGTAGTGCCCTATGTCTTTAAGACCTGAGGCGGAGAGGAGGGCGTCCATTACGGCGTGGATTATTACGTCGCCGTCGCTGTGCGCGATAAGTTTTCTGTCGCATTCGATTTTTACTCCCGCAAGCGTGACGAAATTTCCGTCTCCGAAACAGTGTGTGTCGACTCCGAAACCTATACGTTGTCCGTATGCGCTCGGAAGCGGGGGATAACCGCGTTTGAAGTCGTCTTTGAAAGTTAATTTGATATTGCTTTTTTCGCCTTCTATTATTCTCGGTGCGCCTATGTATTCGCCGTAAACCGCGCTGTCGTCCGTATACGTTTTATCGCCCGCAAGAGAGTAAGCGCTTTTTATGTCTTCCGTCTTAAAGCCCTGCGGGGTCTGTAAAAGGTACAGAGAGTTTCTGTCTGTGCGCGCGCTGACGACGCCGAGGTTAGCGTATACCGCCGTGTCGGTGGCGGGCAATGCGCAGACTCCGCTTCCGTAAGTCTTTACGCTCCGAATACAGTTTAAAATAAGTTCGCGCGAAAGAAACGGGCGCGCTCCGTCGTGGATTAAAACTATATCTCCCGTAACCTGTTTAAGCGCGTTTTTCACGCTCTCGGTACGGGTTTTTCCGCCGAGCACCGTCTTGTAACCGAACGGAGCGGTCAGAGCTGAAATTTCTTCGAAATCGGATTCCGACGAAGTGACGAGCACTTCGTCTATTTCCTGCATATCGAATTTTTTAAGGGTGTGGCGGAGAGCGGGTTCTCCGTAAAGAGGCGCGAGCAGTTTGTTTTTACCGAAACCCGCGCGTTCGCCTTTTCCCGCCGCGCAGATTATAACGCTGATTTTAGTTTTCATAAGAACTCTCTTTTAAGCGCGGGCATTTCGCGGACTAAGTAATAATCTCATAGAGTGAGGAGGCTTCGTCTTTTTTTACCGTTTCCTTTATTTCGTTGATTTTGAATTTCAGACTGCCGGAAACGTAGTTGATTTCAACCACGTCGCCTGCTTTAATCTGCCGTCCCGATTTTGCAGGCGCGCCGTTTACGGTAACTTTGCCTTTATCGCACGCTTCCTGCGCGAGAGTTCTGCGCTTCAAAATTCTCGAAACTTTTAAAAATTTATCGATTCTCATAATAAAAATATTTTTTCCGATAACACCGAAAAGTGTTTGACAACCTTGTTTTTTTACTTTATAATAATACACTGTACTAAAATGCGAATTTTTGCACTCATTTGACCTTTTCTGCGTTGATTTAGGGCTGAAACAGGCTGAAAAAGCAGCAAAATCCGACAATTTTCAGTACCGATTGCCAATAAATTATACACCATATAATTTAATTTGTAAAGGACTGAAAAAAAATTTTTTAAATTTGGTAACATTAAGATTTTTTCCGGTGAAAAGATATATACGGATAATCGCCTGTGTGAAATATTAAAATCGGCTTATAGCCAAAAAGGAGTATTTTTCTTAAATGAATTTACCGGTTCACAAGTATGGCAAAACCGAAAGAAGAAAGTTCGGTAAAATCAACGAAGTAATAGAGATTCCCGACCTCGTTGAAATTCAGAAATCGAGCTACAACACTTTCATCAAAGAAGGCATAGCGGAGGTATTCGAAGATTTTTCGCCCGTCACCGACTATTCCGACCATTACGAGTTGTATTTCCTCAATCACTGGTTTGACGAAAAACCCAAGTACAACGAAAAAGAGTGCAGGACTCGCGACGCGACGTATGCGCTTCCTTTGCACGTTACGGTAAGACTGGTCAACAAGGTAAAAGACGAAGTTATCGACCAGCCCGTGTTTATGGGTGAGTTCCCTCTTATGACCGAGTCGGGTTCGTTTATCATAAACGGCGCCGAGCGCGTAATCGTATCCCAGCTTGTCCGTTCGCCCGGCGCGTATAACGCTTCTACGCTGGACAAGACCGGTAAGGCGATGTACGGAACGACCGTTATTCCCAACCGCGGCGCGTGGCTCGAACTCGAACAGGACGCGCAAGGCGTTATGTGGGTTCACGTCGACAGAAAACGTAAGCTGTGCGCGACCGTTCTTCTCCGCGCTCTCGGTTTCGGTTCGGACAGAGCGCTTCTCGATTTGTTCGCAAACGAAAAAATGATAGAAAACACTATCGCGAAAGACACGACCAAATCCGAGTCTGACGGACTTATCGAGCTTTACAGAAGACTGCGTCCCGGCGAAGTTCCGACGGAAGCTTCCGTTAAACAGCACCTCAACAATCTGTTCTTCGACCCTCGCCGCTACGACGTCGTAAAGGTCGGAAGATACAAATTCAATAAAAAGCTCAATCTTGCTTACAGGCTTGCGGGCTGTAAACTCGCCGATGATATTTTCAACCCCGAAACGGGCGAAATTATGGCGCGCGCGGGCGAAACGGTCGAAGAAGCAAAGGCAGTCGAAATTCAGGACGCGGGAGTGAACGAAGTTTTCGTTCTCGTATCCGACCCCGAACAGGGCGAAGTCAGACACAAAATTATCGCAAACAATACGGTTAATTTCAAGGCTGTGTCCGATAAAAACTTCAAGACGTTCGGACTCCTGCCCACAATATATTATCCTAACTTCCGCTTTATGCAGAAACTCGCGTCGGAATGCGAAAACGCGAAAGCCGAGGAAGTTGCGGAAAAATACGCGGACGAAATCAACGCAATTTATTACGCTGCGGAAGTTCCCGAAACCGAGGACGAAAAACCCGAGGATAAGAAGAACAGGGAGAAAAGACGCGATACTCGCGTTAAATTCGTCGTTGCGTGCAAGAAGTTCAACGAACTTTTAAATTCGGACAAGGACATCATAGACGCCGACGAAAAGAAAGAAATCAAGCCCGTTATCGAAAAACTCAACCATAAGCATATAACTGTAGACGATATAGTCGCGGCTATTTCCTCGAACATCGATTTACAGTACGGCATCGGCACCATAGACAACATCGACCACCTCGGCAACCGCCGCGTACGTTCGGTGGGCGAACTTTTGCAGAACCAGCTCCGTATCGGTATCGCAAGACTCGAAAAACTCATAAAAGAGCGTATGGCTACGCAGGACGCAATGGAAGTAACTCCTTCGGCTCTCGTGAACGTGCGACCCGTATCGGCGGTTATAAGAGAGTTCTTCGGCTCTTCGCAGCTTTCGCAGTTTATGGACCAGACCAATCCCGCGGCGGAACTCACGCATAAGCGTAAACTCTCTGCACTCGGTCCCGGCGGTCTTAACCGCGACCGCGCGACTTTCGAAGTGCGCGACGTTCACCATTCGCACTACGGCAGACTCTGCCCTATCGAAACTCCCGAAGGTCAGAACATAGGTCTTATTTCTTCGCTCGCGACTTTCTCGAAAGTCAATGAGTTCGGTTTCATTATGAGCCCTTACCGCAAGGTCGTAAAGGACGCGGACGGCGTCGCGACGGTAACCGACCAAGTCGATTATCTTACCGCGGACGAGGAGGACAGATATATCGTCGCTCAGGCGAACGAGCCTCTGGACGAGAATAACCGTTTCGTAAACGCGCATATCGGTTGCCGTCACCGCGATTTGATTACGCAGTACGGTCCCGAGAAAATGGACTATATGGACGTTTCGCCCAAACAGCTCGTTTCGGTTGCGACCGCGCTCATACCTTTCCTTGAAAACGACGATACGAACCGCGCTCTGATGGGTTCGAATATGCAACGTCAGGCTGTTCCTCTTATGAAGACCGAATCGGCGATTGTCGCGACGGGTATCGAAGATGCAATCGCGCGCGACAGCGGAGTAATGATTCGCGCGAAAAAAGCGGGCGTTGCAGTCGGCGTATCTTCCGATTTGATTAAAATTCAGGAAGACAGCGGTTTCATAACCGAATACAAACTTAAAAAATTCGAGCGTTCCAACCAGGGTACCTGCCTTAACCAGCGTCCCATAATCAATACGGGCGACAGAGTCGCGGAAGGCGAAATAATCGCCGACGGTCCCGCGACCAATAACGGCGAAATCGCGCTCGGCAAAAATATTCTGATAGGATATATGGAATGGGAAGGCTATAACTATGAGGACGCGATTCTCATTTCCGAAAAACTCGTACAGGACGACGTGTTCACGTCTATCCATATAGAGGAGCACGAAACAGAAGCGAGAGACACCAAACTCGGCGAAGAAGAAATCACGCGCGATATTCCCAACGTTTCCGAGGACGCGCTTAAAGACCTCGACGAGGACGGAATTATAAGAATAGGAGCGGAAGTTCAGCCCGGCGATATTCTCGTCGGTAAAGTAACCCCCAAGGGCGAAACCGAACTCACGCCCGAAGAAAGACTTCTCCGCGCGATATTCGGCGAGAAGGCAAGAGAAGTCAGGGATACTTCTTTGAAAGTTCCCCACGGCGAAGGCGGTATCGTGGTCGACGTAAAAGTATTCACCCGCGAAAATAAAGACGAGCTCTCGCCCGGAGTGAACAAGCTCGTCAGAGTTTATATTGCGCAGAAACGTAAAGTACAGGTCGGAGACAAGATGGCGGGACGTCACGGAAACAAGGGCGTTATTTCCCGGGTTCTTCCGCAGGCGGATATGCCTTTCCTGGCGGACGGTACGCCTTTGCAGATTGTATTAAACCCGCTCGGCGTTCCTTCGCGTATGAACATCGGACAGGTTCTCGAAGTTCATCTCGGCTTGGTCTGCAAACAGCTCGGCTGGAAAATCGCGACCCCCGTATTCGACGGAGCTACGGAACAGGATATTAAAAATCTGTTCAGCGAAAACAATATTCTTAACCCCGAAGGCAAAGTGGACGGTAAAATTCAGGTCTACGACGGCAGAACGGGCGAACCTTTCGAAAACAGGGTCACGGTCGGCGTTCAGTATATGATTAAGCTTATCCACCTTGTAGACGACAAAATTCACGCGCGTTCGATAGGTCCTTACAGCTTGGTAACCCAACAGCCCCTCGGCGGTAAAGCGCAGTTCGGCGGACAGCGTTTCGGCGAAATGGAAGTCTGGGCTCTGGAAGCTTACGGCGCGGCTCATATCCTTCAAGAAATTCTCACCGTTAAATCCGACGACATAGTCGGCCGTGTAAAGACTTACGAAAGCATCGTAAAGGGCAACAACATTTCCGAACCCGGAATTCCCGAGGCATTTAAAGTACTTTTGAAAGAACTTCAATCCCTCGCGCTCGACGTAAAAGTTCTTACCGATTCGGGCGAAGAACTCGTAATACGCGAACTCGACGACGATGACGAAAGTATTCCTTCGGCGAGAATGCGCGAATTGCAGGAGCAGGAATCGAGAGTTCCCGAAGAAGAGCTCGAACTTATCAAACACTCCGACGAAGAGGAAGAACTCGACCTCGAACCCATCTCGATTTTCGATACCGACGACGAAGACGACTTCACAGGTAAATCACTGTTCTCGGGCGACGAAGACGACGATGACGATTTGGGCGACAAGTTTACTTTGTTCGACAGTGAAGAAGAGTCGGAAATCGACCTGTTCGTCGACGAAGACGGCAAGGACGAGGAGTAAAGGGAGGTTAAAATATGTTTGAATTAAATGATTTCAGTTCTATCAAAATCAGCGTAGCTTCCCCCGAAAAAATCAGGGAACTTTCCAAGGGCGAGGTAACCAAGCCCGAAACGATAAATTACAGAACCCAAAAGCCCGAAAAAGACGGTCTTTTCTGCGAACGCATTTTCGGACCTATGAAAGATTGGGAATGCCACTGCGGAAAGTATAAACGTATCCGTTACAAGGGCATTACCTGCGAAAAGTGCGGAGTCGAAGTAACCCGCGCAAAGGTAAGAAGAGAGAGAATGGGACATATAGAGCTTGCCGCTCCCGTTTCCCATATATGGTATTTCAGAGGCGTTCCGTCGAGAATAGGTTTGATTCTCGATATGTCGCCGAAAGCGTTGGAACAGGTTATATATTTTGCCGCTTACGTCGTAATAAACCCCGGCAATATCCCCACGCTCGAATACAAACAGGTTATTAACGATAAAGAACTACGCGAGATAGAAGAAAAGTACGGAGAGAGCGACGTTACCGGTCTTAAAGTCGGTATGGGCGCGGAAGCAGTGCGCGAACTTCTTATGGCAGTAGACCTCGACAAGGAATGCGAAGAAACCAAAAAAATCATTGAGACGGGAACGGCCGCCCAGAAACGCGTTAAAGCCGTCAAGAGAATAGAAGTACTCGAATCGTTCAGAAAGAGCGGAAACCGCCCCGAATGGATGGTAATGACCGTACTTCCCGTTCTTCCTCCCGAACTCCGTCCTATGGTTCAGCTCGACGGCGGAAGATTTGCTTCTTCCGACCTCAACGATTTGTACAGACGCGTTATAAACCGCAACAACCGTTTGAAGAGAATGATGGAACTCGGCGCGCCCGATATGATAGTCAAGAACGAAAAACGTATGTTGCAGGAAGCGGTTGACGCGCTTATCGACAACGGCAGACGCGGCAAAGCTCTTTCGGGTCCCTCGAACAGAGAACTCAAATCTCTTTCGGGAATGCTCCGCGGTAAACAGGGCAGATTCCGTCAGAACCTTCTCGGCAAACGTGTAGACTACTCCGGACGTTCGGTTATCGTCGTAGGTCCCGAACTCAAACTTTACCAGTGCGGTCTGCCCAAGGAAATGGCTATCGAGCTTTTCAAACCGTTCGTTATGAAAAAGCTCGTAGAAAGCGGTCAATGCCACAATATAAAGAGCGCTAAGCGTACCGTGGAAAAGGCTAAACCCCTCGTTTGGGACGTTCTGGAACAGGTAATAAAAGAACACCCCGTTCTTTTGAACCGTGCGCCTACGCTTCACAGACTTTCGATACAGGCTTTCGAACCCGTACTCATCGAGGGCAGGGCAATCAAAATTCACCCGCTCGTATGTACCGCGTTCAATGCGGACTTTGACGGCGACCAGATGGCGGTGCACGTACCGCTTTCGGTCGAAGCACAGGCGGAAGCAAGATTTTTGATGCTCTCTTCCAATAATATTTTAAAACTTTCCGACGGCAAACCCGTTATGCAGCCCGCGCAGGATATGGTTCTCGGCGCTTACTATCTTACGATAATTCGACGCGAAGAGGGCAAGTTCTACCGTTGGAGCGGTGACAGATACTACGAGTGCGCGGCAGGCGAATCGGGAGCTGAAAAATACGTTCCCAACGCTTATATATCCGAAGACGAAGCGTTAATGGCTTATCAGACTAAACTCGTTCATATACAGGATGAAATTTACGTCAGACGCACCGTTACCGTTGACGGAGAAACCGTACAGGGAAGAATAAAGACCACGGTCGGGAGAATCATATTCAACTCGAATATGCCTCAGGACTTAGGCTTTGTGAGCCGTAATAAGAAAGAAGATTATCTCAAATACGAAATTTCCTACGAATTCCTCGGCAATGCGGCGGCAGTCGGTAAGAAACAGCTCGGAAGAATCGTAGACCGTTGCTTTAAGACGGGCGGAGCGCCCAGAGCCGCGGAAGTACTCGACAAAATCAAGACGCTCGGCTATAAGTATTCCACGATAGGCGCGGTTACGACGTCCGTATTCGATATGCATATTCCCGACGCTAAAAAAGCGATAGTCGAAGAAACGGAAGATAAAGTATTCAAAATCGAAAAGAAATACCAGCGCGGACTTTTAAGAGAAGAAGAGCGTTATAACGCGGTTATCGACGCTTGGGATTCCGCAACCGACGCGGTTACGGACGCGCTCAAAAAATCGCTCGATAAGTTCAACCCCATCTGGATGATGGCTGACTCGGGCGCCCGCGGTTCAATCGACCAGATGAAACAGCTTTCCGGTATGCGCGGACTGATGGTTAATCCTCAGGGTAAGAAAATCGAGGTTCCGGTTAAATCCTGTTTCAGACAGGGACTTTCCGTTCTCGAATACTTTATTTCCTCGCACGGCGGACGTAAAGGACTTGCCGATACCGCGTTAAAGACGGCTGACTCGGGTTATCTTACGAGAAGACTCGTAGACGTTTCGCAGGACGTAATAGTCCGCGAAGACGACTGTATGGCGGGCAGTAAAAAACCCCGCGGTATGATAGTCAGAGCGATAATCGGTCCCAACGGCGAAGTTATCGAGGGTCTTGAAGACAGAATACAGGGCAGATTCGTAGCGGAAGACGTCAAAGACAAAAACGGCAACGTAATCGTTCCACAGAACGGTTTCGTAACCGACGTGCTTGCAAAAGACGTAGTAAACGCGGGAGTGGAACAGGTTGCTATACGTTCGATATTCAGCTGTAATTCCCGTTTCGGTGTCTGCGCTAAATGCTACGGCAAGAATATGGCTACTAACAAACCCGTCCAGCCCGGCGAAGCTGTCGGCGTAATCGCGGCTCAGTCAATCGGCGAGCCCGGTACACAGCTTACGATGCGTACCTTCCATACCGGCGGTATAGCGGCGACAGGCGACATTACTCAGGGTCTTCCCCGTGTAGAAGAACTTTTCGAAGCTCGTAAACCTAAGGGTTGCGCAACTCTTTGCGAAGTTTCGGGCGTCGTTGCCATAGACGATAAGGACAACTTAAAACACGTTATCATAAAAGACCCCGTAACGGGCGAGCAGAAGAAAGAATATACTCTTCCTTTCAATGCGGAACTCCACGTTAAATCGGGCGACAAAGTAGAACCCGGTACGGTTTTAAATACGGGTTCCGTATATCCCCAGGATATTTTAAGAGTATCGGGTGTAAGAGGTGTTCAGGACTATATACTCGAACAGGTTCAGTCCGTTTACCGCTCGCAGGGCGTTGACATCAACGACAAACACGTTGAAATTATCGTCCGTCAGATGCTCAGAAAGGTTAAAATCGAGAGCGCGGGTTCTACGAACCTTCTCCCCGGCGAAACAGTCGATATGTTTACGGTAGAGGAAGAGAACCAAAAAGCAATCGAGAACGGCGGAACTCCCGCACTTCAGAAACGCGTACTTTTAGGCATAACCAAGGCGGCGCTTTCGACCGATTCGTTCCTTTCCGCGGCTTCTTTCCAGGAAACGGCGAGAGTTCTTACGGACGCGGCTATCAAGAACAAAGTCGACCCGTTAGTCGGTCTTAAAGAAAACGTAATAATAGGTAAGCTTATTCCTGCGGGAACGGGCGTAAAAGAATATAAAAATATGTCTCCCGCAATAAATGCGGCGTACTCCAGCGTAGTAAAACCGCTTAAATAAATCAGTTTTCAAATTTAATACCGCGCACTTTGAAAGTGCGCGGTAATAAAGAGGTTAATTATGTCCGAACTCGAAAATTCGAGAATGACAGCCCTTTTGAAAAAATTGAGAGGGGATATTTGCAGTATAGAGGAAGTCCGCAACGCAAGACTGTTCAAAGAAGCGGGCGCGGACTTGCAGGAAGTGTATAAATTGCACCTGTCCGCTAAAAAGTACTTTGCCGAAGCCGATTATTTCCTTAAAAGTTTATACAGGTCTTACAACTTCGCCGCGGCAGTAATAAGCGAAGCCGTCAAGAAAAAAATACCCATAAACGAAGTCGGTCAGCTCGACGAATGTCTCGAAACAATGATTGACTGCTGTGACGAAATAATCAAGCGCCTCAACAAAAGAAAATAACAACTTAATTAAAACAGCCTTGCGGAAATTAATTTCCGCAAGGCTGTTTTTTAATATTTAAAAATATATTTGCAATTTACAGTAAGATACCATAATTCTTCCCGTCCTAACTTGTCGTTGTTGGAAACGAGAAAATTCGCCGTAAACCGTTCGTTTTCGTAATGCAGTTCCGAACCGATAATTCTACTGCACTCATAATTAGGAAAATACTCATTATAAGGATAGACCAAGTTTTTGCTTCCTTCGGTTATAAACGCATTTTTGAATACAAAATATACGTCGTTGCTTAAAGCCATAAAAACGTCGCCGTTGTCCTCCGAAAGCTTTTTTATAATACAGTCGTTAAAATAATATAATTCTAATTTTTTATTTAAATATTCTTCTGCGTCGCAGGTTTCATTGTACGCATTATCTTTCGTCGTTTTTACTTTCTTTCTTAAACGTTCGCAATATCCGCGCAGTAACCGTTTGACCTCGTTTGTTGCAGAACCCAACGCAAATACTCTCATATCCGCGATTTTCTCTTTTATCTTTTCGGGCAATTTATTGTAAAGTTTGACTTTGGCTTGAAAACTCTGCTCGAACCTTTGTTTTGACAGCTCCTTGTCAAACCTTATAAAGAATCCGCTTTCTAATCTTTTTCGGTTGCTTACAATAAATATTCCCCTGTTTATGACTCTGATTTTTTTTTCCTCGTCGCTGATATTCGGCTCGTTCACGTATTCGTCGATTATGTTAAGCTCCTTAACAGGGTCGATGTACAAATCGTTGTTTTTATCCTGTCTTATAAAATTTTTAAGTTGTTTATCGTATAAAATATTAAAATAATCTTCGTCAAAATTTACAGCTCTTTCGTCCGCTCTCACATAACTTTGCGCATAAGCCAACCATTCCTGCGTGTTAAATTCTTTTGTAAAATACTTCATTTTTGTTTTTATTCCTTTGGTTAATAAGTTTTTATTGATTAATTAGCTAATGTATAATTATAAATTAGCTAATTTTGATAAAAATAATAATACCATATCTATGATGGAAAGTTCAGAAAAATTTAAAAAACGTTTTTTGGAATTAGTAAGCGATTTTGATTGTAAAAAATCGGAAATACCTAAGATTTTAAATATAGACTATAATATTTTTATAAAAATTATAGAATTTGGTATAATTCCACAGCCGAAAATTTTAATAAGAATAGCCGATTATTTTAATATATCTATTGAATATTTGTTGTGTCGAACCGACGACAGTTATATTTATAAATTAGACAATCGGATAGCTTTTATCGAAAGATACGATACTCTTATAAAAGAAAAAGGTTTAACTGATTATAAAATCTCAAAAAAATTGCATATCAGTACAAGTTATATTTCTAATTGGAGAAAGAAGAAATATACACCGTCATTAATAAATTTAATAGAGTTGTCTGAAATATTCAAAGTAACTATTGACTTTCTTTTGGGTAGAACTGACGACAGAAATTGAATTATAATTCCTTACGATATAATAATAACGATTTTTTATGGAAACATATGAGCATTAACGATAAAATAAAAAATGAAATGGAAGGACGTGGTTGGAGTGTCTATCAATTATCCAAACGTTCTAAAATTAGTAAGACTGCAATTATAAATTGGTTTAGTCCGGTTCCTACAACGCCTAATTTTGATTCTATTAAAAAAGTAGCAAAGGCTTTTAATATGCCTGTTGAACAATTAGTATCAGGCAAAATAGATAACGATAGTCAAAAACAGCATTTGCTTGAATTATGGAACAGACTTGAAAAGTCGGAAAAAGATACGATAATCAATGTGATGAGTACAATATTAAATCATAATAAATAGATAGCACTAATTTTAAAAGCGATTTTTTATTAATAATCGTTTTGTATCTTAATCCGCTAATTAATTAAAAATATATTACCATAGATTTAATCACTTGTCACGCTGTTTAGTTATATTTATATAATTTTAAAGTAATAAATTCACAATTCTGCGTATGTATAATATAAATATATCGTTATAAGGAATAATAATAGTGTATTTTAATTCAGCGGAGATTTATCAGAAAGTTGATAAAATGAGGCTTATAAAAGGTTGGAGTTTATATCGCTTAGCGGAAATGGCGGAAATATCAGTTAATGCTTTATATAGCTGGCGCGACCGCAATTCGTCGCCTACTTTGTATTTAATTGAAAGCATAGCAAAAGCCTACAATATAAGTCCTATTTCTCTTTTGTTAAACGACGAGGAAGTTGGCGCAATACAAAAAGAGCATAAAGAATTATTTGAACGCTGGAACGCTTTATCGCAAGAGCAAAAAAATTCTCTTATGAGTATGTTACGTTCATTTACAAGAGAAATCGATTGATTTATCTTTCGGGCAGAACCGACAATTGAATGCAAAGAAAATATTATTTTTGATATTACACAGGGGTTTAATATGGAATTATCTGATTTCTTCAATAGCCCTTTTTTTAAGAATAGCAATATAACAGATTAATTAAATCGTAAAATTATAGGTAAAGGCAAAAGTGAAATTAAAAGATGCAATTGCTCAACGAGTTAAAGAATTATGTTCGGAAAATAATTTAACGGTTCACGGGTTAAGTTTGAAAACGGGCGTAGCTAATTCTACTTTGGTTGATATAAGAAAAGCAAATAATGAATCAATTCAAATTAAATTTGTTTATGCAATTTGTGCAGGTTTAGATATGAGTTTAAATGAATTTTTTAACTCTCCGTATTTTGATAAGCAAAAATTAGTCGATTGATGTTTTAATCGGCAGAAAAGATTATTGATTTTTTTAACGATATACTATGGACTTTAACCAAATAATAAAGTATATTTAAATTAGGGGGGGGATTTTTTGTCAGAAGGTCAGGATAATAAAGAAGAATTAATGAATATAAACGATAGAATTGCTTTCGAGATGAGAAAACGCGGTATGACCGTTTATCAGTTGGCAAAACGCTCGAAAGTAAGCAAGACTGCTGTTAAGAATTGGTTCAGTCCTATTCCTAACATACCGAACGAAGAATCTCTTCAACGCATAGCAAAGGTTTTTGATATGTCCGTCGAAGAATTGAAAAGCGGATGCGGATACGAAAAGAACGATTCGAAGGAGTTTTTAACTCTGTGGAAACGGCTTGAACCGGAAGACAGAAAAACGGTAATCAAGCAAATGAGAGAATTAATAAACTATAAAATAGATTAAAAAAATAACCGTTTTTACAACGGTTATATTTTTTTATGAAAATATTTATTCTTGCGGTTCGTCGGGGGAAGGTGTTTCGCTTCCGACGGCTTTACTTTTATTTTTTGCTTCAACATACGCGGTCAGCGCGTAACTGCCGATAATTCCGAGAACGCACAACACAGCGCCTATTGCGATATGAGCGGTATTCAGTGACGAGTAGACGAAATCGGGGAAGTTCGAGTTATAAGTTATAAAAATAGCGGGAATCGAACCGATTACGAAGCCGATAATCGACCAGTTGGTGCCGCGCGGGAACTTTGACAATAACAGTTTCATAAGCTTAGCTATACTGAAAAAGCCGATAATAATTCCGAGCGCAAACATTGCAAGCACTAAAAGCGAATGTCCGAAATTTGTTTTTAACGCTGAAACGGTATCGAAAATCGCGTTGTAATATCCGAAAATGAGCAGGAGCATAGAACCGCTCACTCCGGGGATAACGAGCGCACAGCTCGCAAGCATACCTACAAGTATTAAGAGTAAATAACCGTACCAGGGCATAGCGGAGGAAAGGTCTGCGTTTCCCATATTCGGGATAAAACAAATTCCTATAACGACCGCAAGCGGAATTAAGAGCGAAACCGCGTTAAAAGGTTTAAAGCCCTGTTTTAAACCGTCTTTTACGATTTTCGGAAACGAACCCGCCATAAGTCCCGCAAACAGCATAACTGTGGGGAACGGCGCGTATTTCAGCGCGTACTTTAAAGGAAAGTACATTGCCGCGACGGCTATTCCCGCGCCTAAAAGTATGGGCAGAAGAAACTTTATGCTGTTTTTGAAATCGCGTCTTAAATTGCTTATCGCGTTTATGAGTTTATCGTAGACGTTCATTAAAACGGCGAGAGTTCCGCCGCTGACGCCCGGGATAATCATCGCGACGCCTATAACCGCGCCTTGCGCCGTATTTATTAAAAAATTTTTCGCTTTCATAACTTATAATTAAATTATATTCAAAAAGACGCAAGGTAATTCGCCGTCTTTTAAACAGGCGAGTTTACGTCAATACCCGCGTTTTCGAGTTTTTCGTCTATTTCGCGGTAATATTTTTTGTAGAGTCTGTAAATTCCTTTCGCGTGGTCGGGCACAAGCGGGAATAAAACGTTTTCGTCGCGCGCGAGTTCGTCGAGGCGGTAACTGCCGTTTACTTTCCAGAACTTGAAAATACCCACGTGAACCGCGTCTGCGGGACACTCGAAAGCACAGCCCATACAAAGAACGCATTTACTGCCGAATTTGTATCTTCCGTCCTCGAAAGTTATGTTGTTTTCGGGGCAGACCCTTTCGCATTTTCCGCAGTTGAGACATTTGTTTTTATCAACTCTGAAAAGGGGACCGTGAATATGAGTAAAAATATGCTCTATTCTGAATAGGGGAGCATAGAACGTCTTACGGAAAGGAAGTTTGACTTTCTCGCGTTTGAAACTTTCTATTTCCGCGCAAATAAGTTTTACGTACGACTGCGCGTATATCCACATCTGTTTCGCCATTTCGTCCGAGTGGCGGTAAATCATATTGTAAGGCATAACGACGTGCCGTTCCAGCGTTACGTCGTAGCCTTTTTTTGTTATTATTTTAATGAGTTTTTGCGACGAGCAGTCGTTTAAATGCAGTCCCTCGCCGGACGTTTTGAAAATAAACGTACGTCTGTACGGTACGTCGGGCAGTTTTTTTGCGAATTTCAAAACGGGTTCGGGCGCGTTGAAAGCGTGGATAGGGTATCCGATGCCTACAAGGTCGAATCCTTCGGGCGAAGGAGCGTTTCCGCTTTTCGCGGAAACGCGGTAAACCGTTACTTGCGCGTTCATATATTTTTTAAAAAGGGAAGCGACTTTCAGAGTATTGCCCGTTCCCGAAAAAACGTATAAAACTACTTTCATAATCTTTCAGTTATTTATTATCTATAATAAAATCGTCCTCGTCTTCGGAGAGAGGGTAAACGTCGTCAACTTCGTCCTCGGTATGGGTGTCAAAATATACCTGTGCGTAGAACGGTATGTTTTTCGCGAGCGCGCCGTAACGCCAGGGTTTGGGTTCACAGCACTCGGGGCACCAATAACCGCCTTTCAATACGGTATAGGGAGAGGAGGAGAAAACGTGTCCGTCAAGACACTGCCAATCGATTTTTCTGTAAATTTCTCCCGCTTTATAATCGGTTGCAAGGCATTTTCCGCCTCTGAATTCGGCGGCTTTCCGCAAATCTTCTAACGTGAGGCTTTCGAGAGGTTTGCTCTCGTCGTAGCCGTGGTTTAAAAGATAGGGTTTTGCGTTTTCGATATTTTTAAGCGCTTCGTAGTCTATTTTCGAGCCGTCGGGAAGATTGCCCTCGCAGAGCAAGGGATATTTGTTCCAGTCCGAGCCGATAGCTTCGAATTTTTCACGGCTTCCGAAAAACGCTTTGACCCTGCCCTCTTTTCCGTGTTTGAGCCAGTAAGCGGGCGAGTTGGTGTTTTTGAACAGTCTTTTGATTGCGAGTTTTGAAATCAAAGGGGAAGGAACGTATTTGCCGAGCTTGAATAAACGGTGTTTTTTGTGTACTCTCGTCCAGAAACCTTTGAAACTTTCGTTCTGATAATGCAGATAGCTGTTAAGCTCGTCCCCGTCGTAATACCAGACACCGTGGAAATTGCGCGCAATGTTCCAGTCGGGTTTAAAGAATTTCTTCGCGCCCGTACCGACGAGGTATCTGAAACAGCCGTCGATGGTTTCGAAACCCGTAACACGGCAGTCTTTACCGCCTGCGATATTGTAAACTCTGTTCCAGAAATCTTTAAGTTCGCCTTTCGTATCGAGTTCCACAAGGTTTTTGCACATTATTCCGCTGTCGACGTCGGTAACCCATTCGAGAGGGCAGTTCCAGGAAGTATGGAACATAAGTCCGTCTTTAAGGTTATTGGCAAACATATATTTATGTAAAACAGCCGTCTGTCTTAAAGAAACGAATTTTTTTATTCCGCTGTCGAGCACGTATCTTTCCGCTTTGAGTTTATAGGCGGAATAACAGTCGTAATCGCTTGAAATTATAGGGTCGCCGACGCGCCCCCATACGTGAGGATAAGAACGGTTGCCGTAGAGGGCTACCGTCGCGATATGCACGTATCCGATTTCTCCGTTTCTTCCGCTCGAAATTATCGCGTCGACAAGATTTTTCGTGCCGATATAATTGCTCAGATAAGTGCCTTGCGGATTATGGTCGGATTTGGGCGGAATCAATGACGCACAGTTTATCACGTAATCCGCACCCTGTATAAGTTTTTCGCAGTCTTCTAATCTTGCTATATCTCCTCTGAAAACTGTTATGCGTTTCTTATACTTATTTAAGGTTTTTCTTACGAATTTCGGAATTTTCTTTTCCGCTTCGTATATTATACATTTGACGTTAAAATTCTCGGGCGACTGCAAAATGCTTAAAAGCGCTTCTCCGCCCATAGCTCCCGTGGTACCGGTGAGCGCAACGGTTTTATTTTTCATTTGCATATCATAATTTTATCATATTCAAAATACGCGTGTCAATAATGCAAAGTATAAAAAATTATTGCAACGTCAATAAAAAATTCGGAGGTAATTAAAATTATGACTGAAATAACTTCAAAGGAACTCGGACTTATATCCGACGCGCTTAACGCCGAAGGACTGCTCTGTAAAAAGGCGCGCGCCTATTCCAAAACTCTTACCGACGTAGACCTCGCATCCGTTATGACGAGAATAGCCGACGAACACGAACAGAGATTCAACGTTCTCTTGAACTTAATAGGGGGTTAATATGAAGCTTACTAAAATGGATTGCCAGCTCAACGAAAAAGATACCTTGCAGGATATGCTCGAATCCGAAAAACAGCTTATGGAGCTTTATACAATAGCGCTTTTCGAAGGCAGTAATAAATCGGTGAGGAAAAATTTCTCGACTAATTTACTGGGGGTCGCCGAAAACCAGTACAGTCTGTTTACTCAGTTGCAGTCGCGCGGTTACTACGAACCCAAGCCCGCGCAGAAAGCGATGATTGACGAGGCTAACGACACTTATAAAAAACAGAAAAACAGTCTGAAAGCAAAATAAAAAAACAGAGCTTCGGTTTAGCCGAAGCTCTGTTTTTTTATTTAACGGAAATTAATTTTTCAATAAGCTTATAACCGTCGGACACGTAAGTTTTTGTGTTTTGCGCTTCCGTCTCGGTATAGCGTTTCGCGCCGTTCGAAAGATTTTTTGCATTGGAATAAAGCAGATAAGGAACGGGTTCGGATACGTGCGTTTTGATAGCACACGGCGTAGGGTGGTCGGGGCAGACAAGCATTGCGAAAGCTTCTCCGGCTTCGTTGAATCTTTCGGTAACGGTTTTTACCACCGAACCGTCGATACGTTCTATCGAGTAAATTTTGTTTTTAAAATCGCCGTGGTGCCCGCACTCGTCCGGTGCTTCAACGTGAATATAAACGTAATCGAGACCGTTTAAAAGTTCGTCGACGGCTTTGTTTGCCTTACCGGCGAAATTCGTTTCATAATTGCCGGTAGCGCCTTCGACGTCTATTATTTTCATTTCTGCAAGCATTCCGATGCCCTTTACGAGGTCGACGGCGGAGATGATTCCGCCTTTCAGATTATGAAGCTTTTCAAAGCTGTCGAACGAGGGTTTCGTGCCCTCGCCCCAAAGCCATATACCGTTAGCGGGTTTTTTGCCTTCTTTAATTCTCTTTATGTTGACGGGGTGGTCCTTTAAAAGCGAAAAACTTTCTTTCATAAAAGAAAGATAAATATTTCCGTTTACGCCTTGCGGAAGAAATTTTGTAATTTTTCTGTCGGAAATATCGTGGGGCGGAGTAAGGCTGTGTCCCGTTTCGCCGTTGTCGACTACAAGACAGTGACGGTACGAGATGCCCGGGTAAAATTTATATTTTTCCCCGCCTAATTTCTTATCGATATAATTTATGAGTTCCTCGGCTTCTTCGGTGGATATTTCGCCTGCGGAGTAATCGAGCATAGTTTTATTTTCGTATGGCTCGTCGTCCGAGAGCGTCACGAGATTGCAACGGAGCGTTACGTCCGAAGGGGTCAGATTAATACCCATCGAAACCGCTTCGAGCGGAGAACGTCCCGTATAAAAAACTTTCGGGTCGAAACCCAATACGGACATATTCGCCACGTCGGAACCGGGTTTTAAATTATCGGGAACCGTTTTGCACAGGCCGATTTCCGAATACGGCGCTAATTTATCGAGGTAAGGCGTATTCGCCGCTTCGAGACAGGTTTTTCCGCCGAGTTCTTTGATTTTCCAGTCGGACATTCCGTCTCCGAGAACTACTATATATTTCATAAAAATTCCTTAATCGTTCAAATCCCAGTCAATAGGGTTTTTGCCGTGAGCCTTTAAATATTCGTTTGTCTTTGAAAAATGCCTGCATCCGAAAAACCCGTTGAACGCCGACAGGGGAGAGGGGTGCGCGCATTGAAGAATAAGATGCCTGTTTTTATCTATGAGCGGAGTTTTGCTCCTCGCGTTTCCGCCCCAAAGAATAAATACCGTGTTTTGCGTATTGTCGGATATAAGTTTTATCACGCTGTCGGTGAACCAAGCCCAACCGCATTTGGAGTGAGAGTTGGCAAGATGTTCGCGCACGGTGAGAGTAGTGTTCAGTAAAAGAACGCCCTCTTTCGCCCACTTCGTCAAATCGCCGCGATTGGGTTCTTTTACGCCTAAATCGCTTCCTATTTCTTTATAAATATTCACAAGCGACGGAGGAAGTTTGATTCCGTCTTTCACGGAAAAACAGAGTCCGTGCGCCTGATTGGGTTCGTGATAGGGGTCCTGACCGAGTATGACGGCTTTTATATCGTTAAGCGGAGTATAGCGGAAACAGTTGTACAAATCGTACATATCCGGATATACTGTGTAATTCGAGTATTCGTATTTGAGAAACTCGCGTATCTTTTTATATTTTTCGTCGTTGAACAACGGCGCGAGAAGTTCATCCCAGCCTCCGCCTAAGGGTTTCATAAGTTATTTAAAATCTCCGTGTATTTTTTACATTCTTCTATTGCGCTTTCCAAATCGTGTTCGAGGTAGTTTCCGCATTCTTCGCGTTTATTTCCGGGAATTTCGGTAAAAGTCTGCGCAAGGGCGAAGCTTTGTTTTAAAAGTAAGAGAACTTCGTCATAATCCGTATCGACGGTCAGAAGATAAAATCCCGTTCTGCAACCCATAGGTCCGAAATAAATTATATCGTCTTTTTTATAAGAGTTTCTTAAAACGGTCGCAATAAGGTGCTCGATAGTGTGTCCCGCTTTCGGGGAAACGTAATCGCCCGCATTCGGCTTTTTAAAACGCAAATCCCAGGTGGTAACGCCGTGCGCGGTTCCGCACTTATGCAGACCGACGCTTAAAGTATCGTGATTTTTTGAAAACGAAGGTATTTTATCCACGTACTGCTCCGATAATGTTTTTAAGTTCGAGTGAAAAAGTTTTAAAGCAAACCGAAAGATTTTTAATATATTGTTCGGTCGTGCTTCCGTTTCCGGCAACGTCCGATATGATTTTAAACGCATAGCAAGGTACGCCCGAATTTATGCAAACCTGCGCAATTGCTCCGCCTTCCATATCGCGTATATCCGCGTTGAGGACTTCGGTCAGCAGTTTATAATCGTTTTCGCTGTCGTTGAATCTGTCGCCGGTGGCAAGCTTTTTTAAAGGATAATTCCCGCCGGCAAGGGGAAGGTAGTTTTCTTCGAAGCCGTCGAGCGTACCTATCTTCGTGCGGTTTAGTTGCGTTAAATCGAAATCGTATTGCACCGCGGCGGAAACCGCGTAGATTTCTCCTGTTTTTACGGAACGGTTGAGACCGCCTGCGACTCCCGCGTTTATAATAACGTTCGCTCCTAATTCGTCTAAGGCTATCTGTGTTCCGCAAGCCGCGTTTACTTTTCCGACTCCGCAGATAACGGCGCCGATTCTTTCGCCGTAAAGTTCTCCCGTGATAAGCCTTTTCCCGCAGTAAATTATATCGCGTTCGATTTTCATTGCGTTAAATAAGGGTTCGGCTTCCTTATCCATTGCGATAACAAAACATTTCATAATATCGATTATATCAAAGCGGGTTTCAAATAGCAATTATTTACCGACACAAATACAATAAATACAGCCGTCCTTAAACCCGTTAATTATTTCGCATTCGGCTTTTACGTTGCCGTCGTAAATCTCTCCGTTTAAAAAGCTCAGCTTGCCGAGCTTTTCTATAAGCGTCGAACCGAGCATTTTTATATACGCTTCACGCGCCGTCCAATGCGATAAGAAATCCTCGGTCCCCGTAATTTCTTTTTTTTCCTGCTCTGAAAAACGCGCTAAAACAGAGGAATATTTTCGCTTTTTAACAATTTCCAAATCCGCGCCGACGGGTCTGTCGCATATAACTATAAGGGCTTTATCCCCGCTGTGCGAAACAGAAAAAAAGAGGGGGGCGCCCTCTAAGCAGGGCTTGCCGTTCTCCGTCCGCAGAATTTCAAAGGGAGAGGTTAAAAGCCCCGATAAATAATTTTCAAGTTTTTCGTAAACGTTTTCGTTTCCGGTAAAATATGTTAACAGCATTTTTAAATTAAAGCATTAAAGATTCGACGTACTCGATTTGTTCGCGCGTCGCGAGATTTTTCGTGAACGCGCACGCGCTTCCCGCGGCGGTTGCGAAATTCAAAGCCGTAAAATAATTTTTCGATTTTAGGAATTCGTGAATAAACCCCGCAATCATCGAATCCCCCGCGCCGACGGAATTTACGAGCTGACCGCGCGCGGCGCGAACGTACATAGACTGTTCGGTTTCGGTTACCATCACGGCGCCTTCGCTTCCCATAGAAACGATTACGTTGCGCGCGCCCCAAATCTGTAATTTTCTGGCGCAGGCGAAAACGCCTTCTATGTCGGGAATAGAAGAGAGCGAAAAAATTTCGCACATTTCGTAAATATTCGGTTTGATTAAAAAAGGCTTGAATTTAAGTGTTTCGGTAAGAAGTTTTCCGCACGCGTCCACGACGAAATTTACGCCTTTAATACTTTTGAGTTTTTTGATTAAATTGGCGTAAACGAATTCGTCGAGCCCTGAGGGAACACTTCCGCTGATAATGAGCCAGTCGTCCGCTTTTAAAAGTTTTTTAAGTTTCCGTACGAGCTTGTTTACGTCGTTTTCGCTTACTTCCGCTCCGGAACCGTTTATGTCAGTTTCGGTATTGCTTTTGATTTTAACGTTTATACGGCTCTGACCCGCAACTTCGATAAAGTCGTGTTGCAAACCGAGTTGACCGACTTTTTCTTGTATCGCTTTGCCCGTAAAGCCGGCTATAAATCCGAGAGCCATCGTTTCGTCACCGAGTTCTTTTAATGCGAGCGATACGTTCAAACCTTTTCCGCCGACGGCGAGCCGTTCCGAAGACGCGCGGTTTACCATACCGCTTTTAACGTTATTAACTTGTACGTAATAATCAAGAGAGGGATTAAACGTCACCGTGTAAATCATAAACAAAATAACTTTAAAGCATTTGCGTGTAAATGTCAATAAAAAACAAATTTAAACGCTTGATTTTTTTAACGCAAACGGAGTATAATTAATTGAAAGCAGTTTGTCGCTTGCAACTTTTATAAAACTGCTTTTCGGGCGAGTTTCAGATTCGATTGCGGGCGGAGAATGAGAAAAGCATATCAAAGGCTCGGCTTTGTAAAAATGGAACTTAAATTTAAATGCAGAATCTAACGATTCCAAAGTTATCGCTTTCCCCGCTAACCGCGCGGCAAGCTTAGCTTGCGCAGCTTAAACTAAAGCTGTCCGTCGTCTGCCGTTTACCGTTGACGGCTTACCGGCGTTAATCAGACGGTAAACTCTTTGACGCGCTTTACCGCGCGCGTTTAAGTGTATTTTAGCGGTATGCCGCATTGAAAGCCCGTTCGCCGGCTTTCAGCGCATAAGATAAAGGCGGAATAAGTATGTAGAAAGCTCAAACTAAACCCGTAAGACTCGGGTGCAAGTCCCGACTCGTCCACCAAACGCAATCCCGTGCTTAAAAAAATGCGCACGGGGTTGCGTTTTGATTAAAGCGAAGGGGGGAAGCGCGAAGCGCCCCGTCGTACCGAAGCCCCGCAGTGGCTTACTCGTCCACCAAAGCGCGGGGCAACCTTTTTCGGTTGCTCCGCGCTTTGGCGTAAAAAAGACAGAGGGGCGGTTTGGGTAACAAACCGCCCGTTAATAATGTGATTGCTTTTTTGTTTGATTTTTGCATCTTAAAGTTATAATATAAGAGAAATCAACTAATTCTACGAAGGAATGCAAATGAAAAAAATAATAGAGAATAAAGTTTTCGATGAAGAGCGCGCTCTTTACGGAAGCAGAGGTCTTGTTTTAAAAAACGTTTCGTTTGACGGTCCCGCCGACGGCGAAAGCGCCTTGAAAGAGTGTTCGGATATAGAAGCGGTAAACTGTTTCTGCAATCTCAGGTATCCGTTCTGGCACGTCCGCGGTCTTAAAATTTTTGATTCGGAGATGACGGCTTTATGCCGGGCCGCGCTTTGGTACTCGGACGGAATAGAGATTGTAAATACCAAAATGCACGGAATAAAGGCGCTCAGGGAATGTATGCGCGTACATATAAGCAAATGCGATATTATTTCGCCCGAGTTCGGCTGGTCGGTAAAAGATATCGCAATGAACGACAGTTCGGTTCAAAGCGAATATTTTATGATGCGCTCCGAAAATATAAATTTCAAAAACGTTGAGTTCAAGGGCAAATACTCGTTTCAGTATATAGAAAACGCCGAATTCGACGGTTGCAGGTTCGATACGAAAGACGCGTTTTGGCACGGAAAAAACATAACCGTAAAAAACAGCGTCGTTAAAGGCGAATACTTTGCCTGGTATTCCGAAAATCTGACTTTGATTAACTGTACCGTAATCGGTACTCAGCCGTTTTGCTACTGCAAAGGTCTTAAACTTATTAACTGCCGAATGGAGGGGTGCGACCTCGCTTTCGAAAAATCTTTCGCGGAAGCGGAGATTACAACCCGCGTGGACAGTATAAAGAACCCTTACGGTGGAACAATAAAAGTTTCAGAAGTCGGCGAAATTATCCGCGACGACCCGAAATCCGACGGCGAGGTGCTTGTTACGGGCGATTGCAAACGCAAAGAATAACAGAAGTCCCGCCGTACGCGTACGGCGGGACTAGTTTCTTAAAAGTTGCTTAAATTTCACCCCGATTTCATTGCTTTTTACTTATGAAAGTATTAAAATTTATATAGGATAAAATTTTTAAGGAGCATAAGATGTTAGATAAAAAAATCGCAAAATTAATAAACGAACAGGTAAACAAAGAATTATATTCGGCTTATCTTTATCTCGACTTCGCTAACTACTACGCCGACGAAGGGCTAGACGGATTCGCGCATTGGTATGAGATTCAGGCGCAGGAAGAGCGCGACCACGCAATGATGATGCGCCGTTATCTTATCGATAACGGAGTCCGCGTAACTTTCGAAGCAATTGAAAAACCCGATAAAACTTTTTCTTCCGCAATAGAGCCTCTTAACGCGGGTCTGGAACACGAGCGTTACGTAACTTCGCTTATCGATAACATTTACGCGCTTGCGTTTGAGTTGAAAGATTTCAAGACGATGCAGTTTTTAGATTGGTTCGTCAAAGAACAGGGAGAAGAAGAGAAGAACGCGGACGACCAGGTTAAAAAATTCAAAATGTTCGGTTACGACGCGAAAGGACTGTATTCGCTCAACCAGGAACTTTTATCGCGCGTTTACGCGCCCTCGGCAACGGGTCCCGCAATGTAAATTCAATTTAATATCTAAGCCCCGCGCATAAATGCGCGGGGCTTAATCTTTACGACAAAACATTATTTTATTCGCGTTTTTTATACAAATTAAACGGCGCGGTTTATAGTAATCTAAAACCCTAAGCATTGAATAAACCAAGGAGCGAAATATTATGACGGTTACGGGATACGTGCGCGATAAAATACTGTACATAAATCTTTCGGGCGAAATGGACGAATGCTCCGCAAGCGACGCCCGTGCTAAATGCGACAAACTGATTGAAGAAAATATCGGCGCGTCGAAAATAATAATAAACCTGTCCGAGGTTGCGTTTATGGACTCGACGGGCATAGGTTTTCTGATAGGCAGATATAAAAAAGCAAATAAACTTTCTGTTCCTCTTTACATAGAAAAACCCAACTTTGCTGCGGACAAAATACTTAATTTAAGCGGAATATATACGCTTATTCCGAGGGCGGAATAAAGGTGCAATCAGGTATGACGAGAAATTATCTTAAACTTCAGTTCTATTCACTTCCGATAAATCAGGCTTTCGCGCGCGACGCGGTCGCCGCTTTCTGCCTCGAATTAAATCCTTCTCTTTCCGCGCTTTCCGACGTTAAAACAGCGGTTTCGGAGGCGGTTACGAACTGCACGGTTCACGCTTATAAGGGCAATCTCGGACTTGTAACCGTCGAGTGCGAAATCGAGGACAATAAATTACATATAAAGGTAAGCGATACGGGCAAGGGCATACCCGATATTCAGAAAGCCGTTCAGCCCTTTTACACAACGCTTCCTTCCGACGAACGTTCGGGAATGGGTTTCACCATAATGCAGACTTTTATGGACGAATTTTCGGTGAATTCCGTTGCCGGCGAGGGCACGGTAGTGTATATGTCGAAAAGTTTTGAAGCGGAAGTGGAGAATGCTTGATGTCGACGCGACTAACGAACTCATACGAAAGGCGAAACAGGGCGATGCGGGAGCGAAAGAGAAACTGCTCGTTGAAAACAACAACCTTATAAAGAGCATAGTCAGACGCTATCTCGGCAAGGGAGTGGAATACGACGATTTATATCAGCTTGCGGGTATGGGACTTTTGAAAGCCATAAACGGGTTCGACGAAAGTTTCGGAGTGCGTTTTTCGACTTACGCCGTTCCTATGATAGCGGGCGAAATAAAACGTTTTATGCGCGACGACGGAAGCATAAAGGTTTCCCGCGCGATAAAGAGCTGCGCCAAACAGATTAACGTGTTTATCGAGGAATATTCGGTTATACACGGCAGACAACCCACGGTAAAAACTATCGCGGAAAAATTCGGTATGCCCGAAAGCGAAGTCGTGTTCACTATGGGTTCGACCCATAAACCCGTATCGATATATAATCAGGGCGAATACAAGGACGAAAAAACGCAGGAGCTTTTGGAGAAACTTCCCGTAGAAGACAGGCAGGAAGACATAATCGAAAGTTTGCAGTTAAAGACGGCGATAGCGGGACTTCCCGACAGAGACAGAAAAGTAATAATGCTCCGTTATTTCAGGGATATGACCCAGAGCGAAGTTGCGGATATGCTCGGCGTATCGCAGGTTCAGGTTTCGCGCATAGAGAGCAGAATAATGGAAACTTTCAGAAAAGATTTGACAGGGTAAACCTTGTCAAATCTATTTTTTTATGTTATACTTTTAATATGTTAAACTATAAAAACGTCGCGCTCGGCAAGACGCGTTCTTCGATAAGAGAGCTGTATGAATACGGCAATAAGCGCAAAGCCGAGATAGGCGAGGAAAACGTATTTGATTTTTCGCTTGGAAATCCAAGCGTACCCGCGCCCGAAGAGGTTAAAACAGAACTTAAAAATCTGTTGGATAATACCGACGCGGCGGTTCTGCACGGCTATACTTCCGCGCATGGCGGTTACGGCGTGAGAAAGAAAATCGCCGATTATACGAACGCAAGATTTAAAACGAACCTTGACGCGGACTGCATATATATGACCTGCGGAGCGGCGGCTTCGCTTACAATAACGCTCAACGCGCTCGTAAACTCAAGCGACGAGGTCATTACTTTCGTTCCGTACTTTCCCGAATACAAGGTTTTTGCGGGCGGAGCGGGCGCAAAGTTGATAGCCGTCGAAAGCGAGGAGAACACGTTTCAGATTGATTTGGAAAAGTTTAAACTCGCGTTGAACGATAAAACAAAAGCGGTGATTATAAACTCCCCGAATAACCCGAGCGGAGTAGTATATAGAGCCGATACCGTAAAACGTCTTTGCGCGGTTTTAAAAGAATTTTCGGAGAAAACGGGTAAACCCGTATATCTGATTTCGGACGAGCCTTACCGCGAACTCGTGTACGATAAACAAACCGAAGTTCCTTATATAATGAATTATTACGAGCGCAGTATCGTTTGCTATTCTTACAGTAAAAGTCTTTCGCTTGCGGGCGAAAGGATAGGCTATATCGCCGTCAATAACGAAATGGAGGAGTTTTCCGACGTTTACGCAGGGATATGCGGAGCGGGCAGGGCGCTCGGTTTCGTGTGCGCTCCTGCGCTGTTTCAGAAACTCGTCGAAAATTGTTACGATAAAATTTCCGATATTTCGGTTTATAAACGCAACCGCGATACGCTGTGTTCGGCGCTTTCCGAATACGGATATACTTTCGTCAAGCCCGACGGCGCGTTTTATCTGTTCGTTAAAGCGTTGGAGGAGGACGCGGAAGCCTTTGCCGAACGCGCGAAAAAATACGAGCTTTTGCTGGTTGCGGGCAGAAGTTTCGGCGCAAGCGGGTACGTCAGGGTATCTTACTGCGTATCGCCCGAAGTTATAAAGAGGGCTTTGCCTTCGTTTAAAAAATTAGCCGAGAGCTATAAATAAACAAAATAAATACTAAGCGCGGGGCAAATTCTGCTCCGCGCTTAGTCTTGTAAGTGTTTAGCGAACATTAAGGATACAAGAATATTATAAATGATAATTTACAAAATATCATTTTATATGCGAATTTGCATTTTATTTATTTTCCCGCCGTAAGTTTGCCCGTTTCGAAAGAGTACTTATAAACGGCGGTGTTATCGCTGTAATTTTCGTTTGCAACCCAAAGCACCGATTTTTCGGAGAGGTTGTAAACTACGCTGTGAACGGTAACTCCGCCGCCGCCGTTCCAGGTTCTTCTGCCTACCTCGGCAAGAATTTTCATTGCCGCGTCCTCGTTATCGAGCTTTCCGCCGGTCGCTTTCAATCTGTTATAGATATGTTCGTATCTGTCCCAGCCGGGTTTGTCGTCGTTGCTTTCGTAGTACGTTTCGTGGTCTTTAACTATGAAATTGGTTATCCACTGATATTTGAAATCACCGTCGTTTCTGTATTGTCCGTACGTTTCGTCTGTATTGTATGTAACTTTCAGAACTCGCGCCGAACCGTCGTTGTCCGTTTTGTCTTTCGCGTTTTCTGCGGGAAGCCATTCTAAAATCGCGCTTTTTCCGCTCGCGTCGGCGAGCATATAATGGAACGACGATTTAGCCGAATCGTGAAGATTGTAGTTCTTTATGAGTTCTACGGCTTCGTCGACGTTTGCGCAGTAATCCAGAATCATTCTCTGCATAGTGGTGGAGGTGAAGTTGTCTTTGCTTGCGTCTTTCTGGTCGGTTGCAACCGTTCCGCTGTCGTTAAGCGAGTAATCTTCACCCTGATACGACATAAAAATCGCACAGCTCAGACCTTTTTCGTTGATTCCGTCGAGAGGCGCATACGCCGAGGCGATACAGGTAAGCTTATCCATAATACCGCCGACGTCGCTGTCGGGCTCCATACCTACGTAATTGAGGTCGACGGTGGAAAACGATTTATATCTTCCTTTACCGGGGTTTTCGCAAATTGTAATGCATACGTTAGTCTTGGCAAAGTCGTAGTTTCTTGCGAATAAAACTTCGTTCGAAGGGGTGAGCGCGGTGAAGGCAGAACAGTTTACGTCAGATTCTCCGATATTTACGTCCATAAGACCTTTCGTTATATTTTTAGTTATGAACGCGATTAATTCGGAGTCGGTGGACGCTCCGCCGTTGTCTCTGAATTTATCGAGGTAGAATCCGCCTTTGATTTTCATACTGTAAACGGAACCTTCTTCGTTGGCGTCGTTTCTGCCTCTGAGATGTTTAAAACTCGAAACGGTATAAATCTCGTTTCCCCATACGCTGAACAGCGTAATTACGAGCGCGCAGGATATGAAGATTATAACCGCAAGAGTTATGCTTACTATTCTGAACCAAAGCTTGCTCCATAAATTTTTGATTTTTTCCATAAATATAAACTCCTTAAATTATTTTGCAAAGAACGCGACGGCAATCGCGTCGGGACCGACGTGCGTTCCTATTGTGCTTCCAATCATATAAACGGGCAAAGACTGTACTTTGTCTTTCCAAAGTTTTTCGCTGTCTTTTATATACTTTTGAAGATAATTATCCGTGAGCCCCGAATAGCCCAAAGCGTAGGGCATATCGAAATCGACGCCTCCGCATTTTTCGAGAAGCTGGTTCAAAAGGTTGTTTCCCTTTCTCGAACCGATAGCCTTTCCCGCAAGTTTGACTTCGCCTTTGACGACCGAAACGACGGGCTTTATCGAAAGCATTTCGCCCGCGAATGCGGAAACCGCGGAAATACGTCCGCCTTTTCTAAGATATTTGAGAGTGTCGAGCACGGCGAGAAGCTGAATTTTTTTCTTTTTGCAATCGAGTTCCGCCGCGATTTCACTTGCGGAAAGTTTACCTTCTTTTACAAGCCGCAAAGCGTATAAGAGGAGTATGCGCTCGCCGATACAGGCGTTGAGACTGTCTACCACGAAGACCTTACCCGCAAATTTTTTAGCCGCTTTCACCGCGCACGAATAAGTTCCGGAAAGTTTGGAAGAGATGGTAACGGCGATTACTTCGCTCCCGTCTTCGGTAAGTTTTTTAAACTGTTCTTCGAAACGGTATTCGTTTATCTGGCTCGTCTGAGGAAGTTCTGCGCTCTCTATAAGCCTTTCGAAAAATTCTTTGTGGAAAAGATTTACTCCGTCGTAAAATTCTTCGTTTCCGAACCGTATCTGCATAGGAATCAAGCTTATTCCGAGCTCTTCGGCTTCGCTTTGTTCGACGTCAGAAGCCGAATCTACCAAAATTTTAATCAAAATAGTTCTCCTTATATTATCGGTTGATAAGTCAACGACACATATTATAAGTTATATTATGCACAGTGTCAAATAAATTAGTTGATTAATCAACAAATTTTATAGAAAAAGCCTTTGAGCAATTGAGTTGACTTTTGCGCAAGGTTAATTTACAATATATATAATAAACGGAAAGAAACTCCGCGGAGAGATATTTATGATTATCTTAGGTCTTGACCCGGGCCTTGCGACTATGGGTTACGGAGTAATAGAAAAACGGAAAAACGACGAAACGTATCCTGTCGATTACGGCGTCGTGCTCACCCCTAAGGACGAAAGTCTGCCCGTAAGGCTCGCAATGCTGGAAGAGGGGATAAATAAAATTATCGATAAGTACAAGCCCGACGAAATCGCGGTTGAAGAATTGTTTTTTTCAAAGAACATAACTACGGGCATACCCGTAGCCCACGCGAGAGGAGTAATGCTTCTGACTTGCGTAAAATATTGCGGAAAGCTATACGAGTATACTCCGAACCAGATTAAGCAGTCGCTGACGGGTTACGGCAAAGCCGATAAGATACAGATGATGCACGTAGTTACGTCCCTTCTGCATCTCAACAAGATACCGCGTCCCGACGACGCCGCGGACGCTTTGGCAGTCGCGCTCTGTCACGCGCATACTTCGCGTTTCGGTAAAATGTTCGGAATAAAATAAGATTGAGGAAATTGCTTTGATAGGCTATATAAGAGGTAAAATTTTATCTTTGTCGCCCGAGTGCGCGCTTATAGAAACGGCGGGAGGAATAGGTTTCGAGGTTTCGTGTTCGTACTCCGCGTTTTCTTTGCTTTCGGGTAAAAAAGAGGGCGAGCTGTATACTTATCTGCACGTTAGCGAAAACGCAACCGCGCTTTACGGCTTTTCTTCTCCCGACGAAAAGAATATGTTTTTAAAACTCATATCAGTTTCGGGAGTGGGACCCAAAATGGGAATAACCGTTCTTTCGGGTATGAACGCAGGCGAACTCGCGGCCGCCATTGCAACGTCCGACGTGAAAAAACTTTCGTCAATCAAAGGGCTCGGTAAGAAGACCGCGGAACGCATAATTTTGGAACTCAGTGAAAAAGTCGCGATGAATTTAAGCTCAGGCGCTTCCTTGGGCGAGCCTTTGCCGGCTGTCGGGAAGGGCGACGAGGATTCGGTAGTGGCTTTAATGACTTTGGGATTTACGAGAGCCGAAAGCGAGAAAGCTATCGCGCGTGCGAAAGCTGAAGGCGCGGCATCGGTTGAAGATATTATTATGCTCGCGCTGAGAGGTATGTAAGATGTTTTTCGACGACGAGGAATTTGAAGAAGAAGAGGACAGGCTTGTAAAGAGTACAAAGGGCGGATACGATATAGAAGAAAACGTTCTGCGCCCCAAGACGCTCGAAGCGTACGTCGGTCAAAGCAAGGTCAAAGAAAATTTAAAAGTTTATATGAACGCCGCGAAAAAGAGGGGCGAAGTTTTGGAACACGTTCTGCTGTACGGCGCGCCCGGACTCGGCAAAACGACGCTTGCGCACATAATCGCGTCGGAAATGGGCGGTCAGCTTAAACTGACTTCCGCGCCCGCCATAGAGCGGAGCGGAGATTTGGCGGCTATTCTTACCAACCTTAACGACGGCGACGTGCTGTTCATTGACGAAATACACAGACTGAACCACAGCGTGGAAGAAATTTTGTATTCTGCAATGGAAGATTACGCGCTCGACATAATTGTCGGAAAGGGACCGAGCGCGAGGAATATCCGTTTCACGCTCAAAAAATTTACCTTGATAGGCGCGACAACCCGCGCGGGAATGATTGCCAATCCTCTGCGCGACAGGTTCGGAATTATCTGCCGTCTCGAAATGTATACTCCCGACGAGCTGAAAGAAATAGTTTCCAAAAGCGCGGGAATGCTCGGCGTCGCAATCGATAACGATGCCGCCGAAGAAATAGCAAGACGTTCGCGCGGGACGCCGAGAATAGCTAACAGGCTTTTGAAAAGAGTCCGCGATTTCTCGACAATTAACGGCAATTCTTCCGTCACCGTAGGCGACGCGAGATTTGCGCTCGGCAAAATGGAGATAGACGAGCTCGGGCTCGACGATATAGACAGAGCGCTTCTCAGGGCTATGATAGAAAAATTCGACGGTAAACCCGTCGGACTCGAAACGCTTGCGGCGACCGTAAACGAGGACGCGGGAACTATCGAGGACGTCTACGAGCCGTATCTGTTACAGCTCGGTTTTATTGCGAGAACCCCGAGAGGCAGAATGGTACTGCGCGGAGGATACGAGCATTTGGGATATAAAATAAGCGAACAGAGGAAAGCTCAGCTTTCGCTGTTCGATAAAGACTGATTGTTTAATTTGAAATGAAATATTTAAAAAGAGACTTTTACTACGATTTACCCGAAGAACTCATTGCGCAGACTCCCGCCGAACCGCGGGATTCTTCGCGTCTTTTGGTATACGACAGAGCTACGGGAAAAACCGAACATAAAATATTCCGCGATGTCGCCGATTATCTGAACGGCGGCGACGTTCTCGTTATCAATAATACTAAAGTCCTGCCCGCGCGTATGTACGCGCATACGTCTAACGGCGGAGCAGTCGAAGTGCTGTTATTGAAACGTCTTGAAAAAGACAGGTGGGAAGTGCTCGTGAAACCCGGAAAGAAATGCGCGCGCGGGAAAAAGCTCGTAATTTCCGACGAGCTTGCTTTGACGGTAGAGGATATAACCGATTCCGGAGAAAGAATAGTCAGATTCGAATACCGCGGAGTTTTCGAGGAGATATTGGACAAGGTCGGCAATATGCCGCTTCCGCCGTATATCAAGGAAAAATTAAAGGATAAAAACCGCTATCAGACGGTTTACGCGCGGACGGAGGGTTCGTCGGCGGCTCCGACCGCGGGGCTTCATTTCACTCCCGAACTTTTAAATAAACTTCGCGGCAAAGGAGTGGAGATAGCGGAAGTTCTGCTCCACGTCGGACTCGGTACTTTCCGCCCCGTCAAAGAGGAAGTTATAACCGAACATAAAATGCACTCGGAGTATTACGAAATCGGGGAGCGTTCGGCTGAAATAATCAACCGCGCTAAACGCGAGGGAAGGAGAGTAATCGCCGTCGGCACGACTTCGGTCAGAACGCTCGAAAGCGCGGCGGACGAAAACGGTTTTATCAGCCCCTGCAAAGGCAATACGGAAATATTTATTTATCCGCCGTATAAATTCAAATGCGTCGACGCTCTCGTAACTAATTTCCATCTCCCCGAAAGCACTCTTATAATGCTCGTGTCCGCAATGACGGGACGTGAAGAGATACTGTCGGTTTACAGGGAGGCTGTAGAAGAAAGGTACCGTTTTTTCAGCTTCGGCGACGCGATGCTTATTGTAGGCAGGAGCGACGACGATAAAGAGAAACCGCAAGAT
>CAJUHC010000007.1:0-16134 GCA_910586345.1 uncultured Christensenella sp.
AATTATCACCGTTCGCGGGAGGGTTATCAGTGTCGGGTGTACGCCAGACGACGTTCGGATTCTTAGCACTCGTATTTATTCCGGTAATAACGTTAATCTGTATCATATACCGGCCCGCGCCGTAAGCGAGGAACGGGTCGCCGTTGAAACCTTCGTAGTCGCCATAAACGTTATGGCTTGCATACTGTACGTTAATTGTACAGTAATTTATCCAATCGCCGTCTCTCTCTAAACCGAGCATTTCGAGCAGATCGTGTATGTCGTCGTCGAAGACTAACATAGGAATATTCGTAGCGGGCATTTCAAGTACGCGTTTTTCGATATACCAGACAATCTCGTTCTCTAAGCCCTCGGGCATCTTAATTTCTTCGAAATTTTCTCCGAGGTTTACGAGGTCGAATCTCGTGGTATATTTACCCGCGTTAATTCCCGCAAACGCGCCGACGCTGTTGTTCGTAGTGTACTGAACGTGCGCTTTGATTGCGTCGGGAAGTCCTTCGAGATATGCTTTGTAAATTACGGGTTTACCGTTTACTCTCGTGTATACGGGGTATCCGTCTTCGGGAGTCCAGGAACCGTTTTCAGCCCACGAATATACCCATTTAACGCCGCTGAGGTCAACGGAAGTTTTATCAATCTTCCATTTTATCGTTATGGTATCGCTTTCGCTGTCTTTCCAGAAATAGTTTCCGCCCTTGATTTTGATAGTAGCGGTATATTCGCCCGCGTTTATTCCGAAGTATTCGCCCTCTTCGACGATTTCCATAATCGCGGGGTCGAAACCTTTAAGAATTTCGGACGCGTGGTCTTTAAGGTATATTTCCTTACCCGTATAATAGACGTGTTTATTTTCGTCCATTTCGGGCGCGGGAATACCAACGGTGCCTATATACCATTTTACTTCGTAAGGGTCGGTATTCTCCAAGTAAACTTTGACGTTGATTTTACTCTCGCCGTAATTTACAATCTGATTACCGTTCTCGTCAAGCTTGGGAGTCGAAATAGGATTTCCGTTATTATCTACTACGTAGCGCGAGTAATAAGTACCGTTCTCGTCCTCTTTGTAATCGATAAACGTTCCGTTTTCGTCTTCAACGTATTTGCCGTTTTCAAGTCTGTATTTTACCTGTTTGTATTTGACAAGCGCTCCGTCTTTCTTGACGTAAAGGTGTTCGTCTTTAAGATTATGTTCTTCGTCGTACAACCCGGGGTCGTTGATTGAAACATACTCGTATCTGTAATTTACTTCAAACACAACGCCGTCGAGACTGTAATCTCCTTCGTATTCGACGAAACTTCCGCTTTCCGTAACGATATTTCCGCCCGCGTCGACGAGAACAAGCTTTAACTGCCATTTACCGCCTACGAGAACGTATCTGAGTTCGTAACCCTCTTTTTTCATATCGGCGATTGAATACTCTATATTCTTTGTATCGCCGTTGTTCCAGTAACTGCTTTCGGGGTCGGCAAGTTTGATAAGCAGGTTATATTCGCCCGCGTCTATGCCGTAATCGTTTTCAAACTCGATAAGCGCGCCGTATTTTTCTTTGAGTTTTATGAAAATCTGTTCCTGGGTAATATACTGAGTCGTACCGTCGTATTCGAGTTCGAGAAGCAAATCTTTGAACTGCGACATATCGATAGGCGTTACCGCCGCTTTAGTAACGGTGACTGTAACGGTCTGCGCGTAACGGTTAACTATTTTCTGAGCTTCCGCGTCTGCGTCGCTTATAGGCGTCTGCGTACTGTCGGATTTAAGATAAAGCTGTCCGCTCGCGTTCACCGCGTAAACCGCAGGGTCATACCAGGAAATATTAACCTTAGGTATAAATCTGAGCATTACGCCGTAAGTACCCGCTTTCTTGACTTTGATGTTTCCGTCAAGTTCGTCGTTCTCGTCTTTGCTCATAAAGCTTCCGTTGAACTCGTAAAGGAAATACTTAGGCGCGTCTTCGCCGATTGCGGCTTCTACCTGCGCTTTATAAGCGTCGGTTATCGTATAGAGATTTTCAAAATCTTTGATTGTGAAAGTGAGGTCGTTTCCCGTATATTTCTGCGAGGAACTTCCGTCGATAACGGGCTTGGGAAGCCATATTATCTGCTGTCCGTTAAAGTCATAGTATCCGAACTCGTAAGGGTTAAATACCGTATCTTTAAGCGCGTCGGGAATAACGATTCTGACGTTTCCGCTGTTGACCGCGGACTTGAATTCATCTTTTACTTTGAATTCCATCAGATAGTTGTAACCCGCGCCTCTTTCGACGACTTCCTCGGGGGTTACGATAACTTTATTCTTGCTGTAATAGCTGTCGTAATCATAAATTACGTACTCGAACATATCCTTAGCGGACTGAGTGAGTTTGTCGTAAGACGCTGACCTGATAGTCGAATTTTCGTTATCCTCGTTCCAGCCTTCGATTTCAACCGTGACGGGTTTACACTCTAAAATTACCGACTGTTCTTTCGTTAATTCTTCGTCGGGTACGCCTTTCCAGACAACGTTTTTAACCGTTTCGCTGTTTATACCGTCCTTAATCTTGACGATTACGCGGTACTTTCCTACAGAATCCGCAAGATAAGCCGAACCGTCCAAACCTGCGTAAGCTTCGAATTGATTGGTTTCTTCGTTCCAGAGTTCGACTCTCGCTTCGAGATAATTCTCCCAGCCGTCTTCTATATCGAGAATGGAAAGAAGGTCGTGAGCCTTGCCGTCGTAGTAAGTCCAGCTCTCGTTACCGTTTTCTACGGGAACTTTATATTCTCTCCTCTGAATTTCCCAATTTATTTCAAGCCAACCGCTCGCCGAGCCGTATTTGCTGAGGAATTCGTTGGATATACTGCCGAGTTCGTAGTTTACGGTATCGATTTCGGCTTCATTGAGATATATTACCGTTTTATACTTGCCGACCTGATTCTCGCTGTTGCAGAACGCTTCGGTTCCGTCCGAATAGTAAGTAAGATACTTAACGTAATCTTCGAGTTCTTCGGGCAAATTGAGAAGTTTCAAGTCGAAAGTAACGGGAGCGCCGTTTTCAAGCGTATAGACGAAAGGATTATTCTCGTCGTAAGTCCAAGCGAGTTTGCTTCTGTCGAGAAGCTTTTTCGAAATGGTCCACGTAACGTGAACGGGGTCTTTGGACGAATCTACCTGCTCGTTGCCTACCGCGTCGACGTATTTCCAAGCATAGTTGCTGTCGGGAAGAGATAACGTTACGGTATAAGTTCCCGCATTGATTGCCGTTCTGCCCGCAACCGACTTATGCGCGGTGTTCCACGTACGGTCGAGCTCGTCTTTGTTATCGTAGTTTATAAGCTCGAGAACTTCCGTAACGGAATGAATATCGCCGTCGTAAGTTATCGTAGGCTGAGGGGATTTCGCCTGAGGTTTATACAGATAAATGGGAAGTATCGTCCATTTTACGGTATAAGAACCCGCAATACCCGTAGGCGTTCCGTTTTCGAATCTTACGGTATTGATAAACTCGTCTTTTATTTTGATTTCAAGCGTATAATCGCCCGCTTCCGTCGCCGTTTCGCCTATAATCTCTACGTAGTCGCCGTAAGCTTGCATAATTTCGTCAAGCCTCGATTCGTTGCCCTCGTAAGATTTTTCGAGAACGTTGATTTCGTTGCCGTCGTATGTTATGTCGTCGCTGAGTTCGGGCGTGGGAAGCATCAGATATCTGATTTCGAATTTAAGCGTTACCGACGAGCGGTCGTACGTATAAGTACCGTCGCCGTTATCCGTTCTCGTCCAATACAGAGGATTAGCCGTGTTCTTTTTCAGCATCAACGTAATTTCGTAAACGCCCGCTTCATTCTGAGTGAGATTGTCGCCGCCCCAGATTTCAACGTAGTTGGAATAATAACTGTTCCATTTATCGATTTCGAACGTAACGGGGCTTCCGCTGTATATTACGTATACGGTTCCGCTGTCAATCATATCTTTATCGAAACTGCGGTATACTCCGTCGATAGTGTAACCGCCGATGAACGGTTTGCCGGCAACCTGAACCTGGTCGTCGGGATTAAGATTTATACTGAGCGTCGTAAACGTCTGATACTGCTGTCCCGGCGCGTACGTCAGCGCGATATTGTTGCCGTACTCGCTCTTGACGTAAGGAGTAATCGTGAATACTTCTCCGCCCGTAGATTGCAGAACTACGTCGAGACTGACCTTCGCTCCGCTTGTTCCGGAACCGCGATAGAAGTAATAACCGATAAATCTGTCTGAAACGTAGTTACCGGTAAGAACGGCTTTCATACTTTCGTAAGCGCCTTCCCAATGGTCTACGTTCATCTGAGCCTTACCGACGGTTATATCAACCGTCTGGTTCGCGGTAGAAGTCGTTTCGACTCCGCCTGCCGTCAACCCCCACAATACGTTGGTTTCGCCGTCGGGATTCAAGTCATTCTTAATGGAAAGCGTCATAGTATACGTTCCCGCATTATAAGCCATATACTGAGAGCCGTATAACTGCGTTCCGTCGTAAGAAGTCTTCGAACCGCCGTCTGCGGGAGTGTACTCAACGGAAATTTCGAAATATTCTTTCCAGTCTTCGTCCAGATTCAGCGAAGCAAGCAGATTATGGGGACTGCCCGTAAAGGTAGCCCAGCTTGCGTTATCCGTAGGCAGAGCGAGTTTTTTAGGCGTGATACTCCATACCTGCGTAAGATTCGCAGGATAGTTTACAATCTCGAAATTCGAATCCGAAGGTATTTCGGCAAATATTATTTCCGTTACGTAAGAACCTACCGCGGAAATCGTGTTGCTTACCGCTTCGCCCGCGCTCGTTTTCGTAACGTAAGAAACGTAATCTTTGAGCTCTTCGGGCAAATCTTTGACGGTCATCGTATGGGTCTTGGGAGTACCGCCGCTGAGTTCGTACTCGAAATCCTGCGAATAGTCCCAAAGATTTCCGGAAAGGTCGAACTTGATTTTTTCTATTTTGAAATCAAGAGCAGTCGGGAACGTAGGAGTATTCCACTTTGTTCCGTCATAGTTCAAGCCCGCTTTTATTTCATATTCGCCTGCGTCTATGAAAGAATGAGGATTCTTCATAGTTACGGTGAGAACGGGGTTGTCGGGGTCGGGATTATCGTAGATAAGTTCGACCGAATGAGCGTTGCCGTCGTATTTTATTTCGACTTCGGTATTATCCGCCTCGTTTATCCACTTCGTTCCGTCCCATTTCGCAACGATTTCCGTACCGTCAAGCGCGGTATGCATATACTGCCAATGGAAATCGTCGTCTTTGATAGTTCCCTTTTCAATATTGAAGTAGAACTTGTTCTGACTTAACACGTACGAATTGCCGTCGTCCGGTACGTTTACAAGGCTGACCTTGACGACATAACTGCCGGGATTGGCAGGCGCGCCGGGGAGAGGCTTGTATTCGTTGACGGTAGAATAATAGTCTATTTTGAAGTTATCCGCAATCGTAAGATTTCCGACTCCGCCAGTAATCGAAGATATTACGGCTTCGTAAATTTTTCCGTCGTAGGTAAAATTCTGAGCCGATGCGGAACCCGTAACCGTGGGATCGAGCGCCGTTCCGTTAAGTTCGACGGTGAGCGTTATACCGGGAACCGCGTTAAGCGTGAAATCGGTATAATTTGCATTCGTAGGATTATTGAATACGAGTTCGTAATTGCGCGCGAAGTCTTTCGCAGGATTGGAAGGTTCTGAAATCAAATTAGCCTCCGCTCTGTAATTTCCGGGTATAACCGAGAAATCTTCGGTCGGATTCCAGAAACCTCCTGCGTTTACGTAATATGTGTATTCGACTTTCTCCGAATGTTGCGCGAGCACGGGAACGTACGTTACGGAGCTTCCTCCCGAACTTTGGGAATTAGTCCACGTAACGTTAATTTTCTGTTTTTCTATAGTCCAGTCGCAGAACCAGATAAACGAACCGTTATACGACGTCGAATCGTTCATATCGGGACAAGCATAGTTCTTGCTCGAAGTAGTAAATTCAACGTAAGTTTTATAAGTTCCTACGTAAATCTGCGAGTTGAGGTCGTAGCCTGCCACAAGATAAGTCTTTACCGTAAGCCCGTCGGGCAAAGCGCCGTTGTTATCGGAAGAAACAAGTTTAACGGTATGCGCCGTATCGTCGAAAGTCATTTTGACAACCGTAACGCCGTCCGCCTCGCTTATCCAGTTCGTTCCGTCCCAACGCGCGGTTACCTCGTTGCCTGACGCGTCCGTGTGGCTGTACTGCCAATAAAGGTTGGTGAGGTCGTAATTGACCGCCTTGATGTTGTATTTAAGAGTGAACGTGTAGGGCGCGAAATAATAGAGGTCGAGGTCTTTCGCTCTGATTACTACCGAAACCGAATTCTGTCCCGAATAGGTCGCGCTCTGCTTACCCTTATAAATTCCGTCGAAGTAAACTTCCCAGTCGAGAAGCGCGTTTTCGAACGAATTCTTGCCGTTCATACCCGTAGAATTCATATAGGGTTCGAAATAATACGTACCGCCGTCGGAGAGATAATCGAGATTCAATACTCCGTTCTCATCCAAATCGGTTGCAGGGTCTACGTTAACGTAACTGCCGTCGTTTATTCTGTAACGCCAGATAAGCCAGTTTTTATCGAAAGGAGCGGGGTCCGCGAGAATCTTAAATCCGAATTTCTTGGTTTCTATTATATAGTTGCCCGCTTCTCCGTTCTGCGCGACGTATATCGTATAATCGCCCTTAGAAATAAATTCTTCGCCGTGAGGAATTTCGTAAGTGCAAGATAAATTATAAGTTCCGTCGGGCTGAATAGGCGACTGCGTCCACGTTTTGATTATCGCTTTGTTCATCTGCGGTGCAGTAGCGCCTTTTACGACGTAATAAATTTCCGCCGCTACGTTATTGTCTACCGCCGCGCCTCTCGAAACTATGCCCGATATGGTTACGGTAGCCGTAACGGGTTTGCTGAGCGACCACTGCGTCGAACCTGCGCGCAAATCGTTTTCCGTATCAGGGTCGGTAGAGCTGTACGAGACAGATACGCCGAGTTTGCGCTTAGTAATCTTGAACTCGAAAGTTTTCTCGGTTGCGGACGTATTCGTCCATACGGTAGTATCCGTGTTCCTTATTTTAACCGTGACTCTGTACGTTCCTACTTCTACCGCTCTTAAAGTCATCGTTCCGCCGTACCAGGTATAAACTTCCCAGGGAGCGTTCTGCACCGAAGTTACGGCGGTCATCTGTCCGCAGTACTCGTATTCGTAGCTTACTATAACGTTGTTGTTCCAATCGCTGAGAGTATCGCGCCCGTTATACGCGTTCTGAATATAGAATTCAACGTATCCGCCGGTATATTCCAGCGTCTTATCTCCGAGTACAGACGGCGCGGCGTGATTCATTTTCGTAACGGAAAGCACAAACGTCTTGTCTGTCGTCGTTCCGTCTTCCCAGGTCATATTTGCTTTATCGGTGAGCGAAACCGTCAGATAATATTTGCCGGGCTGAGTAGCGCTGAACAATATATAATCGTTGGCGATTACGCTCGTTGTCGAATTAACGTTCGCGTCCTTGAAAACCGCAGACGAATCGAACCCGTAAATATCGTTTACGGTCAAGTAATTGCCTGAAGCGTCCTTGCTCTCCGCTACGGGACTTGTAGAGAATACAAGTTTATCCATAAGCGAATTTTCGTAATTCGTGCTGTCTCTGTAAGTCATATATTCGGAACCGAATATATTTTTCAGAAGAACGGTATGAAGCTTGCTGTCATACTGCGTGGTAAGAGTGTTCGAGCCCGTAATATTTTCAATCTGTAACAGATAATCGTCCTCTATTTCGGGATTTTTAAGCTCGAACGGATTAATTATAAACGTAAATTTAATCGTTTCCGATTTCTCGATGTCGGTACGCGACCAACATCTGTTCTCGAAATCGTTAATCTTGAACGTTATCGTATACGTGCCGGCAAGCGTCGCACCGAATACGTAATTGCCCGTAACGCTGTCTACGTAATATCCCGTCAGTCTTTCCGCGGAAGTGCTCGTAAGATTGAACAGCGTCATAAGTTCCGCATCGAAACCGCCGATATAAATATACTGTCTTACGCCGTTTTTATCGACGTCGAGGTAATACGCGACCGTTCTCGTCAGCCCGTCTTCGGAAATAGTATCGTCGGGATTGGACGTAGGTACTATGTACGGCGTATCTATGGGTTTTTTATTTATTATAAGCGAAATATCTATGGGTTCGGAACCGTCCGCCGCGCCCGTACCGTCGTCCCAAGCCGCGTTTGGAGTAAGGCTGAACCTTACCGTGTAAGCGTTGAGCGCATTGGTAGCGCCGTATTTGAGCACGTCGTTCACCGCATCGTATTCGGAAGTCGTAAATCTGCCCGAAATCACCTCTATGTTCATAATTTTGGTGTCGGTAAGATAATTCATTATCTGGAACAGATGCTCGTTTCCGGTATAAGTAACCGTCAAAGTCGTGTCGGTAAATACCGCGTCGGCTCTTCCGTCGTTTACTATAACGGGTTTATCGACGAGCATAGGCTTGATTACGAACGTGAAATTCTGGTCGTCCGAAATATCCGTTTCGAAGCCCGCCCATTTAAGGTTTGCAGGGTCGACAAGACTTACCACGACGGTATAATCGCCCGCGTCGGGTAATAACGTGCTTGCCGTAAGCGACATCGCCGCTCCGTCGAATACTCCGCCCAATTTCTCGGGTGAAGCTAATTTATAAGACATTCTCTGACTGTTAAGTCCGTTCAACGTGAACGCGGGAGCAAATACCGCGCCGTTATACGTAACCGACTTAAAGAATTCCGAGCCGTCGTAACCGGTATCGTGTCCGTCGAGCGTAGGCAGAGCTACAGCAAACTTCTCGATAATAATATAGAATACTTTCGGGTCAACGTCTTCATCGTCTCCCGTAACTTTCCAGCGGACGTTTTCGTCCAGCGTAATAGTCAGACGGTATACGCCCGAAACATTTGCCGCCGCAGGTCCTTTCGGTCCCATATCCGTATTAAGACGTACGGTTTTTCCGTCTATAACTTCGAGCGAAGTCTGGTCGGAGTTGGAGAAGTTCATAAAACGGTAGTCGGTGTCGGTAAGACATCCGGTTATATCGATATAACGGTGAGCGCCGTTATATATGAACTTCGCAAAATAACTTCCGTCGTCGCTGTTGACGCCGATTTCCGTTGCGTCGCCGTTGTTCGCGATAGTAGGTATGTCCGCCGCCATTTTATTTATGACGAGCGTATAAACCATATCGTATGTAGGCTCGGAACCGTCACTGTTATCCCAATAATAATCGTCCCAGGCAAAACTTACGGTAATTTTGTAAGTATTCGCTTCGGAAGCGCACAATCTGAAAGCTTTTGTGCTGACAACGTCGGTCTGTACGTTTCTTTCGGTTATGTAACCGGAGCTCATTCTTCCGTTATTGGAAGTTTCGGTTTCTATTTTGATACTGATAGCGTCAAGCCCGTCGTAATTGTGTTCGGTATTAAAACCGACGATATCGCCGAGCAGATACAGCCAGTATTCCTTGCCTCTGTACTCCGTCGTCCATTTAAAGTGGTCGTCTTCGTCCACAGGCAGACGGGGAGCGGAAGTATCGTCGTAAGTCACGCCCTCGTCGACTATAAACGCTTCGGGCGCCTGTACTCCCATTTTCTCGATTGCAAGCGTAAACAGAACGTACTGTCCCTCGTCCCACGAGTAATCTTCGAAATCGTCGTGTTTAAGCTCGACTTTGAGGTTATACGTACCCGCGTGATAAGCCTGATATACGAAATATTCGGGGTCGACGTTCGTTTTATCCAATAAAAGTCCGTCGGTGATTTCTTCCTCTATTACGGAGAACGCCCTGTAATCGTCGCCGAGATTTATAACGAGTTTCTGATAATCTCTGTTGAACGTAACTTTTCTCAAAGTGTCCTGTTCGCTATGCTGTTCCAAAATCGGCGCGTCTACGTGCTTCTTGCCTATAAACAGCGTGAACACCTGAGGTTCGAGCGCGGCGGCAAGACTGCTTTTATCTTTCCAACGGAAGTTGGATGTGGGCTTTACGTAGACATAATAGGTACCTGCGTGAAGCGCGCTTATTTTAGTAAAATCGTTGTCTATGACGGTAAAATCGTTCACGTCTTCGGTTACGGAACGTACCGTTATTTCAAACTGGTCGCCAAAAGGAGTATTCTCGTATTCCTGAACGGAACGTCTTACTACTATATTCTGTCTTTGTCCGACCATATACTCCGAACCGTAGTATCCGCCGTCCCAGCCGACTTCCTTTTCACCCTCCTCGCTGTTTTCGTAGTCGTAGAAGAACTTAACGTCGGAAACCTGCGCGTAATCTATCCAGATTTGGAAATCGTAGAACTCTTTGAATTCGTCCGCCCAGCAGAAGTTATCGTTAGTAATTTCCAAACGGCAGATATGAGTACCCACCTGCGAAGCGGTAACGAAAAGACGTCCCAAACCTTCGGAAGTTTCGCCCCATTCTTTCATACTCATAAACTCGTCGTTGGGCTGATAATCCTGGTTAAGGAATGTATATTTGATAAATTTTTCGAGCTTTACAGCTATAGCCAGAGTAAAATCGTTTCCGTCGTAAACGCCGTAAATGAACGGTTCTTCTTTATCGGCCGCACCGTCCGTTTTAAGCTCGTTGCCCTCGCACTCGTCCCCGAGAATATAAGGTATCGCTATCTGATAAGGCAATATCTCGAAAGTGTAATAATAATCGGAGAGGGAACCGTCGGACCAGGCATAGTTGCCGTCTACAAGACTGAGTTTAATCATATAGGTTCCCGCGTATTTGGCTTTAAAAAGCGCGCCTGCGTTGGGGTTGTCTTCTATGGGGTCGGCACCGACTTCCCAACTATCGAAATTAAGACCGTTTTCGTCATACGAAGTTTCGCTTCCGTCGGGTTTAACGAATACATATCTCATTTCTTCCGAATCAAAATATTCGTTCGAGTTGTCGGGATTGCCGATACGGATAAATTTAAAAGTATCGTCAAAAGTACGCGTAACTTTATGACCGCTACCCATATCCCAGCCGCCGGCGTCGTTCATTACATACATCGGCACCGTATCGTGCATAATGGGCGCAACCTCGAGTTTAAAATCTTTCGAGCCGTAGTCATAAGTTCCGTCGGCGTCGTTTACCCATCTGAAATTGCTTTTAGGCGCAATACTGATAAGATAGTTTTCCGCCTGCGCACCGTCGTCAAAGTTGCGTCCGTCGAGCGTCAGATATCCGTCCTCTGTCCAATCCTGGAAAAGAGAAGCCGCATTATATCCGGCTACGGGTCTTCCGTTACTGTTTTTAATATTTACGCTAACCTGTAAGCTGTTTCCGCCGACATATATCTTTATAAATTTATTCTCGTTTAAAGCTATATACTGAACGGTTTTGGTACCGCCCTGAATAGTGATTTTATCCCTAGCGTAATTTTCCGCGTCGGGTTTAAGCGCCATCAGCTCTTCTTCTTTTTCACTGACGGCTATGAAAGGTTTTTTGCCTTTATTATCTTCTTTATCGAGAACGTATCTCTCAATTACAAGGAAAAACGTAGGCGCTTTAACGCCGTTAGCCCATTCGTAGTTATCGTTGGGCGTAAAAGTTACGTAGTATGTACGAGCTTCCGTCGCGGAAAGAACCAAATCGTCTCCATTCCAGGTCTGAGTAAGAGGAGAAACTATCGTAACGCCGTTCTGGTCGATATTTCCTATAGTTATAGACTGGCTGATACCCACTCCGCTGGAAGGGTCAAACTTATACGTTACGGTTTTGGTTCCATTCTGCACCACCGAACCCTCAGACGTATTTGATTGGTCGAGCATCGTAGGCGCCTTCATCTTGATTGTTTCTATTACGAAAGTATACGTAAACTCCGTAAACGTCTGGTCTTCCCAGATATATCCGCTCGCGGGACGGATTTTTATCGTAAAACTGTTAGCGTTTGTAGTAGTGAACTGCACCGTGCCGTTCTGCGTATCGTAAGTCGCAGGAAGTCCCGGCGCGACAATCGTCAGCGAACCGTATTTCGCCGGTGACAGCGTAAAATTCTGCGGCACTCCGTTGTATATCAGCGTTTTGCCGAATTCGGTATACTTCGAACCGACCTCGTTCTCGTTGACAATCGTCGGCTTGGATATCTTCATTTCCTTAATAATGAACTTAAATACCTGCGGACCGGTAGTATTGTCGGTCCAGGCACATGCGCTACTGTTAGTAAGGAACAACGAAATTGTATAGGTGCCCTGTATGCTTTGAGACAGCGTCAAAACTCCGTCCTCGGTCCAGGAATCTATATTAAGTCCCGTAGTCGAACAGCTTATTAAATTGGGGTCGACGTTCTCGAAAGTTATAGTCTGCGGCTCGCCCGTATCGTGGACTGTTTTAGACAGGCCGTTCGCCGCGACGCCCGCCTCTCGTCGCATAGTCGGTTTGGCGGTTTTCAGCGAATTTACCACAAACCTGTATGTGACGGTGCCCATAGACCCGTCCGCCCATCGCCCCGAAACCGAGGTCAACGTAATAGTGTAAGTACCCGCAACCGTAGTTTGCAGAACGAGAGGAGGTATGTCTTTATCCTTATATTGTTCGTTGCCGTGGTTAGACCTCGATTTAACTTCGATGTTTGCGGGGACAGCCGACCAGCTTAACGTACCCGAACCAAAATCGGGAGAAAAGCTTATAGTAGCGGGTTCGCCCGTAAAAGTCATAGTCTTGGTATCGCCGGAAATAGTTCCCGTACCGTCGTCAATAAGCTGAGGCTTTTCCTGACCGGTTCTGACTACGGTTATTTCATAAGTCCAAACCATACAAAAACCGATACCTTTGGTCGCAGCTTTAAAACCGCCGGTAGGATAGTTTGTCTGATAACCGCATCCGTAACTACTAGTCTCACCGATAGCTATTTTATAAATTCTGAAAACCGTACCTGTGGGAGCATCACCGTCGATTACCCAGGTGCCGGTACCCCAGTGAATTGTATCCGCAAAGTTTGTATACGCCCAGTGCTCACTCGGTTCGCAGTTTATATTCATACGACAAGGTACGTTGGAAGCAGGGTTAACACTAGTAAAGTTAATTTTAAATGTCCAGGTTTCGCCCGGAGCAAGAGTTACCGTGGTTCTCTGACCCATTTTACCCCAGCCCGATCTATGTTCTTTATACCAATTACCGTCATCAAACACCTGCCAGCTTGTAGAAGAGGTTATATTAGTACCCTCGTCATTTAAAACTGTCAATTTCGCGTTAGTATTCATCGTTTCATAGCCGTAAATTTTCCACGATTTGAAGTTTGTAAACGTTGGACTATCTTGACCCTCAGGGAACACACTTACAAAATCATCGTAATTTTCAGCACTGTCGGGAGCTTGAAGGTTGTCGTCGCCGTAGTATTCGGGATTTTCTTCCGCACTGTCGTATGCGGAATCGCCTTCTCTCTGCGAGAAGGTTTGACCGTACGCCGATACGTCGGAGGCAAACAGAACGCCTGCGACGCCTGCCGCAACCGCGCAGACGAGCGTCAAAAATATTATTAAAAATTTTTTAGTACCTGTAATTCTCATACCGTACCTCTCTTACGTTTTTTTGGTTTTTTTAAGGCTTTTCCGTACTTTTTCTTGCATTTTGCGTACAGATTACACTATTAGTCTATTTTACCGTATATGATTATACTATACTATTTGTGTATTGTCAACGAATTATTATTAGTAAAATATTCCGTCCGCGGCGTGCCGCGGACGGAATATTATTTCGTATTATTCAGCTTATTTATTGCCTTCGTAATTATCGTAAAAACCGTCTATATCGTAAAAATCATTTTCGTCAGTCTGCGAGTGAGGCAAGGGCTTAGTCCTATCGACGCGCGTAGTCGTAGTAGTCGTCATTACCGAGTCGGGAGGACAGTTGGGAACCGGTGCCGCCGTATTCGAAGACTGCTGGTGAGGATGAACGTCAATAACTTTCACGTTTTCCTTTTTCGGCTGTTCGGGAACGGTATTTATTATTATGGGCTGAACCTGCGGAGGAGGCAGCTGCTGTGCCTGCTGCTGAACAGGCTGCGCGTAAGGATTCATACCGTAGGGCTGAACGGGCTGACCGTAAGGATTCATACCGTAAGGCTGCTGAACAGGCTGACCGTAGGGATTTATTCCGTAAGGCTGATTGTACAAATTGTTATGGTCGTTGTTCTGATCTGCTTTAAGACGCATAAACTCGTTTGACATTTTCATATTAGCCGCGTCCTGAGCCGCCTGCATTTTAACCGCGTTTATTTCCGCCTGTGCACGGTTAGCTTCCTGCAAAGCGCGCTGGTTAGCCGCGGCGATTTCAGCCTGGGCGCGGTTAGCTTCCTGAGCGGAACGCTGTTCGGCGCGCATTTTTTCAAACTCGACTTCCATTTTCATCATTGCGAGCTGATTATCGTTCTGTTGCATAGGCTGGCCGTAAGGCTGACCGTAGGGCATACCGTAGGGATTCATTCCGTAAGGCATACCGTAAGGCATACCGTAGGGCTGACCGTAAGGCTGTGCAGGCTGATGTGCCGCGAGTTCAGCTTTCATACGGGCAAGCTCGGCTTCCGTACGCGCCTTTTCTATCTCCTGCTGTGCCTGCATTCTCATACGCTCCGCTTCGAGTTCTGCGCGGGCTTTCGCAAGCTCTATTTCCACTTTCGCTCTGACAATGTCGCTGTTATCCGCCTGAACGTGAGATTGCGCGGGCGAAGCCGCAATCTGCGCTCTGAGACGCTCTATTTCAGCATCCGCACGTGCTTTTTCTATTTCCTGCTGTGCTTTCACTCTCGCGCGTTCGGCTTCCATTTCGGCTCTTACGCGAGCGAGCTCGACTTCCACCTGAGCTCTGATAAGGTCGTTGTTATCTCTTGTCTGTGACTGTGATTGAGGTTGTGATGAAAACAAATCCGCTCTCATTTTAGCTATCTCCGCTTCTGCTTTTACTTTTTCTATTTCCGCCTGAGCCTGAGCTTTTACGCGCTCGGCTTCCATTTGCGCGCGAGCCGACGCCAATTCCGCGTCAACCTGCGCTTTTACGAGTTCCGCGTTATCCTGCTTTGTCGCCGCGGGTTTAAGCGCAAGCGCTTCCGCTTTAAGCTTTGCTATTTCAGCTTCGGCTTTCATTTTGTCTATTTCCGCCTGAGCCTGAGCTTTTGCGCGCTCGGCTTCCATTTCGGCTTTTGCTTTCGCAAGTTCCGCTTCTACTTTTGCCTTTATAATTTCGCCGTTATCGACGGGCGCGGGAGCAACGGACGATTGTCCTGCGCGCGCCGCCGCGATTTCCGATTTAAGACGCTCTATTTCAGCGTCGGCTTTCGCGCGTTCAACTTCGTTTCTCGCCTGTGTTTTGGCAAGTTCGGCTTCTATCTGGGCTTTGACTACCGCGCTGTTATCGAACTGAGGCTGAACCGCCGGCGCGGGATGCGACGCAATCTGCGCCCTGAGCTGAGCGATTTCCGCTTCGGTTCTCGCCTTTTCAATCTGTGCAGCCGACTGCGCTCTGTCGCGCTCGGCCTGCATCTCTGCGCGGGCGAGAGCCACTTCCCTCTCTATACGCGCTTTTACGTCGTCGGCGTTCACATTTTGCCGACCGTCACTCGAAGCCATTGCCTGACGCGCTCTTAACTGCGCTATTTCCGCTTCGGCTTTCGCTTTCTCGATTTCCTGCTGTGCCTGAGCCCTCGCTCTTTCGGCTTCCATTTCGGCGCGGGCGCGGGCAATCTCCGCTTCCATCTGCGCTTTCAGCAATTCGCCGTTATCGGCCTTGGCAGGCTGTGCCGCCATCGCCTGAGCTTTAAGCTGAGCGATTTCCGCCTCTGCTTTAACCCTGTCGATTTCCTGCTGTGCTTTCGCCTTTGCATTCTCCGCTTCCATTTCGGCGCGGGCGCGGGCAAGTTCGGCGTTAACCTGAGCCATAACAAGCGCGTTACCGTCCGCAAAAGGATGAGTTTGATTATGAGATTGAGCTTGCGGCTGATGCGCTCCCTGTAACTGTTGTAACTGCTGTTGGTGAGCCATTTCGGCTTTTATTCTTTCGAGTTCGGCTTCCGCTTTCGCGCGCTCTACATCGTTTTTAGCCTGCGCTTTCGCAAGCTCGGCTTCCATCTGCGCTTTTATAAGCG
>CAJUHC010000007.1:16234-23435 GCA_910586345.1 uncultured Christensenella sp.
GTTCTACGTCGTTTTTAGCCTGCGCTTTCGCAAGCTCGGCTTCCATCTGCGCTTTGACGAGCGCGCTGTTGTCTATAAAGCCTTGACGAGGCTGTGCGTTTTGCTGAAGCATTTGAAGCTGTTGCGCGTGCAAAGACAATTGCGAATTAAGTCTTGCGATTTCCGCTTCCGCGCGAGCTCTCTGTTTATCGTTCTTAGCCGCTTCGACCGCCATTTCAGCGCGGTGCCTTTCTTCGAGCAAACGCTGACGCTCGGTTTCGAGCTGTGCTTTCATAGCGTCGCCGTTATCGGACTGCACGTTAACAACGGGCTGATACTGACTCCTTGCGGCGAGCGCCGCATTAAGTCTTGCGATTTCGGCCTCCGCACGGGCTCTCTGTTTATCGTTTTTGGCTTGCTGAGCAGCCATTTCCGCACGGTGTCTCTCTTCGAGAATACGCTGACGCTCCGCTTCTTCCTTTTTACGGGCAGCCTCTTCTTTTTTGGAAAGCTTTTCGGGAGCCGCGCCGATAACGGGAGGTGGCGCTATTACGCCGACGCGGTCTCCGCGTCCCAGCATTGCAGCCTGCTCGCGCGCTCGCGCGATTTCCGCGTCTGCGCGGGCTCTCTCTATTTCGGCTTGAGATTTAGACCTTTCGCGCTCAATCTCCGCCTGCGCCTCGGCACGGGCTTTCGCAACCTCGGCGTCGGCTTTAGCGCGTATTAAATCGCCGCTTTCGTCTTTATTAGAGTTTATGACTATGGCGGGTCCGCCCTTTTTAGTCTTAGCACTCTTTACCGGCTTAGTTTTTGCCGTTTTAGCTTTCTTTTGCCTGCGGGCTTTCTGAGCTTTCTGTTTTTTCTTTTTGTAAGTCGTAAGCGCGACTATCAAAATGATAAACATTATTACAGCCAAAACGCCTACGCCGATAATTATGGCGGAAATAGGCATATTGTCTGCTATCCAGTTTGCTAAAAGCTGTTTCATAGTAAAAACTCCTTAATATTCGTCGTCTTCTTCGTAATCTTCATAGTTATCGTATTCATCTTCTTCCGTATCATATATTTTGTGCTGAATAGCAAGAACTATAATTGTTGCGATTATGAGGAACACAAGCACGACCACTTCCGCTATCGTAATGATAATAAGCAGTTTATTATCCTTGCTTCCGCTGTCGTAAGTGAAAGTGAACGAATTGTTTTCAGTCAAAAACTTTTTGATTGCGTCTGCATTAGTAAACGATTCGTAAAACTTTTTATATAAGTCACTGTCGGGGTCGGACAATTCGGGTTTCCACTTAATTGTTACGTTGTACTCTTCGCCGTCTTTAAGGTCTTCTTTAGAGACGGGATTGCCGTCTTTGTCGAAATACTCGTAATCGACGAAATCACTGAAATCGACGTCGTCGCCCGTTCCGTTCGGACCTTGGAGCGAACCGTCGCTTCCCGCAGTTATGTTATCCGTATCGACTGTTGCGGGGATAATGCGGAATTTAAGCATTATATCTCCGTCGGTTCCGTCCGCCCATAAAATGCCTTTGCTCTTCGATTCGTCTTTAATGCGCAGATAAATCGTGTATTCGCCGACTTCTTTTCTGACGTGACCCAAAAGCGTTCCCGCCTGACTGCCGTTCTCGTCCACGATTATGATATGTTGCGACATATCGCCCCAATTGGTAATGAACGAAATTTCGTTGCCCGTATATTCCTTTGTTTCCGCGAGTAAAACGGGCAGAGGTATTTTGTCGGGGTCTGCGGGCTTGTCGCCTTCCGTAACGTTAAACGTTAAGACGTAAGACCTAGCGCCGTTCGTGAACTTCAAGTCGCCGAATTCGTCTTTGATTGTGACGGTTACGGTGTAAGTACCGACCGCCGTCTGAGTAAGACTTCCGCTCGTTATTTCGCAATATCCGCTGTAATAGCTGTCCCAATCCGCAATTTCGAATTTAAGCTCCTGTCCGGTTGCTTTCATACTGTCCGTAACAAGGCGGGGAAGCGCAAGCGGAGTAGACGTCGAAGGGTCTATGATTCTGAATGTCAGAGTATAAACTTTATTCGGGTTAGAGGGGTCCTCTTTCCAATATCCGCCTTTTTCAGGTATAAGCGTGAACGCAATAGTATAATTGCCCGCTTCTCTGAAAGACAGCTGCTGTCCGAAGTTTCTTCCCTCGAACGTTACTTCGTAAGTCACGTACTCGTTTAAAGCCGCGAGATTAGTGATGTTGATTTTGTGTATATTGCCGTCGTAAGTGACGCTGTTTTTTTCGAGTCTGGGATAATCGAGCGCGGAACTCGTGGGTTTGGTTATCTCGAAAGTAAGCGTCAAAGAACTTCTGTCGTCGTCCGTACCCTTCCAATACGCGTCGCCCGCTCCCGTGTTCGAGTCGTATTTGATAAAGCTTATGTCTATGCTGTATTTACCGACTTCGGTCTGCGTAAGGCTGTCGCCTTCATAGTAGAGATAAGGAGCGAAATCCATATCCCAGTAAAGAAGTTCGAAAGTTATAGGCTCGCCCGTGAACTCCAGCGAATCGTATCTGAACTTAATCTGCGACTTGTCGACCTCGTGTGAAACTCCGGGCGTCGACGTATAGCGCCAGTAAACGAACTCGATTTTTTCGTCCTGATTGGGCGCCATAACGATTTGTAAGTCGTTGGAATATTCTTTCATAATATACGGCTCGGCAAAGAACTTTACGCCGTCCGTAGCTTTTATATATTCCACCTTTACTTCATCGCCGCTTTCGGTCGTGTATCTCGTTCCTATCATTTCGGTAACGTACAGACCCGTAACCCTTGCGACGGGGATAGAACCTTTGGAGTCCCAGGTGATTTCGAGATTTGCTTTGCCGACTTCGATTTCAATCGAACCCCAGAAATATTCCGTTTCGGCATCGCCTCTGAGCTCGAAAAATCTGATTATATACGTTCCCGCGTGGTAAGCCGCGTATTCGACGCCGTCGTAACCCTCGTAATAGTTGTCGAGGTTATTTCCGCCGTCCAGGAACGCGATTTCGACTCTGAAATACAGAAGTTCGTCTTTGGGCATACCGCAAAGCTCTATCAAATCGTGCGTCCTGCTGTCAAACTCTTCCCACGAACCGTCGTAAGAAATTTCGGTAAATACCCTTTCCTGTATTTTCCAGTACTGGAACGAAGGTATGAACGTAGGAATAGAACTTACCGCAACGTAGTTGGGGTCGCTGAAAGACACCGTCCTATTGAACGAAGTCTGATAGTCTCCCGCCTCGGAGAACGAATTCCCGGGAACCGCGGCGGTATTGGGTTTTGTAAGACAAGACGTAGAATAATTTATCTTCATACCTTCGGGAAGGTTGATAAGTCCTACGGTAAATTTGACGGGACCGTTCGCGTCGCGGGTGAAAATAAACGGATTGTTATCGAAATCGTTTTCGTATTCGTTTCCGTTATTGTCGATATAACCCCATCTTACGTTATCGAAATTTATTTCGGCTTTCTCTATAGTCCACGAAACCTGTCCGAATTCGGGCTGATTGTAAACGGAATCGTTTCCGCTCAGATTGAAATCGGCAGTATATTTTCCCGCGTTTTTATAAGAATTGTTGCTCGGCGTTCCGATAGTCAAATCGGGCACGGAACCCGTGAGTTCGAGTGTATAAGTTTCGCCATCGTAAGGGAACGACAAAACGAATTCGTTTCCTTCGGAATCGAACCACTTTTTCTGCTGTTTGTTCCAATTAGCCGTCTTTACGTCCGTTCCGTGAGTATAACGCAGAACAAGACCGGAAGTATCGTAATCGGTTTTATCGTTTTCAATACCGTTCGCCGCAATTTCCCAGTTAAGCGTCATAGCTCCGGGAGCGTCGTAATTATTTGCGTAATCTGCGGATACGTTGAATACGGCTTCAGCCGTATAAGAACCTATATCTTTGGCTTTATTGCCCGAATACGTAACGGTAAGTCCGTCGGGTACGTTTTTAAGCAATACTTCGTAATCGTTGCCGGTATGCTTGAACGCGCTTTGGTAATCCCATACAACTCCGCTGACGTCGAAAGAGGCCTTTTTAATTCTGAAATGGACCGTATATGTCTGCGTTTCGAACGAAACGTTTTTATCGTAAGCGGAAATCGTAACGGTTATGCTGTACACTCCCGCGTCTTTGACGTAAGTCGCTCCGGAATAGGTCGCCTTTACGTAATAATACTGTTGCAGACGTCCTTCTTCCATTTGCAGAGTAAACTGATAATAATCGTTTACGAAATCGAGTTCAACCGCAGTTCCGGAAGTATTTCCCGAACCCAAATCGCTCAGCCTCGTCACTTTTCCGTTAACAGTGTACTGCCAGGACACGAGGTCGGGACCGAACGTCGATTTAGCCTGCGTGATAGTGAATTTCTGCGTGGCCGCCTTATTCATCTGATAGGGTCCTGTATACTGACCGTCGCCCGCGATAACCGCGGCGAGAGTATATTCACCCACGGCCAAACCCTTGGGAATCTTATATCTGCCGTTTTCGTCGGGTCTCAGGTCTACCTGATTTCCACCCCTCGAAGGCTGATAATATACGCGCATATTCACGACGTCGTTCGCCTGAATACCCACTATATTAAGACTGAACGGCATATCCGTAAGCGTATCCCAACTGCTGAGAACGCCGTCAAACGCAACGGTGATTATAGCCTGATTTACGCTCAGAACGAGCTGTTTGTCGCCGATATCCTTGGAAACGTCCGTACTGCTTTCCCACTTCGCGTTGGCTTTATCTTTATCCGAAAGCGCGACGTTGAAAGTATACCGCGCGACGTTTTCGACTATATATGTCCGCACTCCGTCTTCGTTAAGCCCCAAATCGACAACCTTGTCAAGCGCGCTCGAAGGAGTAGCCGAAACGGTAACTTTCATAGTCGGCGAAATATTTTTTATCTGTACGAAGTTTTTGCCTTTATAGGGAAGCGTCAAAGACCTGTGGTCGGAAGATATGTCGTCGGCAGGCCCGTAACAGAACTCCGGCAGAGGAAGAATACGTTCGCCGACCAAGAACTGATTGGAACGCACGTCGTCCGAAAGTTCGTAGTTATACTTGTACATATCCTCGTCAACGATGTACGCGTAAGCCCTGTAATGGCCCATAACGTCGGGATAATCGTAGTAAATATCGCCCGCGTTCATTATGCTTTTATAATAAAAGCTGACTTCCGGAATAAGGTCTCGCGGGAAAAACTGCGTTTCGGGCGCAAATTCGACTTTATTTACTGTTGCGTCGTCGTTATACGTCCATACTACGTTGAGTTTAATCTTCTCTATGACGAACTTGGTAGACTTGTACCGCGTATTTTCGTCCTCTCCGAAAAACCGCTTACTCGTGGTTCCTTTCAGAGTAACCATCATATAATATTCGCCCGCGTCTATAGGCGCGACGCCGCGCGAACAAGCCTCGTCGGAATAGAAAGCGATTTCCATATCGTTCGCGTCGTACCAAGTCGTTTGTTCGGCGGGAATATCGTCGATTGTCTGTCCGAGCGGGTCGCCGTTGTAGGGCGAAGTGATTAATTCGGGAAGTTTTACCGCGGGAGTAGTCTTTCCCGTTATTTTGCTTAGATTAAGGTGAATCGCGGGACGGATAGCGCATTGTTCGCTTACGTCGCCCTCGCCGATTGTTCCGTCTTCTTTGATACAGAACATAGTGTACGTACTGTATTTATTGTTATATATGTCGGTTGTTTTCGCCGAATCGGTCTTCGCCGTACGGAGCCAGGATTTCTTTTTATTGCTTCTCTGGCTGGCCGTAAGCCCCCAAACGCCGTTCGTGGTATTCCCGCCGTTAGGGTCCAAATCTCCGTCGCCGACTTCGGTAAGGCTGGGAAGCCAGACTTTATCGTTCTTCCAGTCGTCGTACTGCGTTCTGTTTTTCTGCGCGTAATCGAAATATCCGGGCAAATAATAGCTCGAACCGCTCGTAGGAGTATCGTAAGCCTCGTTAGGCCAGCAATAGTCTTTATAATCGGTAGAAAAACCGCTCGTTACGAAATCGCTCGAATAATCGGCGAAAGTTTCGTGCGCCTGCCAAAAAATTCCCGAAGGGCTCTCTATATCGTCGTAAAGCGCGCCTTTGAAATCGGTTCCCTGTATAAAGTCACTGAACTTGTTGCAGTTGCTTTGGGTTATCGACGGGTCCTCTTTAAGACGGTAAGAACCACCGGGATAAGTCGCGTACGGCTTCATCGCTCCGAGCGAAATAGACCTCATATGGCTGGTGCCGTACGAGTTGCTGGGTCCGCCTATGTCGTATTCGGAAGTATAAAGACCCTGAGTCGTAAAAAAACCCTGTTCCTGTTGCGAAGTTCCTTTGAAAGTTTCCGTAGCGGCGAGATAAAGCGTCAGTATAGCTTCTCCGCTGGTATTCGTCGATAAATAAACTGGCATCCATACAAGGTCGTTATAAGACGTGCTGGTCTCTGTGTAACGGTATCTTCCCAATTTAAGCGTTATCGATTTGTTTACAAGCGGTCTGCCCGCTCTTCCCGCAGTTCCCTGCGTGTAAGAAATGAGATTGTTGAACGTCGCGTTGTTTCCGAACGCTCCGCCCTGCGAAGTTAAAATCTGTCTCGCAAGGTCGTCGAGCGCGTCCTGATTGTAACAGTAATTATCGAAATCGTACAGCTGTTTGCTTACCGTCGTAGAACTCGGAACCTGAGGCAAAGCGTCCGCGGATTTAGTGTCCAAAAACGCATAACCGAGCATAAAACAGCTCATAAAGATTATTAAAAGCGTAGAAAGCAAATACTTTCTGCTATATTTATAATATTTCACACCAAAACCTCATTCACCGCTAAAAGCGCGCCGACAGCACGTTTTTTAATCGGTTCGGAATATTGTAATAAGTAAAAACACGTAAACGCATAATTCGGGCATAATGTTTCACTATGCCTGTTATGGTTATCTCATTATATCAAATCGGAAACTCATTTTCAAGCCTTTTTGACAAAATTTTTAAAATAGTGTCTGTTCAAGGCTCATAACACAATATATTGTGTATTTTGCTCTTTTTGTCCGCGAAAATGCGCTAAAATTGAATTTTTTTGGCGTGTCTGTATTTTAATTAAAGGAAAATATTAGTTTCAAGTCAAATATTGGCAAGCCGAAAACAGAACCCGAACAGCGTTCGGGGTCTGCCGTAATTATTTCTTTTCAGCGCCTGCATCCGTCTTTTCGGGTGCGGTTTGCCGAGCAGGTTTCTGT
>CAJUHC010000007.1:23535-54394 GCA_910586345.1 uncultured Christensenella sp.
TGTTCCGCCGCAGGTCTTTGCCGTGCGGGCGCCGCCTGTTCGGGATTAGCCGTCCTACGCGGAGGAGCAGACTGTTGCGCGGGGTTCTGCTGTTCCGCCGCAGGTCTTTGCCGTGCGGGCGCAGGCTGTTCGGGATTAGCCGTCCGACGCGGAGTAGCAGGCTGTTGCGCGGGGTTCTGTTGTTCCGCCGCAGGTCTTTGCCGTGCGGGCGCCGCCTGTTCGGGATTAGCCGTCCGACGCGGAGGAACAGGCTGTTGCGCGGGGTTCTGTTGTTCCGCCGCAGGTCTTTGCCGTGCAGGCGCCGCCTGTTCGGGATTAGCCGTACGGCGCGGAGGAACGGGCCGTACAGGCGCCTGACGCTGTTGATTAGGTTTGCGCTGAACAGGCTGTTGAGACTGTTTTTCCGCCTTTTGCGCGGCGGCTTTCTCTGCGACATTTTCCTCTTCGATTATTCTGTTTACCAATTTTTCGGCCGCGGTAACTTCGCGGAGTTCTTTCAAAAGAATCTCTGTTCTCTTGGGGTCGTTGCTGTTTTTAAGAAGTTTGATTGTAAGCTCGGTTTCCCTGCGTTCGAGTTTCTTCGACATATCGTTTTCGTCGGTTTCGAATTTCTTGATAGGTTTAAGCGCGATGACGAGAACCATAGCAAAGAGCGCGGTTACGATAATCATTACAAAGAGCAAACCGATAAACCAACCCGTTGCGGAAAGCAGAGCGGGCGAAAGAGTAAATTTTATCATACCTTACCTCCTGTTAAGTTCCGATTTAATCATCTTGCGGAACTCGGCTTCTATCATCTTGTCTCTGCGGTTAAGCAGTACTACTCCGACGATTGCAAGCGCTATCGCAACAACGGCGAATACTATCGTCAGCGCGATAATAGCGGTTTGGCTTACGGTATCTTCGAATACCGCAAAGTCAACGTAAGCGACCAACTCTTCGAATCTGTCGGAACTTCCGACGTAGGCCTTCAATACGTAAGCCCCCGCGCCGAGAGATTTCAGCTTGTTGACGTTTATGTTTTCGGGAAGTTCGTCCTCGATAATTATTTTTCCGTTTTTGTCTGTAATCGTTATTACTACGGTGCCGTTGGCGGGAACGACCGATAATACTTCCTCAATCGATTTAATCCTACCCGCGTTCCAGCTTATCACGTTGGGTATTTCGTCCCAGCTGTTCTGCGCCTTGACGACTTTGAACCGCATAGAGAATTCCATACTCTCGTAATCGTCGGAACCCGACATAGTCGCTTTTATCTCGTAATTTCCTACGTTGAGTTTTCCGTACTCGTCGAGCCCCAAATCCGCGAGCGTATACTCCCAACCGCTCAGAGAAACGTTATTGTCGTCCAACATTCTGTATTGTATAACGACTTTTTTAGCGTCTCCGTAATGAGGCGCGTATTCCGGCTTATAAGTCAGATAATCAATCGATTTATCGCCGTACTCCCAGCCGTATACGACGGGGGTTACGTCCCAGTAATTGTCTGCTTTGAGAACTTGGAAATTGACGGTATAATCGAGCTTTCCGTAATTGCCCTGCGCCGCGCGGAAATAAACGAGCGAATACTTGCCCGCGGGCAGTTCGCCGTTTTCGTCTGTTAAATCTTCAACCGACGCATATTTCGCCGCGCTTCCGTTTTTGCGGAAATAAGCGTTTTCGATAACTTCTTCCTGAATCGCGCCGACCGAGGAAACGAGAACGGGTTCGGGCAAGGAAAACATCTTGTCGAAATCGCCGTATTTCCAGCTTTCGATATACGGAGCCGTCTGCCAGATTACCTCGGCAGGACTGATAAACAAAGCTCTTTCCGCTCTGCCTTCTTTATAATTCAGCCCTTCGGGACATATCGCGACGAGCGTATAAAATCCGCTGTCCGCCTTTGCAAATTCGGCGAAAGAATATTTTTTTCCGCTTCCGTCGCTCGATACGAGTTCGAAAGTAAATTGCGACTCGTCCGTAACCCAGTCGGTAGTCCACGAGATTTTATTTTTAACGGGGTCGTAAGAATTCCAATGCCATTCCGTAACGGAAAGCGTCCTCGTATTGTTTTCCGCTTTTTCTATGTTAAACGAGATTTCAGCATAAACGTCCGCGGGATTAACGGCTCCCGACCATCTGTAAAGATAGCACCCCTGACTCTCAACATAATGAGCTTCTCGTACGGTCAGCGCTATGGGATAAGCCCCCGCGTCAATATACGCGTAAGTCTGTTCTATACCGAGCGCCGCCATAGCCGATTTTACTTCGGGGTTCGATTCGTCGTCGAGATATACCGCGCGGTAAATATCGGTATCCAGATTCGGCTTTCTCGTTTCGCCGTTATAGACGACGTTCATTCCGTTTACTTCGTTCTGAATATCTTCGATATCGAGCTCGTCGTAAACTATAAGAGTGTAATCGCCCGAAAGCGAAACGTAACCGGGCGCGCTTACCCTGTAATAAACCGTATAAACGCCGACGGCGTTGGGAATTATTTTGGGTTTATTCTCGGTTTTGCCGGCGTAATCGTCAAAGGTATAGTAACCGCCCGAGTTTCCCGTCTTCGAAATCACGTAATAGTAAACTTCAAAACCGCCGTAATAATTTTTATAATCGGAGCCCGACCATATATTCGGAGCGGAAGGCTTGTCGTGAAGTTCTTTTCCCGCAAGTTCGTCCCAACCCGAAATTTCCGCGAATTTCACGGAAGGGGAATATCTGACCTCGCTGACTTCGTCGAAGCCGAGAATATTTTCGAGCTTTAACCCTTCTTCGTTATGATATACGGCGTTCATAACGGTAAACTCGAAAGTCTGCGTACTTCCCGCGAAAGTGGTTCCTTTTTCGTTAGTATAATCTTTAATGGAAATAGTAAGCTCGTAATCGCCGACGGGAATCGAATCGTTAATTACGTTCCCGAATTCCGAATAAGGCATATTTCCGCAAACGAGCTTAAACTCGCCCGCGTTCAAATCTTTACGGCTGAGCGTGAACGTCACCAAATTCTCCGCCTCGCCGAAATTAACGTCGGGCGCGTTGAAAGCGCCGCCTCTGTACGTCCAGACCGACGGCACCGTATAAGGCGAACCGCCTATAACGAGTCCGTTAGAAGTCGCCGATACGATGTACCAGGTCTTTGACAATGTAATTTTGTCCGAACCCGTAATTATCTGACCGCTTACTCCAAGTCCGCGTAAAATCGCATCCTCGTCGTTGGTGAAATCGAATATGTAGTTATTGTCGGCGGGAATTTCGGCTTTTACCGTATAAACGCCCGATTGCGTCGCCGAATAACCCGAAACGTAATTTACCTGCAAATCTCCGCCGTAATTTTCGTCCTCCCTCAGCACGATAGTGTGAGGTTTACCGCTGTAAAACAGATACGAAGTAATTACGCGTTTAGGGTCGCTAACAGGTTTTTTGGACGGGTCTTCGTCGAGATACGGTACCGTATTGCCTTTTTCGTCGGCGTAGAGATAAATATAAGGTTTATCCGAGTCGGTCGAAGCAAGCTCGGAATAATCGGAAGAGCCGTCGCCGTTATCTATAAGATTAACCCAATGGAACTTGGCTATATCCGTCTTTGCCCGCGCAACGGTTACTAAAACTTCGCAAGGCGCGTCCCATTCGCCCAATTCTTCTTTGAGCGTTATTCCGAGAGTGTAAACGCCTGCGTCTTTTATTATTTCGGGAAGCTCCTCCGTACCTATGTAAGGAACGTACCCCGATATGGAAATATTGCAATCCGCTTCGAGATCAGACGTCCAGCCGACCGCCTCGGCGTAACTGATTTCCTCGGTATCGTACACAAGTTCGGCCGCCGCCGTAAGAGAAGGTTTCTCAACCGTCTTTGCGTAGAGCGTTATATCTCCGCCGACTCTAAGCAACGTATTGAGTTTTGCTCCGTCCACCTTCGATGCAGCGGAATACGAAGAATTACTGTACCATACGGAAGTTTTATAGCCTTCCTGAACCGGCATACCGCCGTTTTGAGCCCAAATCTTTCCGTCCTCCTGCAATACGTAACGGTAATCTAAGTTATATAGCCTGTAATCGGTATAATTTTCACCGCCGTATACGAGCGTGAGTTCGATTTTATAAGTAAGACTGTCCGAATAACCCGCAAGTTTCGTTTCATACTCCGCATAAGCAGTATCGTCGGGAGCGATGAGAACGGGACAGTTAAAGCTGTCGAAAACTTCATCGCCGAACGTTGCGGCTTCGGGCAGATAGACGGTTTGAAGATTCGTACAGCCCGCAAAAGCGTAACGCTGTATGTTCTTCACCGTTTCGGGAATTTCCATAATTTTAAGAGAACGGCAACCTTCGAACGCGCTCGAATATATAGTTTCGAGAAGATACTCTTCTATTACGGTTCCGACTTCTCTTATATACTTATTGAACGTCACGCTTTCGAGCGAGGAACAGCCTTTGAACGCGCCGGACTGTAAGGAACTTACCGACGCGGGCACGTCTATGGTTTTAAGAGAAGAACACTTCTCGAACACGGACGCGCTCAGAACGGAAATTTCGTTTTCGTTGAAAGATACCGTTTCGAGCGAAGAACAACCGTAAAACGCGTAATTCCCCAATGCGGAAACCGTTTTCGGCAAATTTATCCCCGTAATCTCCGAACAACCGTAAAACGCATAATCTCCTATAGCGGTTATTTTTGCGTTTTCGGGGAATGTTACGCCCGTAAGATAGTCGTCGCCTTTAAACGCGTCGTTGAAAACCGCGTAACTTTTTCCGTTATAATCGGCGGGCAAAACAGGGTCGGGCTGAGCGCCGGTATAATCGAGAAGATAAATTTCCGCCACGGGTTTGCTTTCGTCGGCGTAAAACACGAAACCGTCTGCGTCCGCTTCCCGCAGCTTAGAACCTCCGTCCGCCGTATAAACGTTTTTGACGCTCGGCACAACCGTATTGTCTATCGTAACAGAGGATTTATTGTAAATCTCGATAAGTCTGTTGCAACCCGAGAACACCGAACTTCCCAGATAATTCACGCTTGCGGGTATAGTTATCGAAAAAAGAGAAGAACAGTTACTGAACAAACGCGAATTAATATCGGTCAAGCCTTCGGGAAGATTTATCTTTGAAAGAGAAACGCAGCCGCTGAAAGCGCCCGTGTTAATTTCCTGTACCATATCGGGAATTATAATTTCCGTAACGCCGGCACAATCTTTAAACGCGCTCATACCGATTGTCGTTACGCCGTCGGGAATTTGAAGAACGACGTTCTTCTCCGCCGACGCTATGTTTTCTCCTTCTGCCGACAGTCCCGCGCAAGTCCCGCCGGAAATTTCATAATATTTTGCGTCGCCGAGAACGACGGAAGTTTCGGCAGAAACGTTTAAACGGACGGTGAAAAAAATTCCCGCCGACAAACATACCGCAGATATTACCGCCAAAAGCGCGCCGCAAAGTTTTTTTGATAAAGCGTTCATAAAAAACTCCTTTGTTTAAAAGGCGAATTAACAGGAAATGCTAAAAAACGCAAATTCCTATTTACCGTCTACGATTATACTATATATTTCCGGATAAGGAAAGTGTTTATTTTGGGAATTTTTGACAAATAGCTAAAAAATTTTTACTTTCACAACCGAAAATTTATCCGTAAACCGTTGCAAAATAAAATTTTATTACCCTCGGTAAACATAAAATTATAGAAAATTCAACAAAAAAACGGCGCCTGTCGCGCCGTTTTTTATGACTTTTATAACTCCTGTTTTTCCTGCGCCTGTCTTGCAAGTCCCTTGGCGACCAACGCGTCGTCGTCCTCGTAAGGCAGAGCGTAAATAGAATGGTTCGTCTTGATATACATTACTCCGTAATCGGACATCATAAGAGCAATCAGCTCTTTCGCCTGTTTAACCGATTTAGCGTTCTTTATACGGAAAAGGCAGGGCGTGACTTCGCTGTATTTTTTGGAAGTGGAATTTTTGACGGGGAATCGTCCCGAATATTCCTCCGCTCTTACAGCAAGATACAGACAAAGCTGTTTACCGCGCATCGTAAGAGTCGCCACGTTCGTTCTGCCTATATAGAATTTCTCGTTATCCCAACGCATACGCGCTTTCGTCTTTTCATAACAGAGAATACAGTTTTTGAGTTCGAAATACCAGACCTTGGCGTCGTCGCCCGACTGCATAAGTTTTGCGGTAAAACTCTTTTCGAGCCCGTTCTCGCCGTTTTCGGGCTGTTTGCCGAAAGTCTGCTCAATCGAAACTTTTTCGTCTTCGTCAAGGCTCATAGCCTCCGCTTCGGTAAGATTGTTATCGACGCCGAGCGACTTCACGACGGGACGTTCGATTCCGTTTTCCTTATCGAGCAGTTCCTGCACTATTATTTTGGCAGTCGCGACTTCTCTTAGAAAATTCAGCGTTTCAAGATTTTCAGGATTGTGCAGAAGCGAATTAATAAGCTCCGCCTCCCTCGCGTTGAGCAGTCTTAACGCCGCCGAACTTTCGGAATCCTCGTCGACTTTATAAGGTTTCAGCGCAATCAGCGCTATGACTATAAAGAGCGCGGACAATACAATCATCATTACAAGCAAACCGATAAACCAGCCGTAAGCGGCGGAAATCAATATCGTATTTCCCATATTTACCCCCTGTGCAATTCCTTGGAAACCATTTTGCGGAAACGGTCGCTTATCCTTCTTCTTCTGATTATGAGAAGAGCTATGCAAAGCCCTGCGGCAATCAAATCGATTACTGCGAACGTGACGGTCGCGGCGATTATTCCGCTGAGAGCGACCGAATCTTCGAACACGGCGAAATACGCCGTCGTCCTTAAAGAAGAATATTTGTCGGTGCTTTCCACTTCCGCGATAATTTTGTATGAGCCGACGGCAAGCTTGTTGAGCGCGCTGACGTGCAGAACGTCGCCGTTAGCGTTGATTACGGAAGTTACCGTGCTTTCATCGTCTTTAACCACAGTATAAAGCACGTTATCTTTGTCGTCGAGAATAGTGAATTTGACGTTTCCTTTATTCGCGGCGCCGTTCAGAACGTTATCTTTTACGTTGTAATGCCCCTCGTTCCAGCTCGTAAGCGAAGGTATGACGACCCAGTAATTTTGTATTCTCACGTGGAAAGGAATCATAACCGAAAGATATTCGCCGTCGTTATCGATTATATAAGCGACGAGCCAATATTTTCCCGCGCCGAGTTTGCCGAGAGAATCGATTGTATAAATGTCGACCACCGCGCCGTTGGCGTCGGTATTAAACGACGCAAGATTAATGACCGCCGAACCTTTTACGCCGTCGTTATCGTAGTAAACCGCGTACGTTACGTTTTCGAGCCCGACGTTGGTTTCCGCCTTAATAAGATTGTGTGCGTTTTCGTAGTTTCCCAAAGTCCATTCGTCTATCGTAAGCCCCGTAAGCGTCGATTCTTCCTTCTGCGCGGGTTCGGTAACTCTGAACTCGAAACTTCTCTTTATAATCTCCTCGTCGGTCAAATATCCGTTGTTGAGTCCCGTGTACTCGCCGTACTCGTCTTCTACTACTGCAAGCAGATAATAGGTGCCGGCTTTCAAAGAGACGAGCTTGTCCGAAACGTAAGAAAGAACCAATCCGTTCTCTTCCGTCCTGAACGCTTCTTTGTCCATTTCGCCGTTTACGGGAACGGACTTCTCGAACCCGATTGCCGAAAGTCCGTTTTCTCCGCTTTCGTAAATCCTGAAATAGAGTTTTTCGTTTCCGTACTCCGCCTCTGCGGAAACGACGTATTCGCCGCCGTGGAATTTACCTTGCTCCCATTCTTTTATTTCGATTACGCGGTCTTCGGCTTCGACAAACAATAAAAAAGCCGACTGCGTAATCCAGTGATTTTCCTTAGGAACGATTTCTTCGCCGTCGTCGGCATAAACCGCGCGAGGCAAAGCGTATCCCAAACCCAAAGCAAAACACAACGAAAGAAGTATTGCGAGCAACGCCGCGAAATATACGCGGTTTTTAATAAATGCTTGTTTCATCTGCATATTCTCCATTTTCGTGAATTACCTTTTTAAACAGATAATATTTCAATTTATTCTATCACTTCGCATATATCCGTGTCAAGGTATTTCAAAAAAATAAACTTTTCATTAATTTTCGATAAGAAATCCGCGTTCCCTAAGTTTATTCTCTATTTCGTCGAGCGTTTTTTCACTGTCTGCGGTAACGGCGTGATAATGGTATCCGTCGGTGACGGACATAAGCGGTTTGGACGCGCCCGAGACGAGAGAACGGTACAATTCCTCGACCTGCAAGCGGTTGCAGAGCGAGATATCGGCTGAAATTTTACCGTAAAGTCTGTGGCTTACGGATATATCTTCTATTATCCCGCCCGCGGAAATAATTATTTCGCCTTCTTCTATAAGCTCGTCTAGCGAATGACGGCATTTGAAAACGCGCGACGAACGGGTTTTCAAATTCAGAACGTAACCGCGGTTGGTGGAAATAACGCCGTGACCGTTTGCGCGGAGTATAGCTATATCCTGAACAATAACCTGACGCGAAACGCCGAACTTCTCTTTTAAAACGTTGGCGGGAACAGGAGTTTCGGTATTGCCCAAAAGGCGGACTATTTCCCGTCTTCGTTCCGCCGATTTCATTTCCGCTCCAAAGGACGCAGTTTTTTCAAAGACAAATCGAGTATCGGCGCGGAGTGAGTGAGCGCTCCGCTCGATACGAAGTCTACGCCCGTTTCCGAAATTTTACCGACGTTTTCTTTCGTAACGTTTCCGCTACACTCCGTAACGGCTCTGCCGTCTATAAGTTCGACCGCCTTTTTCATATCTTCCGCCGTCATATTGTCAAGCATTATTATGTCCGCGCCCGCTTCCAATGCTTCTTTGCACATATCGAGATTTTCGACCTCTACTTCTATTTTCCGCACGAACGGTGAATATTTTCTCGCAAGTTCCACAGCCTTTTTAACTCCGCCCGCCGCGCCGATATGATTGTCTTTTAAAAGTATTCCGTCGGAAAGATTGTAACGGTGGTTCTCCCCTCCCCCTACTTTTACCGCGTATTTTTCGAAAAGGCGCATATTGGGAGTAGTTTTTCGCGTGTCCAAAAGACGGGTTTTACCGCCTTCGAGCAGTTTGACGATTTCCGAAGTATACGTTGCTATACCGCTCATTCTCTGCAAGTAATTAAGAGCGGTTCTTTCGCCCGACAGCAGAACCCTTATATCGCCTGTTATTTCCGCAAGCAGTTCGCCTTTTTTAACGGCGTCGCCGTCTTTGGCTTTGAAAACTATTTCGGTGTTTTCGTCCAGAATTTTAAATACGCGTTCGAATACGGGCAGTCCGCAGATTATACCGTCCTGCTTGCATATAAGTTGGACGCTTCCCAAAACCTTTCCCGGCATTACCGCGTTGGTGGTTACGTCCTCGCTCGTAATATCTTCTCTCAAAGCCATTTTAATAAGTTCGTCAGCGTTAATCGCGTTTGTTACGGGGTTTAACATTTTCCGCCTCCTTTATAGCGTTTAATAAAATCCGTTTGTTTTCTTCGAGTATCTTTTCCGCATCCGCGTAATGGGATTTATTTAATAACCCGAACGCTTTTTCCGCTTCGCGCCCGTCCGACGCGGAAAAATTCAAGCTTATATCCAACCCGGCGCGTTTGGCGAACAGCAAACTTTCCAAAAGCGAATTGGAAGCGAGCCTGTTCGCGCCGTGAACGCCGTTACAGCAGGTTTCCCCGACCGCGTAAAGACGCCTCAAAGCAGTCCTGCCGTTCAAATCGCTTCTTACTCCGCCCATAAAATAATGCTGTGCGGGAACTACGGGCACACACTCGTTGAACACGTCTATTCCCTCCTCCGCACATCTTTTGACTATCGTGGGGAAATGCCCTTTTATTTCTTCTTCGGGAATAGTCCTCATATCAAGCCATACGAACGGGGTACCGTCCTTCTTCATTTGTCTCAAAATTTCCGCAGTTACAACGTCCCGCGGTTGAAGCTCGTCGGTAAAGCGTTTGAAATTTTTATCGAGCAGTACCGCGCCCTCTCCGCGCACGGACTCCGATATCAAAAAGCTCCTGCCCTGTTTTTCAGAATACAGCGTGGTCGGGTGTATCTGAATATAATTCACGTTATCAACCGCTATTCCGTGCTTTAAGCATACCGCGACGCCGTCGCCCGTCAATAAACGGAAATTAGTGGACTTTGCAAACGCTCCGCCTATCCCGCCCGACGCGAGAACCGTATAATCGGAATGAATAAATTTTACTTCGCCTGTCCGTTTCTCAAACGCAACTATTCCGAAACAATCCTTATCGGAACAGACAATGTCGAGCATTACCGTTTCGGGAACTATTTCTACGTTTCGAAGTTCCGACGCTTTTTGCATAAGCCGTGACGTAATTTCTTTACCGGTGCAGTCCTCGTGGAAGCATATGCGGTTTCTGGAATGTCCGCCCTCGCGCGTGGCGGCAAGTGAGCCGTCGGCGTTTCGCGCGAACTCAACTCCGAGCGCGACGAGTTCGTCGGTTATCTCCTGCGAAGAACGAATCATACATTCCACCGCCGAAGGATTGTTTTCGCCGTGTCCCGCCCGCATCGTATCCTTAAAAAAACTTTCGTAATCGTCCTCGTCCTGCAAACGGCATATACCGCCCTGCGCAAGATAGCTGTCGCTCTTATCTGGCGTACCTTTACAGATAACGAGTACGCTCTTGTCTTTCGGCAGGTGAAGCGCACAATTAAGCCCGGCGACGCCCGTACCGACTATTATTACGTTATATCTCTCTTTCATAATCATAATGTATTCAAAGTTTACACCAAAAGTTGACACCTGTCAATGCATATGTAAAGGTTTTAATAAAGTGAGAGTTATTAAAAGGTTTTGCAATTTTTTTGCAAAAATAAATCGCGGAGCAAATTCCGCTCCGCGATTTATTTTTTATTTTATCGACAAAAATATACAGTTTAATTCGTGCTTTAAGATAACAATCCGCAATACAATAAACCGTGAGGTGCAAATATGAAATTATCTTCAATATTCGGAAAAAAAATTATAAGCAAGGCGGGAAAATCGGGGTACGTAATATCGGTTTACGCGGACGGCGGTAAAATATGCGGGCTTGTCTGCGCGGACGAAAACGAAAACGAATTCTTCGTCGGTGCCGACAGCATAAAGAGCGTAAAAACCAATATCGCTTACAAAGGCGGAACTACCGAAAAAATAAACGGCAGGCCCGTAACTCTCGGTAAACCGGTGTTCGACGGCGAAGGCGAATATTACGGCGACCTGACGGATTTCACCGTCGAAAACAACGAGCTCGTATGCGCGCACGTAGGAAATAAAAAATTCTCCTGCGGCGATATCGCCGTAGGAGACGCCGTGATTATTAAAAACAGCGCGCAAATTTTAAAGAGCGACGTTAAAAAGGGAAACAGGGTTATTATAAAACGCGGAACCCCTCTCACGCCCGAAATTTTGGACAAAGCACGGAAAAAAGGCGAATACGTGCAGACCAAACTGAAAACCATTTAAACTGCGAAAAGTTCTCGGATAATTTCAAACGTTGTATTTAGCCATCAGCTTTAACAGCGCGTTGAAATTGTCGTTCAGAATATCCGATTCCGTAGGCGAAAGCGTACCTTTCATTTGAAGAACGGTAAGAGTGTTTTTAAGTTTTTCAAGTTCCTGTCTGTCGCCCTTGCCTATATTTTTAAGCAAAAGTTTGTCGATAACCGACATTGCGTGTTCGAGACGGACGCTGTTTTTTACCGCAGGAACGGGAGCGTTGGCGGTTTTCCGGGGAACCTGAACGGGCAGAGCGGTAAGCGCAACTTGCGACACGGTAGACTGCCTTACTATTACGGGGCGCGTCACTGCGCACAAAAGACCGTACAGAACGTACCCCGCGCACCAGAACAGCGCGGTTGCGAGAACGGCTTCGGGAAGTCCGTTATCCGTAAGAAACGCCGCAAGCGTTACGGCCGAGTACGCGTTCACAAGGCAGAGAAACGGACGTTTGGAAGCCGAGCGCATTTTCGGCAAAGCCAGACTCATTATTAACACGAGTAAAAATATTCCCGCAAACGAACCCAAAATTATATATACGAGGGTGTCGAACGGTACTGAGGAGATAGTGGAAAACATTTTATCAATCAACTGCGAAAACATAAGTGAATTATTTACAATTATATCCGCCCTTATCGCGAATAAGGGCGGATATTTTGTCGAATTTATGCTAATTTAAAAGAATTTGTCTTTTGCCGTAAATGTTTACCAATATCGTTTTGACGTTTTTTTCGTCCGTGCGCGTTATAAGCGCGACCGCCTTTTTGTATAGCTCTAACTGACGGCGATATGTCTCTATAAGTTCTTCGTCGCTCTTGCGCGAATATTTATAGTCTATTATCAGATATCCGTCCTCGGTCCGCGCCAGAAGGTCTATGGCGCCCTGTACGAGAATCGCGTCGTCCGCGTCCGTTTCCAGAATTTCGTTCGCGGGCAGACGGCACAAAAATTCGCGTTCCCGGTAAAGCTCCGCGCCTTCCAACCTTTTAAAAACGGGCATATTGAGAATTTCAACAAGCGCGTCGACCTGCAAAAGTTCGCGATGCACACGGGATATGTGCCCGTCAAGCGCGAATTTATTCAATTCCGCTTCTATGCCGCCGCGATCCTTAACCGCAAAATCGCAAAGTTCGAGAAACCTGTGATATGCGATTCCGCGTTCCGTTCCCGTTTCCTCCTCGCCTTCAAACAGTCTGTGCGGCCGAAAACAGCTATCGTCTTCTTTAAGCTTTAAAATTGCCGACGCGGAACTTTTTACAGGCAGATTTACACTGTTCTCGCGCGCATATTCCCGCATAAAACGTTCTTCTATCTTTTTTTGCAATTGCAAATCGGGCGAAGAAATAAGCGCGCTCTTCTCTTCCTTGGGCTTATCTTCTATATCCGACATTATTTCGAGCGGATACTGCGACATATCGAACAATTTTGAATAACTGTCCGCAGAGTACGCGTCCAAAGGATTGAACCCGATAACCTCTTTCGCCATAATATGTAGACGGCACATCGCCCGCGTACAGGCAACGTAAAACAGATTCAATTCGTTTTTAAGTTCCTCTCTTCCGTCGCGCTCTGAAACGAACCGTCTTAAAACCGTCGTATGCGTCAGCATTTTTTCGGAATCGAAATATTTAGGAGCAAATCCGAACCGTTCGTCGAGCGGAAGTTCGTTTTGTTCTCTGCCTTTGAAAGACGCGCATATGTCCGCTATGATTACCACGGGGAATTCGAGCCCTTTGCTCGCGTGCATAGTCATTATCTTAATGCTGTCGGACGAAGCCGCCGACGGCGCGGCAAGATTGTAACCTCCGTCTTTGAGTTTTCCGAGGAACGCCGAAACACTCAGTCCCACGCCCTCCGAAGCGAAACGGCGGACGTTTTTCAGCTTCTCTCCGCCTCCGGCAGAATAAGACGCCTCGAGCCCCGTGTCCTGTAAAATTTTATCGGTTATTTCCGACGCGTCGAAAACTTCCGCCAAATCGCGCAAGCGTTCCGTCCGCGCATAAAAAGTTCTGAGTTTTGCGGAAACGGAATCATTATACTTTTCGGCGTACATCTTACAGCAATCACGGAAAGGCAGTTTCGCAAAGCCTTTTAAAGCTATTCTTACCGACGCAAGTTCGTCGCAGTTAAAACCGCCGAGCGGAGACAGTAACGCGCTCGTAAGCGGAATATCCTGATTCGCGTTATCGATAAAAGACAGAATGTCGAGCATTTGTTTTACTTCGGGACGAGTAAATATATTCGCTTCCTGCGCGCCAGAAACCTCGTACCCAGCGTCTGTCAGTGCGCGTACTATTCCTTCGGCGCTCTTATTTTTCTTCCTTGTAAGTATACATATATCGCCCGCCTGCGTATCGACGTATTCGCCGGACTTTAAATCGAAATGTTTGGATTTAAGTTCGCGTTTGACTATTTCGAGAACCGCAAGACCTTCGCGGGAATGTTTAAATACGTTACCCGCCGATAAAACGGAATATACGGAAAGCTCGTCTTTCTCCTCCGTTTCTTTACCGAAAACGTGTATCTCCGCAGAACCGAAACCCGAAGGATAACCGCCTCCGCCGAGCATTACGCTTCCTTTGGAATAATCGAAGCCGCAACTTTCTTCCGTCATTATCCGTGCAAATAAAGAATTTACGAATCCGAGCACTCCGTCCGCCGAACGGAAATTATTCGATAACCTCAGCGCGCTTCCGCCGCCGTTCTCGAAACGGTTATACTTCTCGGCGAAGAAAAGCGACTTGCTTCCGCGGAAACCGTAAATAGCCTGTTTTACGTCGCCGACCAAAAATAAATTTTCACCGCCGACAAGAGAAATTATTTCTTCCTGAACGGGATTGACGTCCTGATATTCGTCAACGAACACGCAGGAATACGCGCAACCGATTTCGCGTCTTATCTCTTCGTTATTCAGAAGTCCGAGAGTAAGATGCTCCAAATCGTTATAGTCGAGTTTGTTTTCTTCGCGCTTGATTGCCGTATATTCCGCGTCGAAATCTTTGAGTATCTTTGCATACGCGGCCGCGGTTTCCCCGCTTTTAAAGAAATATTCCCGCTCCGTATTCTCGTCGGACAAATCGCCTTTCACGGCTTTGTAGCCCGAAGCGACGTCCTCTCTGAATTTTTTATATATTTCGCCTGCCGATTTTTCCTCTTCCGTCTTATCGACGGGCTTACGCGTTACCGTCAGCAGTGGCTGGGGTTCGAATATGTCGGTATTCTCCGCCTGTTCCAGAGCCGAAATCATTTCGCCGAAAATTTTACCGTATTCGGGACGCGGACATTCGAATTCACCGGCAAACTTCATTACCGCTTTTTTTAACGTTCCGTACTTCTGTGCGGCTATGTCGTTAAGTCCGTCCCGTATACCTGCGAATCCCGCGTCTGTAAATACTTTATCGACGTTGTCCAAAAGGCTTATATAACGCGCGTTTATGCGAAGCTTTTCGTAAGAGGAAAGAATAAGGTTTTTAAGATACGCGTCGCCGCGCTTTTTCCTGTAACATTTTAAAAGAACTTTGAACTCTTTATCGTCCTCCGCGTAACATCTTTCGAAAACCGCGTCCGCGGCGCGCAATTTCAATTCTTTCGCGGAAACGTCGTCCGCCGAAATTATATCGAACGCGCCGTCTATACCGACCGCGTAAAAGTACGTTCTGAGAAGTTTCGCGCAAAACGCGTGAATGGTCGAAATTCCCGCGGAAGAAATTTTGGACAACTGTAATTTAATTAGAGAACGTTTATCTCCGTCCGCTTTCTCCAAACTCTCTATCAAAGCCGAACGAAGCTTGTCTTTCATCTGCGCCGCCGCTTTTTTCGTAAACGTCACTGCGAGCACTCTGTCCAAATCCACTCCGTTTTCTATCGCGGCGACTAACTTGCGTATCATAACGAAGGTTTTTCCGCTTCCCGCGGAAGCCGACACTATAGTTTTTCCCGCGCTTTCTATTGCGGCGCGTTGCTGTTCGGTAAGATTCATTATCCGCCGCCTCCCGTTCTTTTCACGATTTCCGCTATATCCGCGCACTTAACCGTACGGTGGGTTCGTTCCGCGCCGTCCCCCGAAGAAAAACCGCAACTCCCGCCCATCCTGCAATATTTGCAAGCGTCGGAAGCGGGCGACGGTGCAACGTTGCCCGCAAGCATTTCTTCCGCGCCCTTCGACGCAACGAGTACGGAATATTTCAAAAAGTCCGCGAATACTTCGGGTTCCATTGCTCCGTCGAGTTTTTTTCCGCCGAGATAGGCGTCGAAATACTCGCTCTTTTTTTTAGGCTGTAAATTAACGTCCGATGCTGAAACCACTTCGTCGCTTCCGTCCATAAACCCTTGCAGTCTGAACACTCCGTCCGCTTTCGTTTTATACTCCGACGACGCGGGAAAATAATACGCGGCGGCGGCGCGCCTGCCCTTAGCTTCCGCGGACAGATACAAGGGAAGCTGTAATTTCAATCCCGTGTAATAATTGGTGGCGGAAGCATCGACCGAACCCGTCTTGTAATCGATTATCCGCACCATATCCCCGCACGAATCGACTCTGTCTATTCTTCCGTTAATCTTAATTCCTCCGCCGAGCGCAATTTCGCATCTTTTTTCGCACTCCTCGACTTCGAAGCCGGAATTTATAAGCTGTTCGTACATACCGACGCTGACCGCGCCGGCTTCCTTTATAAGTTCAAAAGCCGTATATTCTCCGCTTTTAGAATCGTTGAGCGCAGAATATGCAGGGGTTTTCAGTAATTCTTCCGAAATTTCGCGCGAACGCGACAGCACCGAACCGCTGTCTTTAAGTCCGCTTATTTCAGGCGCAAGCGTTTGAAGTACGGTATGAATAAAGTTGCCCGTATCGAGCGGACGCATAGCTCCCTCTTCGCGCTCTTTAAGTTTTAAACCCTGTTGCATAAAATTGCGGTAAGGGCAGGTAAAATAAGTTTCGAGCGCCGTGGGTGATACGGAATTATAAGCCACGAACAGCGCGCGTCCGTCCGATACCGACTGTTTTTCCGACGGTTTTACTGCGGAATCCGCCTCCTTGCCGTAACCCGCGTCTTTTAAAGCCCCGTATACGGAAGCGAGCGTTTCGGGTTTGCAGTCCGAGGAAAGTCTTTTAAGCGCAGGCAGTTTTTCACTGCAATAGTACGGAAGCGCCCTGCCGTCTTTTTCAAGCAGTCTGAAATTCAAAGCCTTAATCCTCGCATTGCTTTTCGTTGCGAAAATCGCGCAGGCGTAAGAAATTATTTCGCTCGCTCCGCACTCTTCTCCTCCCGAACGCACGGGATAAGTCAGATACAGACGTTTTCTGAACGCGCAAATATTCAACGCGGTAAGTTCGCGCCTTCTCATATTTACCTGCCGTATCTTAGGAGATATATCGAGATTAACGCTTTCGAGCGCGGATATTTCTCTGTCGGTCAGAAGCGCGGTGTCGGAACTCGAAGCGGGGACGTCGCCCGTAAGCCGCGCCGCAAATACGACGTTACTGCCGGTATTCGCCGTAGCCGCCAAATCGCCCACGAAAACCGCGTCGGCTTTCGGAGGTATAAGCGAAATTTCGAGCGCGGCGAATCCGCTTTTAAGAATTTTTACGAATTCCTTTAACGTCACGTTCGCGCCCGCTATTTCTTCGGCTTCGGCGATAACTTTTAGCACGGCGTCGTAAACTCTTTTGCTGAATTCCGATACTGTCGGATAGCTGTCTTTGAATTTTTCCGAAAGCGATTTCAGCTTTTCCTCCGCCTTGAAATCCGATAAAAGCCGTCTCAGGCCCGAACATATATCACGGATACCGCCCTTAGGAGGTATAAAATCAAGACCGCGCAAAAACGTTTCCCTGACTCTCTGCACCGCGCCGTAATCGAATTTCATAGTTTCGAGAATTTCGGATTTGGGCTCGCGTTTTATCCCCCCTCGGAAGTTTGCAAGACGCAACGCGTAATTACGGTATTCGTCCTTATCCGCTCTCTCCGCGGGAAACAGGGGCGAAGTTATCACTCCGTCGCTGTCCTTAAACGAACAACCCGAAACCGCACAGCTGAGATAATCGCAAATAAAAGCGCAGACGGGATGCTCGGAAAGTTTACGCCGTCTGTCTGCGTAATAAGGTATTCTGTACTCCGAAAATACTCTGTTTATATCGCGTTCCGCGGAAGCGACGTCGGGCACCATAACGGAAATCTTAGCGTATCTTTCGCCTCCGTCAAGCACGTGTTTTTTTATGCTCGCCGCTATAAATTCGAGTTCTTCTTCTTCGTCCGCCGCCTCGAAAATACTTACGTTCGAACACAGCGTTTTTTCGCCCGAATAAAAACATTCGGGCTCGAACAGGTTTTTCCTCAACGCTTCTGCCTCGGGAATAAGCGCGCTCGGAACGCTCTCGCGCAATGCTCCGCCGTACTCTTTAGCCGCGGTTTCAAACGCCGCCGCTCCCTCGTTCACGTAAATTTCCTCAGCTCCGCCTATAAACAGCCCATAAACGTTTTCCGAAGTTTTAAAAGCCGCGCATACGCATTCGAGCGACGAACGCGTAAAAGATTGAAAACCAAGAAATATAACTTCGCTTTGCTCCAGTTTAGCACTCTTGCATATAACCTCGGGCAGTTCGCTAAGATACGCGTTTCTATCCGTCTTGCCGTTGTCTTCGAGATACTTGTTGTAAGCCGAATAAATAACCGCAATATCGTGCAATTTGCTTTCAAGCAACCCGTTCGCGCCGGCTCTTGCAACGTCGCCGGCAGATATTTTCGAGGAATATAAAAGCGCGATTGTATCGTATACGGCTGCCGCAGAGGAAGCCGCGGAAAATTTACCGAACAGTTTAAGCTTGTCCCTGTTCTCCTCGATAATCGCGCGTATAGCCATAGCGGAACCCTGACTCGAAAGAACGTCGTTACGTTTTCCACGTTCCGACGCGAGAAACCGCGCGAAAGTGTACACCGACGTCGAAAAAGTTCCGCCGACCGCCGAACAGACCGTGCGTTCCGCAGCAAGCGTCAATCTGTCCTCGCAGAAAATCACGGTATTTTTACCGCTTGTTTCGTTTAACGTTATTATATCTTTAAGTTTTTCAAGCGCCGCGCTGAGAGCGGGACAGACGATTGCTCTTATCATACGTACATTATATCACAGCCCGACGCAATTTTTAAATAATTTAGGCACAAAACTTTTTACAATTAAGAAATAATATGCTATAATAATTCGCATAACAGAGGTTTTAAATGAAAAAATTTTTTAAAATTTCCGCGGTGGCTGCCGCAGTCGGTATGGCGGTTACGCTCGCAGGGTGCGGAGGTTGTTCGGGCTGTTCCGGAAATACCGCAAATTCTACCGTAACAAACTCCAACTGGTATACCGGCACGAGCTACAAGGGTATTCAGCCGTCGTTTATCGCGGAGGGCGAATTCGAGAATTACAAAGAAAGAATTTCTTACAGCGTGAACTTCGACGGTTCCGCCGCAAAAAATAATTCTTATTCCGTCGAATACAAGGACGGCAAATACTCGACTGAATTTTACGCAACGCGTTACGACTGGCAAAGTTCGTTAGACGGCTATAAATCGGAAAAAACCGAACTCGTCTACTACTACAAAACCGAGTTCAGTATTTCCGTCAGGTACTCGTTAAAATCGGGCGGAGAAAGTGAATGGTTCGACGACAGCGTTATAACCGAAAGTTATTTCCGCGCGGCGGGCAACAATTTACAGCCGATTTTCAGCAGACAGCAGATAAAAAGCACGTCGCCCAATAAAAACAAAGCAAAAACTCTCGAAGACGCTTACAAGCGCATAGACGCGGTCTACGAGAATTATTACAGCCCCGACTGTAAAGAAGTGACCTCGGTAACCAAAGAAGCGGGCAAAGACGAAACAACCGATACTTACAGTTTCAAAAAGGTTAAAAACACTTTGTTCGACAATTCGTCGCTGTATATCGCAGTTCGCAGTATGAAACTCAATTCGGGCTATTCACAGACGGTAAGCCTGTTCTCTGCCGCCGCAGGCGGAGTTTCTTCTTATTTGGTATCGGGTTCTACCGCGGCGCTCGAAAGCGGCGAAAGAAAAGAAATTTCCTCCGAACTTGCCGGAAAAGGTCTGTACGTACCCAAAAACTCAACCGACGAAAACGGAAACCCCGTGGAAGACGCCGGAATCAATTCCGTCGCAATGAATATTAATTATACGGGAGGAGTGCTTTCGGGCACGACGCAGACCGTATGGTACGCGGCAATCGAGAACACCGACAACAACGTTTCCCGTGCGACTATGCTTAAAATTTCCATTCCTTTAAGCTATAATCTCGGTACATTGAACTACACTTTAAAAGAAGTCGAATCCACTCTCTGGACGGGCGATAACCGAAAATAAAACGCAACGCGCCGTGCGGATATATCCGCACGGCGCGTTTTTTATTCAACGCAGATTTTTAACCTGTAATTTCAGCAAAGAATTTTCATCGGTAAGTTTCTTTATAATCATCGTAAGCCGTTTGTTTTCTTCCTTTAAACCGCTTGCAAGGCGGTCGTAAAGCCCGTTAATCTCGTCTTCGAGCTTCTTGCGCGCAAAGTCCGTACCGTCCGTGTCGAGCCCGCATTCGCGCATAAGCTTATCTATCCTGTCGGGCTGTTTCGCAAGTACGTTTCTGTATTTATTCTGATACCGAAGCATAAGTTTATCGTCGCCGCCCGAAAGTTTCAAAACAGCTTTCCTTACGGAAACTCCTTTGCTTTTCTGTTCGAGTATAGCTTTAAGCATTTTATCCGTTTCTTCTTCCGAGAACTGGACAATGCTCTCCGCTTTAAGCCCGGTACCGTTCAGAAGCTTTTTGACGCGCTCGTCTCCGCCGCTCGAACGCAGCAGCGCGTAATAATAATTTCTGACGCTCCCCTTTGCTCTGCCCGTCTTTTGGGCGTAACCTGCGAATATTCCCGAAAAGGTCTTGCCCGAATTCCTTCCCTCGCATACGTATTGTATCAAATTTCTCGCTTCTTCTTCGGTGTAGCCGTTAATCTTATTCATAAAGACCTCCGTTACAATTTAATCACAGCATTTATATTGACATAATTTCAACGGCTTATACATTAAATATAATATTCTCTGTCTGTAAACGGAAATTATATATGCGTGTTTATTTTTTATCATATCTGCCCGCGGCTTTAAAACTCAACGGCTTGTATCTCGGCACGATAGACGGATTCGAACGTCATATCGAACTCGACCCCAAAGACGGGGTCCTTGCCGAAATCGTGCCCTGCGACAATCTTCAACCGCTCAATTTTTTTCTCGACGAAAAGTTTTTCAACGACCCTCCGAAATATACCGATGTTTACCTGACGGAAGGCGACGCGATTATTTTTATAAGAGAATACGCGATAAAGGACGTTAAACTCGACGTCGTTTACCAGACGCGTTTTTACGGAAATCTCATAACGATATTTTCGCAGGGGGGAATTTATCTGTCGGCGGAAGGCGCGGAATACTCGCTTTCGCCTCTTCCGTTGTGTTTCTCCTCCGTCAGAGCCGAACAGCGGACCTTAGCGGGACGCGAAGTACTCGCAATCTACGGCGGAAATTCGCTTCTCGTTATTTCCGATAACGGTAAGACAATATTCCTTAACGTAGCGGAAAATGCGGAATTCGGCGAAAATCTTACGGTTACCGTGCCGTTTGAAACCTGCGCCGCGGCAAAAGCCGTATGCGACTACACGTACGACGGAGAAGCTTTAACGCTAATATCGAGCCGAACCGTCGAAACAAGAACTCCCGAAAAGGAAATTCTGCATTTTGCATTCTTCGAAAGCGTAATGACGAGAGGCGACTTCGCAAAATATCTCTCTGACGAACTGAAAACAAAAGCGGGAGATTTAAAAAGCTATCTCGGCGAGTTCGTGAGCGTCGCCGTACCTCCCGAAAAATTTTACTTAATACACGGAAATTTACCCGCCGCAGGACTCGTCTATCCGAAATCGGGCAATCTCTACGAAGTAAAGTATTTCGCAGTAGAATTCAACGAAGACAAAATAAGCAATATTTATCCCGTATAAAAATTTATACGGGTATTGTTGCCTACAAAAAAACACGCCCGTTTTATACGAGCGTGTTTTTTTATGTTTATTACTTTTTAAACGTTACTTGATTGTCGCCCTGTTTCATAGTAAGCTTACCTCCGCTTACACTGACTTCCTGGTCCTGACCTGCAATCGTAAGGATATATTTACCGCCGTCTTCTTTCCAAGTACCCTTCGTTTCACTGCCCATAGCGGTAATCGTGAAAGTATTATCTTCTTTAATCGACAACGTCATAAAATCTTCCGTTATTTTGCCGACTCCCAAAATATCGTCGCCGACTTTATAGCTGATTTCAATACCGGCTTCATTGCCCTTCATCGAGTAAAACTTGTAATCACCGACGATGTTAGTAGAACAAGCCGTCAGGCATACGCAAAGAATTACGGTTGCAAGCGTCGCTAAAAACGCGCCTAAAATTGTCTTTTTCATTTTTCCATACTCCTATATTTTTTTGTTTGAGTATAAATATACTCATATCTAACATTATAAGAGTAAAAAATTTCCAAGTCAAGTATTTTGAGTAAGATTTTTCTATAATTAAAACAGACGGAGAGAAAAACTATGCTCAGAATAAAACAATTGAGGCTCGAAAACGATATGAGCCAACGCGCTTTGGCGGCAAAAATCAAGTCGAGCCAAAAAGCCGTCGACCTTTGGGAAAAAGGTTTAACGGAACCTAAAGCCGAAATAGTAATCGCGCTCGCGGACGTTTTCGAATGTTCTGCCGACTATTTATTGGGACGCGAAGACGAATTCGGCAACGTAACGGTTGTCCGCGAAATTACGGAAAATGAGCGCAAGCTTCTTTCTGCTTATTCGAAACTCGAAGAAAAAGAGAGAGAATTTCTTTGCGATTACATAAATTATTTAATAAACAAAACAAAGCGGTAAAAAATAACCGCGCACCTTAAACGGTGCGCGGTTTATATTTATTTAAATTAATATTTGGTTATTTTAACCGACTCGATAATAATTGGAATCGAAGTCATAGCAAACGAAACTTCGATATCTCGGTCTTCGTCAACCGCGTACTTATCAAGCAAATCGATTCTCGTCTTTATATTGGAAGTAATGAATTTGCTCGAACCGACTTCGTTGGTATAATCGTCGATAGCCTCGATTAAATCTTCGAGCTCGTTTCTTGCTCCCTCGTTTTTAAGTTCACCGAATACGCAGTATTTAGACGCGGTATAACTGCTCGTTCCGACCTGCATTGAGAATATGCTCGTCGCGCAGTTGTATTTATAGTTCTGCGTAAGAATTTGTCCCGCCCAATTCTTAACTATTGCCTGTTGATTGGATTTGCCTTTATCGTAATAGAACATTTTAAGCGCGCCGAACTTAGCCGAAAGCGCGTTCTTTTCGATTATATGCTGATTGTCCGAGAACTCGCCTATCAGCGTAGGCAAAGCGTTTTCAGGCTTTACGGTCTTTTTATCGTTTTCGTACGAAACGCTCTTATAGACAGACGGAGAAAGCTTGCCGCTGTTGAACAAATCGTAATACTCTGCTTCTTTATAATTGTTTTCAAGATATTCGCTGAAAGTAGACGGACTGTAAAGCGAATCGTTTTCGCCGTTATACTTATAAGAACCCGTGAACCAGTCGCTTCCCGATTTGTAATCGTGGACTATCATATTGTTATAAAAGCCTTCGTCCGCAAGCTCGATGAAATGCTGTACCGTCTGAGGATACATATTTCTGTACAAAGTATAATCGATATTATACGTAACGTCGTTGAACTTTATCGTAATTTTAGCCTGAGGATGGTCGGTTTTTATGGAACACGCCGATAAAGCCGCCGAAAGCGTGACGACCGAAGCGAGTGCGAACGTAATAAAAGCGCATTTGATTTTTTTTGACATTGCTTTTCCCTGCCGAAAATATTGTAAGGGCGACCTATACGGTCACCCTTACATTTTACTTTTTATTGAGCAGTGCGTCAAGCGTTTTTAGCATATACGCACAAATTTAATTTACAGAAACGCTTGCTGTTTCTATTCATTATCGGATTCGGTACCGTATTTCTCGGACTCAATTTCTTCCGATTTGTTTTCCGCGTCCGAAACGTTAAGTTTTTTTCCGCGTTCTTTAATTAAACTTACTGTCCATACGGCAACGTATCCGAGAGCGCTCCAGATAAACAATACGAGCATTACTCTCGTTACTACGGGGAACGCTATCTGCCAGGCGGGTACCAAGCTGTCAAACGAAGAATCGCCGTTAACGCCGTTCATAGCGTTACTGTTCACGACCGTATACAAAATACTGTGAGCGGATTCGCGCATAGCCCAGGCGAGCTCGCCGTAGCCCTGTTCGTAATCTTTAAACTGCGCGCTGTTGCCGGATAAATCGTTTCCGCCTGCCCAGCCCGTAGTTATACCGTCTGAAAGGTCGTTGCCGTTGAGTACGCCCTGAACGGGGCTCATATACAATCTCGAATTGCTGTAATCGGAAATTATGTATCCGCGCATACCGTATTCGGCTTTAAGCACTGTATTGCAGAAGCCTTGCGCGCCCGTCCATTTTGCACCCATACAATTCATACCCGTCATTACTCCTAATACCGTGCGCGGAGTAAATTGACGGTCTATGTCCACGGCGATTTCCATAGCTCTTAAATATATTTCGCGGACGGATTGTTCGTTCGCCCACGCGTTAACGCCTGCGCGGTGCGTTTCCTGGTCGTTGAACGCGGCGTGTTTCATAAGCACGAATACTCCGAGTTTATGCAAACCGACCGCCTCGTAGCCCGCGGAGACACCCGTAAGGAATCCGTCTTCGGAATAATACTCGAAAGTACGCCCGCAATACGCTCCGCGGTGAATATTTACGCCAAGCCCGTAAATTCCGTTATAACCCGCCCAAGCCGCTTCTTCTCCCGTCTGTTCACCGAGGCGCTGTATCAGTTCGGTATTATAAGTCGAAGCCACTGTGCCGTTGCAGAGGAATACCGCGGGAAGCTGCCCCTTGTTTTCGTTGTCCTTCGATTCCGCAAATCCCGTAAACCCGCTCTGCCTGATAAGTTCGCGCCAATTGCGGGAATGTATGGGTCCGACTGCGCCGTTCTGCTGAGACGTGCTCGGCGCCGCTATTGACGGTACGCTGTTGGTGACGCGCAGTCCGTTTTGAAGAATATTGCAGGTTTCTTCCCAGGACATACGGTCCAATAAAGTATCCCAGACAGGGTCGTTATAATCCCTTCCGCGAAGATAAATAAGTTTGATTTCGTCAAAAACTTCCGAACTCTCGTAAAAACCTATTTCTTCGTAAAGCGGCGGCGCTATATCGTCCTTTTCCAGAGGCTGTATAGTTTGCGCCGTATTAAGCGCGGCGTTTGCCGTAAGAATTATCCTCTTTCCGTAGGTACCGCTCCAATCGCTTCTCGTCATATACTGTTGGTTCGCTTCGCTTTCGGAAAAAATACCCGCTTTTTTAAAATCTACGTCGTCCATTCGGTTAGTAATCGAGTCTACTCCGTAGTTGAGGTTAGCGCCGTCGTACGCGGGCTCGCGCTCGTTTTCGGATTTAATGAATTCGTTAGTGGAATATTTGTCTTTATCGAAAGAAATATATTTATCCCATACAAGGTTTGAATCGCCTTTTCCCCTTCCTTCGACGTTTATTATTCTCGACTCGTCTACGCCTTTATATCTCAAAATATTGTTTACCGCGTCGTGCGCGTCCTTTGCCGCCGTAAGCAGATACTTATCGCCTGAATCCGCAGAGCCTATCACATAAGTTTTCGCATTGTTCGCATCGTATGCGGCGAAGTATTTTTCTTCGACTGTCACCTTCGCCGTTACTTTGCCGTTCGCGGGAACGTCTACTTTCGCGAATCCGACGAGTTCTACCGAAGATTTTTCGACTTTGTTGTCTATATCGTACTGAGTATACGGCTTTTGCAGATATATCTGAACCGCTTCCTTACCCGCAACGTCCGTGTTATTCGTTACGTCGACGCTGACCGTGTAAGTACCCTCTTTCTTCGAGTCGTCGGAAACTTTCATATTAGAATACGTGAAGTCCGAATAACTCAGACCGTAGCCAAAAGGATAGGAAACTACTTTATTATAGTCGTATTCTCCCGCATTCCCCTGTCCGAGGATATAATCTTCGTACCTTGTTTCCGTATATTTATATCCGTTATAAATGCCTTCCTGATAAGCTACGTAATATTGGTTGCCCTGTTTTCCGTTTCTCGAATAATATTTTTGGGTTAAAATTCCGGAATTGCCGTATTCTATAGCGCCGAAGTTATAGTATACGGGATTGTATTTGCTGTTTGCCCAGAACGTATCCGAAAGTCTGCCCGACGGATTGTATTCGCCCGTAAGCAGTTTTCCGACCGCGACAGCGCCGTTAGAACCGAGCGTTCCCACCCATAGACAGGCGTCTATCCCGTAATCTTCAATGAATTCGCATTGCAAAGGACTTGCGCTGTTCATTATTACGACGATGTTTTCCACAGTTCCGCTTCTTCTGAGTTCGTTCAGTCCTTGAAGCACCGATTTTTCGTTTTCGGTAAGTTCGAGCGCGTCGCCTTTGCTGGACGACGGCGAGTTCGGATTGGAACTGTCTTTCGACACTACGACTCTGGTACCGTTATCGTCCATAGTAGTGTCCATATACAGGTCGATGGCTTCGCCCGAATTACGGGCGAGCACCATAACCGCGGCTTTTGCCGTCTTTTTATAATTTTGGGGAATGGAATCCCAGCCTATATCCTTTACGACGAATTGAGATTCCTGCGTGGAACTGCCTATAAAATCGTTTCCGCCGACGCTCGACGCTCCCTGATTTTTATACCAGTCGTTCAAATCGGAATTTACTTTGAGTCCCGCCGAAGTTAATCCGTCGAAAAAAGTAACCCTGTCAGCGAGAGGATTCGCGCCGTCCGCCTCTACGCCGCTCGAACCCTGTCCCGTGTGTACCGAATAGTAAGAAGCAATTCCGTAGAGAGAAACTTCGTCATTTCTGCTAAGAGGCAAAGCGCCGTTGTTTTTAACGAGCACCGCGCCTTCCGACATAGTTTCTTCTATAATTTTAAGGCTTGCTTCCTTTACTTCCTTTAAAGAATTGAATTTTGTGTCGAAATACGTAGTACCGTCGGCGCCGCCGCCCGAGGACACTTCCGTTTCAACGCCGAGTACGCTGTTCACAAGACTGCTGTTTGCAAACATTATAGGCGTTGCGGCGGCAAACAATCCGTAAATTACCAAAGTTACGTGAAACAGTATTTTAAACGCAAGATTAAACTTCTTCAATTTCATCGTTACGCGCCTCCCCGTTTAATTCTTCTTTTACTTTTAACTCTCTGTTCTGCGGAAGATATACCGCTACCGCCGATACAATCGCGGATAAAATGAAACAAACTGTACTAAGCCAATACGGGGCGGGCATAGCGAAAAATTTCGCCGCAGAAAACCCGCCGAAAAACGCAGTAGAAAAATAATCTATTATCTTGCTTACAAAAGCCAGAAGAGCAAAGAAATCGAACGCCATAAGCACCAGAGGAGCAAAAGTCGAAGTTTTTCTGAAAAGCGAAAGCAGCAAAAAGAATACTATACCGAGCACCGAAAATATTATCGCGTTAACGTTTAAGTCCTGCCCGTTGACTTGCCCGTAAATTATGGTTTGTATAAAACTCAATACGATTGCGGCGACCGCCACGTAAAAACCTATGTATTTCGTTAATATACTCGTCTTGATTTCCCGACCCGCCGTTTTGAAGAAAGCGGAAACTTTGTTCTTGTCCGACATAATTTTTTCTCCTTTTTTCAAAACCTTCAAGCCCCAAACGCGCCGATTGACACGCTGTCGGCGGTCACCCTGACCGCGTCGAGATTACCGGGATTATTTTTCTTATTTTCAAAAGTTATTACGTTCACGCCTTTTGCGAGCTTTATACTGATAGCGGTCAACGCATACGACGTGAAATAGTCCGGTTCGCCCGTGCTCCTTGCAGGCACCGAAACTTTATCCAATTCCGTTATTGCTTTACCGTTCAGATACAGCCCGAACGAATCGCCGAAATTTTTAGCCTGGGGACGCTTGCAAATCAATATTTCCAGATTTGCCTCCGTTTCTTCGGTACAGGCGATTTCGAATTCGATTTTAACGTCTAAATCGCCGAGACTTCTCACGCAGGCGCCGCCGCTTAAATCTTTAATATCGTTCCCCGTTTTAGCGTCTTCTCCCGCAGACGACAGAAAGGGCTTGTCGGCGGAAGGCAGTTTGCTTTTATCTTCTTCCGCAATCAGTTCGTAACCGCCTTTCTGCAATCTGTAAATATAAGCGTCCTCCGCCTCCAAGGTCAGGCTATCGGTAAAATTTATACTGCTTCCGGAACGGACTTTAACGGGTATATCGCAGGTAAGAGAGGGATATTCCCTGCTAGCTACGGAAATAAATTCCATATTCGTATCCATTATCACCGAATCGGCGTCGGCGTATAATTCGCCTTCGCCGTTTACCAAAAATCCGTAATCGCTTTCTTCCATTTCGTCTATTTTTACGATTTCGGTTTTATCGGGGTCCTTTGCCATAAGACGTATTTTCGCGTCTTCTTTGTTGAAAACGAAACTTTCACCCGAAATATAGCTCGTACGGTATGTCGCTTCGTTTATGATAAGTCTGCCTTTTACCGTCTGTTCCACTTCCGCAGGCTTAAATTCCCCGCCGACAAAAACGGCAAGAAGAATACTTCCGGCAAACAATACCGCCAACGCCGAAGCGATAACTATCGTCAAAACTTTACGGTTGCTTTCCCAAAAACTATTAAGCTTTTCGATTGTTTTCATTTTGTCCTCCTTAATAAATAATATTGCGCGCGGAGCTTTCGGCTGCGCGCGTCGTCGCTGATAGTATTTCCGTAATAATAGCTTACCACGTTTTAACAAGCGCTTCAATTGCAAATTTTTTTGAAGTTTATTGCATTTTAAATATTTTTTTATTATAAACCGATTTTTTGACGAAATGAAAAGACCGTATCCGCTAAGGATACGGTCTTTTATACGAAATTTTAAATTATTCCAAAACCGCGGTTGCGCCTGCTGCTTTGAGGTCTGCAACGATTTTGTCAGCTTCTTCTTTAGCAACGTTCTCTTTAAGAACTCCGCCCTTTTCAACAGCCGCCTTAGCTTCGACGAGTCCAAGTCCGGTGAATGCGCGTACAACTTTGATAACGTCGATTTTCTTAGCGCCGCAATCTTTAAGTACAACGTTGAATTCGGTCTTTTCTTCAGCCGCCGCTGCGGGAGCCGCGCCTGCTGCGGGAGCCGCCGCTACAGCTACGGGAGCCGCTGCGGAAACGCCGAATTCCTCTTCGAGTGCCTTTACGAGCTCGTTAAGCTCTAAAACCGTCATAGATTTGATTTCTTCGATAAATTTAGCTACATCTGCCATTTTTTTATTCTCCTGAATTAATTATATTTTTTATTTTTCGCGCTTTTATTAAGGCAACGCCCGCCGTTCGATTTTTGTTCTAACCCGCCCGAAAGCAAAATTTAAGCCTGCTTTTGAGCGATTCCGTTCAGTACGCGAACGATACCCGACAAAAGATTGTTGAGTACGCCTGCGAAATTTGCAACGGGCGCCTGCATTGAACCGAGCATTTTTGCAACCAACTCTTCTCTCGAAGGCATAGAAGCAAGTGCTTTCGCGCCGTTCTTGTCAACGTAAGCATTGTCAACGAACGCGCTTTTTACGATTATTTTTCCTTCGTAAGACTTCGCCGCTTCAACCATCAACTTAGCCGCCGACGTTTCGTCTAAACCGAACGCAACAGCCGTAGGACCGTTTAAGTCCGCGTCGAAATCGTTATGACCCAAATCATTGAAAGCCTTTCTGACAAGCGTGTTTTTATAAACTTTGTATTCGCATTTCGCCTGTCTGCACTTATTGCGGAGTTCGGAAACTTCTGCAACCGTGAGATTCTTGTAATCTACGAGCACAACCGATTTGGACGCTTTGATTTTATTGGTAATTTCTTCTACAACTACCTTTTTTGCTTCAAAATTAGCCGACAAATTATTTACCTCCTATTAAAATTTCCTTGCGCCAAACAGGCGCAAGGAAACTCGTAAAGCATAAGCTTTAAAAATCTTTATCCTGTCACCTGAGCGGGAAATTAAGTCTTGCGACGCCCGCCGTCTTTGGCAAACGATTTGTTTTACATTGTGAGTATAACCGTTTAAAACCGAAAAGTCAACTTTTTTAACGGTTTATTTTAGTTTTTTAACCCTTGTTGTAAACGACTTTCACTCCGGGGCCCATAGTAGCGGTTAACGTAACGCTCTTGATGTACTGACCCTTGGAGGTTGCGGGCTTAGCCTTAACGATAGCGTCCATAAGCGCCGTAAAGTTTTCAACAATCTTATCGGTACCGAAAGACTTCTTTCCGATAGGACAGTGAATAATCGCGGTCTTGTCGAGACGGTATTCTACTTTACCTGCCTTAACTTCCTGAACCGCGCGCGCAACGTCCATAGTAACGGTACCCGATTTGGGGTTGGGCATCAAGCCCTTGGGACCGAGAACGCGTCCGATTCTTCCGACGATACCCATCATATCGGGCGTGGTAATCATAACGTCGAAATCGAACCAGTTGTCTTTCTGAATTCTCTGAATGGTCTCTTCCGCGCCGACGTAATCCGCGCCTGCCGCCGTAGCCGCATCCGCTTTATCGCCCTTTGCGATAACAAGAACTTTCTTCTGTTTACCGGTTCCGTTGGGAAGAACGAGTACGCCGCGGACCTGCTGGTCTGCCTGTCTGGGGTCAACGCCGAGACGGACGTGCAATTCGATAGTTTCGTCAAATTTAGCTTTTGCGGTATCGATGACTATTTTTACCGCTTCGCCTAAGTCGTAAGATTTGGAACGGTCGTAGGATTTTATGCTTTCCGCGTATTTCTTCGCTAACTTCATAATTTACTCCTCCACCGTAACGCCCATCGAACGGGCGGTACCCTTAATCATACTCTTAGCCGCATCCAAATCGACGCAGTTAAGGTCGGGCATCTTGATTTTTGCTATTTCTTCAACCTGCGCTTTGGTAAGCTTGCCTACCTTGTCCCTGTTGGGGCGCGCGCTCGCCGTTTCGAGTCCTAACGCTTTCTTTATAAGAACGGGCGTAGGCGGCGTTTTAAGGATGAAAGTAAAACTTCTGTCCTGATAAATAGTTACAACGCAAGGGATAATAAGTCCCGCCTGGCTCGCGGTCTTAGCGTTGAATTCCTTGGTAAAGCCGGGTATGTTGATACCGTGAGGGCCAAGCGTAG
>CAJUHC010000008.1:0-5478 GCA_910586345.1 uncultured Christensenella sp.
GCCCTACAAGGTCGTAAGAAACCATTCCTTTGTTTATATCCGTCTCCACTTCGACGGGAACGCCTTCAAGCCCGTTCAAAGCAAAACTCGTTATTTTAGATAACATAATTTAACCTTAGTACTCTTAAAATTTTAAAAGCTCTTGCGCAAAGCAAGAGCTTTTTTTATTTTACCTGATTTCTGCGATTTTGGCAGCCTTACCGGTAAGTCCGCGCAGGTAGTAAAGCTTAGCTCTTCTTACCTTACCCTTTCTTACGACGGTTATAGAAGCAATCTTAGGCGAATGCACGGGAAACGTTCTTTCAACTCCTACGCCGAAAGACATTCTGCGAACCGTAAAGCTTTCTCTGATTCCGCCGTGCTTTTTAGCTATTACGACGCCTTCGAAATTCTGGATTCTTTCCTTCGTACCTTCGATTACTTTGAAGCCTACTTTCACGGTATCGCCCACGTTAAAATGGGGAACTTCTTTTTTCATACCCTCTTTTTCTACGGCTTCTACTAAACCTTTTATCATAATTTCTGACCTCCATATACGATTACGGCTTTCTTGATTAATCAGCGGACTGCCGCGAGTCGAGAATTATATTAACAAATCTTTTTAAATATTGCAACTCATTTTCAGGGGTGTGTCGCAATTTTCACAAAAGATTTTTATTCAAATAAGTTTGCTGTATCCGTATGAATTTACAACTGCGTCGACTTTAAGTCCCTTTTTGCACAACGGACACTCCTGCGGAGAGTAAGACGAATAATCGTTTATATCGCCTATTCCGAAAAGCTTTACCACCGGAACGGGACATTCGAATTTTCCGCCGAATACCGTCGCGGCTCCGACGGGCGTTCCGCCGTAATACTTTATACCTTCTATTCCGCTGTTAACCGTCTGACCCGTAGTAGCCGAAGCTGTCAGAAGCAGGACGTGACAATTCATTACGTAAGGAAGAAAATTATCTCTCAAAAGCATTTTATCTCCGACGAGTTCCGGAGTAATAACGGCGATGTTCTGATTGACGTTCATTCCCGCGTGAGAAAGATAATTCGCCATAAACGAACCTATCATCTTCGTTCTTTCCAAAGTAATAATAGTGTCAACGGGAACTCCCATAAAGCTGTCGGCTAATATTTTCGCCGCTGCTTTCGCCGAGTTGAGCTGCGACTTTACTTTCGTCATATCTATACAATGGCTGATATGCGAATGTTGGGTTGCAAAATGCCCCGGTATTACGCGTACGCTTATCTCGCTGTTCAAACGGGACAGTAATTCGTAAGCTCTCTTTTCCATAAAACAATATCCCCCGATAATATATTTACGCGTAAAACGCGTTTTCTATATGATTGATTTCACCGCGCAGAATTTCTATTATGTCGAATCGTATTACGCAGTCAGTCTGTCTGCCCGAAAAATAATAATTCGCGCCGTCTATGTATTTCTTTTTGCGCTTCACGTTAACCGCTTCCGAGGGCTGTCCGTAACTTTCCGTAAGTCTCGTCTTTACTTCGATGAAAACCACGTCCCCGCCCTTTTCGGCGATTATGTCGACTTCTCCGAAAGGATTTTTATAATTGCGTTCGAGAATTACGTAACCTTGTTTTTTAAGATATGCGCAAGCCTTTCTTTCCCCGGCTTTCCCAAGACGCTTATTTTCTCTGTCCTTTTCGCTTCCTACCGCCATTTTTTAGTAAAACTCCTTCGATGGATAGGACATATCCCCGCTTCTTTTATTGCATTTATATGTACCGCCGTTCCGTAGCCTTTGTTTTTGGCAAATCCGTAATCGGGATATAATTTGCCGTACTCGGTCATTATCGCGTCCCTGTATACCTTAGCCGCAATAGATGCCGCGCCTATCGAGTATACAAGCGCGTCGCCCTTTATTATACTCTGCTGGGGAATATCTATATCAAGCGTCATATTGCCGTCCGTCAAGACGAAATCGGGTTTAATTTCAAGTCCCTCGACAGCGTTTTTCATACAAAGCTTCGTCGCTTCCAGAATATTGATTTCGTCTATCTTTTGCGGTTCGATACGGCATATGTTGCAGGCAATTGCTTTTTTTAAGATTATTTCGGATAACTTTTCGCGCTTTTTCGCCGTCAGGCTCTTACTGTCGCCTATACCCTCTATAATATCGTCTAACGGCAAAATGACCGCCGCACATACAACGGGTCCCGCAAGAGGACCTCTGCCGACTTCGTCGACTCCGCAGATATAACGGTAGCCGTTTTCATAAAGCTGTTTTTCGTATGCTAATTTATCCATCAGAACGATAACCCCTGCATATCCCCTACCGTATCGAGAGTTATTCTGCCTAATCTGCCTTTTCTGAAATCGTCTATGACGGCGCGTTCCGCCCGCTCGTAATCGTAATCTCCGCCTTTCAGAATAAATCCGCGCTTTTTACAAACGCAGTCGAGCATTTCGAGTTTCGTTCCGCCGGCAATCCCGTAACGCTCCTGTAAACGCGCGGGATATTTTTCGTAGAGCTCTCCCAATAGTTCGAGCGCTATATCGTCAATATCGAGTATATCGTCGTTTATACTGCCTACAAACGCGAGATGCAGGGCAAGTTTCTGATTTTCAAACGCGGGAGGCATAGTACCGGGAGTATCGAGCAATTCGAACCCGTCAAGCCTTATCCACTGTTTCCCGCGTGTTACGCCCGCCTTATCGCCTGTATGCGTACGTTTCGAACCTGCGAGCAGATTTATAACAGTGCTCTTGCCCGTATTGGGTACGCCTACAACCATAAAACGGAAAATCTTACTGTAACCTTTCGCAAGGCTTTTTTCGCGTTTATCGGCGGTAAGCCTGTTAATAGCCTCTGAGACGACTCTCTTCGAATTCGCGTTCGAAGCGTTTATCTTAACAGCGTTCGCCCCGATAATTTTCATAAGCGCGTCGGCGCGTTCGTCGGCTAAGTCGTACTTATTGAGCACATACAGTACGGGTTTGTTTCCCGCCATTTTTATTAATTTACCGTTAAACGATGCCGCGGGACAACGCGCGTCGAGTACGTATATTATACCGTCTGCAAGCGGGACGGACTGCTCCATCATCCGCATAGCTTTCGTCATATGTCCGGGAAACCACTGTATAGTTTTCATTTTTTACCTTCCGTCAAATCGGGCCGTTTTTCTCTCGTCAGCCGAGCGCTCTCCCGTCTGCGCCATTTGTCAATTTCCGCGTGATTGCCCGAAAGCAGAACTTCCGGAACCGCGACGCCCTCGTACACCGCAGGGCGGGTATACTGGGGATATTCGAGCCCGTTTTCGCCGAAAGTTTCATCCGCGAGCGAACAATCCGAAATAACCCCGTCTACATACCTCGCGATACAGTCGGTCACAACCATTGCCGGCAGTTCTCCGCCCGTAAGAACGTAATCGCCTATCGAAATTTCCTCGTCTATATACAAGTCTATTACGCGCTGGTCTATACCCTCGTAATGTCCGCAAAGCAAAATAATATGTTCGAAACCTAAAAGTCCGAACGCTTTATCCTGCGTAAAGACCGTACCTTTCGGAGAAAGATATATGCGGCGCGCCTTATGTTCGGGGTCTACAGCTTTAATCGCCGAACATATAGGCTGCGGCATCATTACCATTCCGGCGCCGCCGCCGAAAGGATAATCGTCGCACTTTAAATGCTTGTTTTCGGCGAAACTGCGGATATTCACGACTTCTATATTAAGTTTTCCCGCGTTCACCGCCCTGCCGATAATACTTCCGTACAACGGAGCGAACATTTCCGGGAACAGCGATAAAATAGTAATTTTCAAAGAGAAACTTCCTTGAATCTTTTAGCGTTTACTGTAATTTTCCGCGCTTCGACGTCTATATCGGTTATTACTCCGTCCGCCGCCGCGAAAGTAATTTCTTTGCCGTCTTTTTCCAAAACGTAAATATCCGTCTTTGCGGGAGTTACCGATACTACTTCGCCGAGCGCCGTTCCGCGTTCGGTAACGGCTTCGCACCCGATTAAATCAACTATATAGTATCTGCCTTCGGGAAGATCAGGCGCGTCTACGCGCTCGACTTCCACGTCTTTTCCCCGCAGAAGCTCCGCTCCGTTACGGTCAGCAACTCCTTTAAGTCCGATATACGCGAAATCTCCCGACGCGCGCACGGAAAGAACGGAGTATTCAACTCCGTCGATTATCAGTTTTTTAAAAGCCTTCAAATCCTCCGCCGAGTCGCAAAGCGATTTAACCTTGACTTCGCCGCGTATTCCCTGAGGTTTCAAGACAGTCCCTACGGTAAGTTTGTCCTGCATAATTAAATAAAATTTAAAACCGAGCAGATACGGGAGTCAGCCGTACTGCTCAGTAATCTTTGAAATTTATACTTTTTCTTTTATTTCAAGAATATATTTTTTGCCGTCGCGGGGCGCGGACGCTTTTACGAGCGTTCTTAAAGCCTTTGCGATTTTACCCTGTTTGCCGATTACTTTGCCCATATCCGACTCGGCAAGAAAAACGGTTACCTCTACCGAGGTTTCCTTTTCCTCTACGCTGTACTCTATTTCGCTCTTTTTCTCCGCAAACTGTTCTACTACGAATTTTATCAATTCTAACATACTTATCTCCCTCGGCGCGTTATATCAGGGATTGATGCGCCTTTTCAAATAGTTTCGCCGTTTAAAATCGGCGCGTATACGCTGTCTTAACCTTTCTTTTTCTTATTATTGGTCTTAGGCGCGCTGAGTTTAGAACTCTGTTCCATAGCGCCCGCCTTTACGAGATAGCTCTTGACCGTTTCGGTAGGCTGAACGCCTTTTGCAAGCCAAGCCTTAGCTTTTTCAACGTCGATGTTGATTTCCGCGGGGGTTTTAAGGGGGTCGACGTAACCGATTTTATCGATATATTCGCCGGACTGAGCCTTTCTGGAATCGATAACTACCACGCGGTAGAAAGGCGATTTCTTGTCTCCCATTCTTGTCAATCTCATTTTAACTGCCATTGTTTTACTCCTTTATGCCTTACGGCTATATATAAATTTTTATTTTAATCTTTCAAATTTACGAATCGTCTACTTAAAACGGCAAACGTCTTTTACCGCTTTTAAACTGTTTCATAAGCTGTTTAGTCTGTTCGAACTGTTTTAAAAGCTGGTTTATTTCCTGAACGCTCGTCCCCGAACCCGACGCGATTCTCTTTTTACGCGATGCGTTGATTATTGCGGGTTCGACTCTTTCTTTTTTCGTCATAGAAAGGATAATAGCTTTCGTGCGTTCTATTCTGTTTTCGTCTATATCGTCTGCGTTGACTTTGTTTCCCATACCTGGCATCATTGCAAGAATAGCCTGAGCGCCGCCCATTTTTTTCATACTCTCGAACTGAACGAGATAATCTTCCAGCGTGAAGGTATTTTCGAGCATTTTTTTCTGCATTTCCTTCGCCTGCTGTTCGGTCACCGCTTCCTGCGCCTTTTCTATAAGCGTTAAAACGTCTCCCATACCGAGAATACGCGAAGCCATTC
>CAJUHC010000008.1:5488-49402 GCA_910586345.1 uncultured Christensenella sp.
GCCATTCTGTCGGGATAAAACGGCTCCAAATCGGTCAGCTTTTCGCCTACACCGACGAACTTTATAGGTTTACCCGTTACAGCCTTTATAGAAAGGCAGGCGCCTCCGCGGGTATCTCCGTCGAGTTTGGTCAATATAACGCCCGTAACTTCGAGTCTTTCGTTGAAAGTTTTGGCAACGTTTACCGCAACCTGTCCCATCATAGAGTCGACGGTGAGAAGTATTTCAGAAACCTGAACTCCCTTTTTTATGTTTTCGAGTTCCTGCATTAAAGCTTCGTCTATTTCGAGCCTGCCCGCCGTATCGATAATAACGGTATCGAAGCCCATCGATTTAGCGTGTTCCACAGCCTGTTGCGCCGTCTTTACGGGATTTTGGGTGCCCTTTTCAAACACTTCCGCGCCCGCGTTCTTTCCGACCACTTTCAATTGGTTTATCGCCGCGGGACGGTAAATATCGCAGGCAACGAGCAAAGGTTTCTTGCCGTTCTTTTTAAGATTTACCGCAAGTTTTCCGCAGAGAGTGGTTTTGCCCGCGCCTTGAAGTCCGCACATCATAATAACCGTAGGCGGATTCGGAGCAACGGTAAGCTTCTGATTAGAAGAACCCATCAACGCAATAAGCTCGTCATTGACGATTTTTATTACCTGCTGAGCGGGGTTAAGACTCTTTATTATCTCCTGACCGACCGCCTTCTCGGAAACCTCCGCGCAGAACTGCTTTGCAACTTTTACGTTTACGTCAGCCTCTAAAAGCGCGACGCGCACCTCGCGCATTGCCGTTTTTATTTCAAGCTCGGTAAGTCTTCCCCTCTTTGTAAGCTTTGAAAATATATGATTTAATCTCTCGGACAGAGATGAAAACGCCCCCATATTCCTCCTTAAAATTCGTCGGTTTTACGTTTCCCGTACGCGCCTATATTATAATTTTTATATAAAATCTCCAAATTCCCGTCGGATTTCAATACTTGTCCGACTTCTTCCGTATAATCTTTTTCAAGTATTTTTAACAGTCCGTCTATTTCTTCCGCAAACTCTCCGTGAACGGATTTGAAACTTTCCGCCCATATGCCCGCGTCCGTAAGCATAAAAGAAATCCTAAGAGAAATCTCCCTCAACTTTTTTAAGACGTTCAGTTTTTCCTCGTATTCTTCGAGCTGTCTTTTACAGCTTTTCAAACAGTCGGACACTGCCTGACGCGTAATGCCTTTTTCCTGCGCTATCTCGGAAACCGTTAAATCGAGATTGAAATACATATCCGCTATCTCTTTACGGTTCGCCGTCAGCAATCCGCCGTAAACGTCCCATAGCGCTATAAAAGAAAATTTATCCATAGCCGTCAAGCCCCGCAACTTTACGTATATGATAAATCAATCTATCCGTATTGTCAAGTATTTTAACTTGCTCTGTTAAATTTTTATCCGATTTTCAACATTATTAATTAACATTAAAATTTATTTGTTAACAAACGGCGTTAAGGCGTTCAAACGGCGGGTTTTGAATTGACACCGACGTCGAGGTATGTTAAAATTATAAACAGCCTGAGACGGCGTTTACTACGGGGAGAATGAATATCTGTGTTAAAAGAAATTAACGGAACAATATACGACACGCTTACTTCCACGGTAGACAAAAAATTCACGTTCGGGGCACCGGGCGACCCTTTCGGCTATGAAGAGACATTATACATTACTAACTGCGGAAAATATTTTGTTTACACCAACGGCGGAATCTCGTCGAAATATCCTTCTGAAAATATTGTTCCTATCGAGCGCGAAGAAGTAAAGAACTGGATGCTTTCACACTGACTAAGATTTAACCGGTTTGCAATCGCGCGATTGCAAACCGGTTTTATATAATAAACGACGGGTATTTTATGGATAAGATATTCGAACATTTTACTATTACTATTTTAAAATTGAATAAACTCGTACAGAAAATCAAGATTTACGAAATGCAGGAATACGGCTTGAAAGCGATACACGTTATGTGCGGTTATTATCTTATGGAAAATCCGGACGGACTGACTGCAAGCGAACTCGTAAAACTCACGCTTGAAGACAAAGCCGCAATCTCACGCGCGCTCAGAACGTTGCAGGAAAAAGGGTTTGTTACTTACGACGTCAACGGACACAATTCGTTAATACGTCTTACGGACGAAGGAAAAAATCTTGCAGACTTTATCACCCACCGTTCTACCGAAGCAGTTAAAAAGGGCAGTGCGGCGCTTACCGACGAGGAACGCGAATTCTTCTATCGTTCGCTCGGAGATATTGCGGAAAATCTCGAAAATTATTACGACGCTCTCATATCGAATAAAAAATCTTAAACAAAGTTTAAAGCCCGCGCAGATTAAATCTGCGCGGGCTCGTTTTTTATTTTAAACTCTAAACTCAGGATACGCCGTCTGCGTTTGCCCGGGTAACCGAATCTTCTGCGGAAGCTTCGGCCGCGCCTGCAGGCGACTCCCCGGACGATTCCGGCAAGCCTCCCTCGGGAGGCTTTTTTTCTTTTCCGTACAATACCTTTAAAAGTATGGGAGTAAGTATCGACGACACGAGAATAAGAAGCACCGTCATTATCATAAATTTATCGGGCAGTCCCGCAGATACCGCGGTCTGCGTTACGATGAGCGCAACCTCTCCGCGCGCCATCATTCCGACGCCTGCAATCGCGCTTTCGCGCCAACTGTATTTGAAACATTTTGCAACCGCACCGCATCCGACGATTTTTCCTATAAGACCCATAAGCACGGCAAGGAAAGCAATCAGGATTATCCAGCCGCTCATACCTTTAAACGAAATGTTGCTTATGGCTATGTTTGCAAAAAATACGGGAGCAAACATAGTGTAAGTGTTCACTTCTATCTTTTTATCCGCATATTCGCTCGCACGGTGAACGGTCGAAAGCACGACGCCTGCAAGGAACGCGCCCGTTATATCCGCAACCCCGAATATTTCCTCCGCAAACCAGCTGTAAACGAAACAAACCACAAGCGAAAAAATAGGAATACGGTGAGTTATCGGCCATTTTTCGTCCAGCCATTTAAACAGTTTCGAAATACCGAACCCGAGTCCTATCGCCACGATAAAGAACGCGACTATCATTATGAGCGTTCCCCACCATTGAGCCTTGAAAGACGCAAAGTCCGTGACCGGAACAGGGTCGCCTGCGCTCGCTTTCGCAATACCCGTTACAACGGAAAGCAGTACGATTCCGATTACGTCGTCGATTATAGCCGCCGAAACAATAGTCGTACCGAGTTTGGTATTTATTTTTCCGAGTTCTTTCAATACGGAAACCGTTATGGCGACGGAAGTCGCCGTAAGTATCATACCTATGAATATACAGTTGAAAATATTATCAGTGCCTAATTCGTTAGCGCCTCCGAACGGCAGACAAATAATTATGCCGAGCGCCATAGGAACGAATACGCCGGCGCAAGCGACCAAAACCGCGGCGAGCCCCGTCTTTTTAAGCTCCTTTAAATTCGTTTCGAGTCCTGTCGAGAACATCAACAGAAGAACGCCTATTTTAGAGAATATCGCAAGACCGTCTTTTCCGAGCGAAAACGCTTCTCCCCCCGCCGTAACGCCGTTTAAAAGGAACAGCGCCGTATAACTCGCGTCAACGTTTTCCTTATTGAGACCTATAAGCGAGAAACCGCACAGTTCGCCGAAAATAGCGGGACCTACGATAATGCCTGCGATTATGTAACCGAGAACCTGCGGAAGACCAAACTTCCTGAAAAGCAGTCCGAAGACTTTTGTAAACAGCAGTATTATAGCGAGAACTATAACGAATCCGAGACCGCTGTCGATATAAAATATACCTTTCATATCCAATCTCCTTTTGTAATACCAATATATTATAAGCTTTAATCGCAAAAAAGTTAAGCATTTTTCGACAAAAATAATTTTTTCAATAAATTTTAAAAAAAGTATTGACAAACCGGAATTGCGTGCTATAATAAAGGTGTAAAGAAAATAACTTACAAGAAATGTTAGGTACCAACATTAATATGAGGAGTAAGCTATTATGAAATACAAGTAGCCGCGAAAGCGGGACACGGTTTATTTCAACAAAAAAACGTTTCTTTATGGCAAGTCTATATGACAAGGGAAAACAAGAAAGGGAAACTATCAGGGAGGTAAAGAGTATGATTTACTTTGCCAAGACGATAGAAAAAAAAGGGAGGTAAACTCCAATGTACAACTTTACGGAGGAAATCTGATTCCGACGCGGTTTATAATTCCGCGGCCGAGGCCGCAAGGTTACGATAACCGCTCTGCTTTTTGAAGCACCGCACGGAGGCGATTTCCGAAACAAAATTAAATATGAAAACACTCCCCTGCTCCGACGTATTGGCGCAGGGGTTATATTTACTTTCTAAGCTCAAACAACGTGGCTTTACGGCAAAATGCACTTACGTTCGCGTCAGAGTATTTCCGTTTTCCGAAAAAATACGTTCGGTATATTCGTACGACCATCCACCACTCGGCAAGTTTTAAACTTCGGCTTAAACCGAAACATATTACAATCCTTCGAGTTCGTCCAAGGACAGTGAAAAGCTCTTTATGAAATTTTTGAAAAAATACTCGACCTCGGGCATTTTGCGCGAGTGCAGGTCAGCTTCGATGCTTTTTTTTGCTTTTGCAAACTCGTTATTCCCGCAACGAAGTTCTTCAAGACATTTAACGTAAGCCGCAAGCCTGTCCGCCGCTTTCATAAGCGCGTACTCATAACTTTTCGTATCGGGTTTTAAACTGAAAGCGAATTCTCCGCGCAAATCTTCCGGAAGCGCCGAAAGTAATTTTTCGCAGGCTTTCTCTTCCAGACTCTTATACGCGCCGTTTATATTGCTGTTGAAATATTTTATGGGGGTGGGCAAATCTCCCGTCATAACTTCGCTGCATTCGTGATAAACGGCGTACAGTACGGTTTTTTCCGCGTCGGCTTTACCGCCGTAAACTTTGTTGTTTATCACCGCAAGAGCGTGTGCGAACATAGCTACCTGTTGGGAGTGCTCCATTATGTTTTCCTCCCTCACCGAGCGCATAAGCTGCCACCTCTTAATATATTTCATTCTGTCCATATAGGCGTAAAAATCATAAGCCATATTGCATTTCTCCTTAGCATAAGCTATAAACATTATATTATAAATTTTTTTAAATTTCAATTGACTTTGTGAAATTTTTTATTTATAATCAAATTACGCTTGAACAGCGAATACAATTTAATACCGTCGGGGGTGCTGACGCGATAAATATAATTCGCGGTGCAGAAGATGCAAGTAGTGCGGGTGCGCGCGTATTTTACGAGGGAGCATACACAGAAGTATGATGCCGAATAAAAACGTAAACGCAACGCCGTAATACGAAGCATATATGCAGCGCGGCGCGAAAGCTGAGATTATACCCTTTGAATCGGCAACGTAATGGTTGAGCGATAGAACAAAGATATGATTTTTGCGTTCCCCGCATTTTTGCGGAGAACGTTTTTTATTTCACGGCGGTAAAAGGAGTTTTAATGTTTCAATTTTCACAACTTTCAGCCGTCTCTGAAAAGACAACCGATATCGTAACGTGGGTATCGCTGGGCGCAATAGCGGTTCTTATCATAGCTCTCGCGCTAATCTGTATTTTCAATAAAAAATACTCGACTTCCGAAATAGCTTACGCGGGAATTTGCCTCGCAGCCTCGTTCGCTCTGTCGTTTATAAAGATTTCGCCCGTACAGTACGGAGGTTCGATAACTCTTGCAAGCTTCGTACCTCTTCTTATTTACGCTTATAAATTCGGGCCCGTCAAAGGCACTATCGCCGGAATTATATTCGGACTGTTTAATTTTATTTCAGACCCGTTCATACTTACTCCGTATACGTTTATTCTCGATTATCTTCTCGCATTCGCAAGCATCGGACTTATGGGCTTTGCCTCCAAATTCGGCAAACTGCCCGTTACGGCAAAAGTTTGCATAGGCACCGTAACGGTATATTTTGCAAGATTTATTTTTCATCTTATTTCGGGTTTTCTGTACTTTGCGGAAGACGCCGTCTGGGCAGACATACCCGCAAGCAATATGTTCGTATACTCTTTCATATACCAATGCGTTTACCTGCCCGCGGACTGTGCCGTCTCCGCCGCCGCGCTCGCCGCGCTTGCAAAGACTAAAACTCTTGATAAGCTGTACGGAATAATGACTAAAAACCAAAAAGAAACCTCCGTTTCAGCGGAACAGACAAAAACGGAAGAATAAATTAAGGCGCGCTTTTTAAAAAGCGCGCCTTAATCAAATAAACTGTAAAATATCCACAAGCACTGCAAAACCGAGTATTAAAAAGAATCCGACTGCGTGTATGACCGCCTCTACTTTTCTCGGAACGGGTTTTCGGAATATCCATTCTATGAGACAGAAAATTACTTTACTGCCGTCAAGCGCCGGTATAGGCAACAGATTAAAAACCGCAAGGTTTACGCCGATATACGTCGCTATTTCGAGAAAACTCTGGAAACTCTGCGCGGCGACTTCCGACGTAAGTTTAATGGTCGTAACGGGTCCGCCCATCGAAGAAATACCAAGATGTCCCGTCAGAAGTTCGCCGAGTACCCTGAATATAGTTCCGGCTATCTTAAACGAATACATAAACGACCTGCCGAGCGTTTCGAAAAAACCGAAACGGTGACTTTCGTATGCGCAGTCCCAACGCGCGACGCCGTCGCCGTCGATATACGTTCCTATACCCAACGCACGGAAAAGTTTGCCCGCCTCTTCGGAATTTTTAAAATCGCAGTCCGTACGTAGCTTTACTTCTACGGTAATTTTTTCTCCTCCGCGCAGGACTTTCATTTCGACGGTATCACCCTCGCTTTTACCTTTAAGAGCGTAAATCAAATCGGTTGTCAGATATATTCCTTTGCCGTCGGCATTGACGATTAAATCGTCCGCGCAAAGACTGTACTGAGCGTAACTTTCGTCCGCGGGAGTGACCGAGCCGACTTTGAACAGCATCTGCCCGAACGAAAATTGCGAAATTATTATCAGAAGCAACGCGAGAACGTAGTTCATAAGCGGTCCCGCTACGAGCACGATTATACGTTTCCAGGGAGCTTTTTTATTAAAACTGTCCGGATGCGCCTCTCCGTCCTCGCCCTCTTCGCCCTCGAACGCGCAGAACCCGCCGAGCGGCAGAAGTCTTACGGAGAAAGCCTCCCCGTTCTTTTTCGAAACGCGTCTGAAAAGCTTAGGGCCGAACCCTATCGCGAATTCATTGATTTTAAATTTTAAAGCCTTGCCGGCAAGATAATGCCCGAACTCGTGCACGGTTATCATTATAAGCAATATCACTATCGCAAGAATAACCGCAAAAACCGTATGCATTACCGAAGAAACCGAAAGTAACAATATTATAACCTGTCAATAATTTTTTGCGCGACGCGCCGCGCCGATTCGTCAACTTCCGTAAGATGAGCGAAATTCCGGATTTTTCCGCCCTGCGCAGTCTGTACGACTCCGTCGACTACCTTAAAAATATCAGTAAACGCTATCCTGCCTTCGAGAAAAGCCTGCACGGCAACCTCGTCCGCCGCGTTCATAACGCAGGGAAAAACTCCTCCGCTTTCACCGCACTTCAACGCAAGGTCGTAACACGGATAATTTTCGCGGACAAGCGGTTTGAAACCCAGCGAAAACGCTTTCCGAAAATCCATAGGCTTAACCGAAGAATCAAGTCTGTCGGGATAACTGAGCGCAAGCTGAACGGGAATTTCCATTGTCGGATAACTCATCTGAGCCATTACCGCGCCGTCTTCAAATTCAACGAGCGAATGAATAATACTCTGCGGCTGGATAACCGTTTCTATTGCCGAATACGGAGTTTTATACAAACAATGCGCCTCTATGACCTCGTACCCCTTGTTCATAAGCGTAGCGCTGTCAACCGTGATTTTTCTGCCCATCTTCCAGGTAGGATGCGCAAGCGCTTCCTCGGGAGTAACGTTTTTCAGCGTTTCATACCGTCTGTCTCCGAACGCTCCTCCGCTCGCTGTAATTATAAGCCGTCTTACGGGCTTTTCGGCGTCGAAATCAAGGCACTGCCAGATTGCGGAATGTTCGCTGTCAACGGGAATTATTTCGGCTCCCGTACTCTTTGCAAGCGGGATTATTAAATCCCCCGCGCAAACAAGTGTTTCCTTATTCGCAAGCGCGAGAGTTTTACCCGCTTTTACCGCTTTTAAACTGTATTCGAGCCCCGCAAACCCGCTCGCCGCATTGAAAACCAAATCGGCGTTTGCTAACTCGGCTAAACCGAGCGCGGTTTCCCCGTCTTCGGAAGCGAGAGCATACGCTTCGGGCTTAATCTCCGCAACCTGTTTTTCGAATAAAGCTCTATTGCCGTAAGCGGTCATTGCAACGATTTTATAGCGCGAAGGATAGCGTTTTACTACTTCGACGACCTGTCTGCCTATGCTTCCCGTACTTCCGATAAGAGATATTTTTTTCATTTATTATTATACCCGAAAATTTTTAATTAATGACAAATGCAACAAAAAGCTCCTTACGGAGCTTTTGATTTATTGTAAATTTTTATTTTAAATTATAAGCATACCGCAACTGAAAAGCACTATCACGCAACCGAACAGCATACTGTCGAATCTGTCGAGAACTCCGCCGTGCCCGGGAAGAATCTTGCCCATATCTTTAATTTGGCACTCGCGTTTTATCGCGCTTTCGAACAAATCGCCCACCTGCGCGAAAATCGACGTCACGAGACCTATAAGCATAAACGAAACTACAGCGGGCATCGTACCCGAATAAACGAGCGGAGTTCCGAACTTAGGAACCAAACTCATACCGTAATATACGTAGTACGCTATCAATGCGCCGACCATACCGCCGATAACTCCGCCGACCGCGCCGATTATCGTCTTATTGGGGCTGAGCTTGGGAGCGAGTTTGTAAGGAAGCCATTTTTTGAATACGCTTCCTACCAAAAACGCAAAAGTATCCGTCAGTATGACTACGAGGAACAAAAGAATTATCGCCGCCGTGGAATTTTCGGCAAGATGATTTACCGACGACAGCATAACGCTCAGTACTCCGCAATACAATATCGTCATAAAACAGGTCATCGTCCCGCGTATAGTACTCTGCCCGTGGTCGAACACGTTTATACCCGCCAACACGGTAGCGAATAACAGACCGCAAATTCCGACGGCAAGGAACCCGAGCCTCATAGCCGTCTGAGCCGCTACGTAAAGGGGAACCGCTATCGCGCAGAACGCTACGGTAATAACTTTCTGCGGAAAAGAAACCTCTTTCAAGGCGTTCAAAAGTTCCAAACTTCCCAGAACCGAAACCGCGGTAAAGAGCGCGTCGAACCCGAGCGAACCCCAGCCGCCAGGCACAAACCATTTCAAGGCAAGCAACCCGACCAACAACGTTATATACGCCGCGCCCGTTATTATTCTCTGTTTCATAAAAACCTCTTATATTCTGCCAAAGCGTCTTTCACGCGAGGCGTAGTCGTTAAGCGCCTTATCGAATTCGGCGTCTGAAAAATCGGGGAATAATACGTCCGTAAAATACAGCTCCGCATAAGCCGCCTGATAGGCGAGAAAATTCGAAAGTCTTTTTTCTCCGCCCGTCCGAATTATAAAATCGGGATCGGGTATATCCGCCGTATATAGCAGAGAAGAAAATTTTTCGCCGTCGACAGTTTCGCCCGCTTCCACGGCGCGGTTGACCGCGCGGAGAATTTCGCTCCTGCTTCCGTAATTAATTGCAAACACCAACGTAAAATCGGCTCCCTCGGGAGAATTTTTTTCTCCGTTTTTAAGAATTTCGCAAAGGTCGTCAGGAAGCGCGGATAAATCGCCGATTACTTTTACACACGCATTTTTAGCATATAATTTTTTTACGTTCGCGTCGAAGTATTTGCGGAACAGACCGAAAAGTCCGTCCAACTCGTCTTTCGGACGGTTTGACAGATTTTCCGTAGACAATGCGTACACCGTAAGATATTTAACGCCGGCCTGGCGCGCGCGCTCCGCAAGTCCTATCATTCTGTTCATTCCGGACTTATGACCGTATGAACGCGGCATAAGCCTTTTTTTAGCCCATCTGCCGTTGCCGTCCATTATGACGCCGACGTGCGCGGGTACCGAACTTATCAAACCGTCATTATCTCCTTTTCCTTGGCTGAAACGGCGGAATCTATTTTCGCTATCGCGTCGGAAACCATTTTCTCGATTTCCTTTTCGCAATTTGCCGCTTCGTCCTCGGAAAGAGTTTTGTCATTTTTGAGCTTTTTAATTCCGTCCATAGCGTCGCGGCGGGTATTGCGCGCCGCAACCTTCGAATCTTCGCCCATCTTCTTTATCTGTTTCGTGAGCTCTCTTCTTCTCTCCTCGGTCAGTTCGGGGAAAACGAGACGTATAACTTTACCGTCGTTCGTGGGCGTAATTCCGATATTCGAGAGCTGTATCGCTTTCTCGATAACCTTTAATATCGAAACGTCCCAGGGCGCGATGACAAGACACCTGCCCTCCTGAACGGAAACTCCAGCCGTCTGAGGCACGGGAGTAGCCGCGCCGTAGTAATCGACCATCACTTTATCGAGTATGTGAGGATTTGCTCTGCCCGCGCGCACGGACGTGAATTCTTCTTTCAGAACGCTTACCGTCTTCGAAAGCTTATCGTCGAGAACTAAAAGTATTTCCTCTGCCTGTTCATTTTCTATCATAATATTTCCTTTCCGCCTTAAAATTGTCAAAGCGTTTTTTTATTTTCAATTATTATCTATTATAGTTCCCAACTTTTCACCGCAAACCGCGCGGATAAGCGAATTTTTTTCGTCGAGCCCGAAAGCGAGGACGGGGATATTGTTTTCCATACACATAGTAGCGGCTGTCGCGTCCATAGCCTTTATGCCGTTTTTAATAACGTCGATATAATTTATATGGTCGTATTTCTTTGCGTTACGATTGATTTTGGGGTCACTGTCGTAAATTCCGTCTATGTTTTTCGCCATCATCAATACGTCTGCCTGAATTTCGCAAGCCCTCTGCGCAGCGGCGGTATCCGTCGAGCAGTAAGGGTTGCCCGTACCGCACGCCATTATTACTATTCTTCCCTCTTCGAAATGATGCAAAGCTTTCCTCAAAATATAGGGCTCTGCGACGGAAGTCATAATCAAAGCGGTCTGAACGCGTGTGGGAATACCCTGCTGTTCGAGCGCGTCCATCATAGCGAGCGAATTCATAACCGTGGCAAGCATACCCATATGGTCCGCGGTGGTTCTGTCCATCTGCTTTCCCTGCCGTCCGCGCCAGAAATTGCCCCCGCCTATAACGAGAGCTATTTCCACGCCCATAGCGTGAATACGGGCTATCTGTTCCACGACTTCCGAAATAACGCTTTCGTCAAGGCCGTGACCCTGTTTGCCCGCAAGCGCTTCGCCGGATAATTTTATTAAAATTCTCTTATACTTAGGTTCCATAAGTACCTTTTTCCGCAAATTTATCCGTAGGAATTATTTGCCGTTTTTCTCTACGGTAAATTATAGCAAATAATAAAATAAAAAGCAACCCCTAAAATATTAAATAACGATAAATATATTTAAAGCTTAAATGCAATTAAGTGTACTCAGACGAATGTTTACCCTTAAAATTTCGGACATAGGGTATGTAATCCTTAAACCACGAAAAATCGCCGCTTATAACTGCGGCGATTTTGTGTGAATTTTATTTTAATTCTTTTTCATAGCGGCAACCTGTTTCGCCACTTCGTCCTGTAAATTCTCGCTCTTCTTCTCGATGCCTTCGCCCATTTCGAAACGCGCGAATCTCGCGACCGCGAACTTGGAGCCGATTACCTGACTTACTTTCTGACTGTCGTCTTTAACGAAAGGCTGGTCTAAAAGACAGTTGTCCTGATAGAACTTACCCAACTTGCCCGCAACGATTTTTTCAAGAATTTCCTGAGGTTTGTTCGCGTTCTTCGGGTCGCCCTGCATCTGAACGAGCATTATCTTCTTTTCCTTTTCGATAACTTCCGCGGGAACTTCCGCTTCCGTTACGTAAGAAGGCTTAGCCGCGGCGATTTGAAGCGCGACGTCGTGAAGGGTTTCCTCGGAACCCGCCTTGAACGCAGACGCCTCGACCATAACGCCGACTTTTCCGCCCATATGAATATAAGTTTCGATTTTACCTTCGGTTTCGAATATTACGAATCTGCGTATCGAAATCTTTTCGCCTATAATTGCGGTCTGGTTCGTAATAAAATCTTTAACGGTACCGTCGCCGAGCTTACACGAGTTAAGCGCGTCTACGTCCGCGGGCTTATTCTCCGCGACCACTTTTGCAACGGAATTTACTATCTCGTGGAATTTTTCGCCGCGGGAAACAAAGTCGCTCTCGCAGTTGATTTCAAGCAAAACGCCTAAACCGCACTTTTCGCAAACATATGCTCCGACAGCGCCTTCCGCCGCGATTCTTCCTTCCTTTTTAACGGCTTTCGCTATTCCGCGCTCTCTCAAAAGCTCGGCTGCTTTCTCCATATCGCCGTCAGCGTCGGTCAACGCTTTTTTACATTCCAACATACCTGCGCCGCTCTTCTCTCTGAGCGTCATTACGTCTTTTGCCGTAAATGCCATATTAATTATTCCTCCTCGGATTTATCTGTTTCGGAAACGGTTGCAACGTCTTCCATTGCAACTACTTCTTCGATTGATTCGGGTTCGCCGTCTTCTTCAACGGGAAGCACGGGAGTTTCTCCCTGGTTCGCCTCGATAACCGCGTTTGCGATAACAGACGAAATAAGTTTAACCGCGCGTATCGCGTCGTCGTTACCGGGAATAACGCAGTCTATAACGTCGGGGTCGCAGTTAGTATCGGTAATCGCGACTATGGGAATATTAAGCTTTCTCGCTTCCTTAACCGCGATTTCTTCGTTATGAGGGTCTACTATGAACATAACGCCGGGAAGCTTGTTCATATCTCTGATACCGTTGAGGTTGGTCTGAAGCTTGCCCATTTCTTCTTTTAATTTAGCGACTTCCTTTTTGGGAAGCAAATCGAATTCGCCGTTCAGCTCCATTTTTTCAAGCTTAACCATTCTCTCTATACGCGAACGGATAGTCTTGAAGTTCGTAAGCGTACCGCCGAGCCAACGCGAATTGACGTAGTACATTCCGCAACGCTCCGCTTCTTCCTTGACAGCGTCCTGAGCCTGTTTCTTCGTACCTACGAAAAGAACGCTTTTGTTAGCCTTGACCGCTTCGACGACATATTTGTACGCGTCTTCGATAAGACCTACAGTAATCTGCAAGTCGATAATGTGAATATCGTTGCGCGCCGCGTAAATGTACTTGCCCATTTTGGGGTTCCATTTTCTCGTCTGGTGCCCGAAGTGCACTCCTGCTTCGAGCAGTTGTTTCATTGTTATTACCGCCATTTTAATTCCTCCGTTTACCTCCCCGACAGCGCGGCTTTTACGGCGTTTATTGCGGTATTGAAAGATTTTACCGCCACGGAACGCCCGCCTCTCGGGTGTGAATTTTTATAGCCTATGTATTTTAGCAAAAATTTTTAAGGTTGTAAAGCGGTTTTTATATTATTTTGAAAAATAAAACGCGCCCGCGGGAATACCCCCGCGGGCGCGTTGAAAATTTTCACTCTCTTTATCCGCGTTTTATCAGTCTTTTTTATTTTCCGTCAACGTACCGTCTATAATCGAATTTATAAAATTATCGACGCTTTTCAGTTCTTTGAAAATTTCCGAAACGGACGTTTCCCATTCGTATTCGAATTTCAAAGGGTCTTTGCCGAAGTAAGCTCTCTTAATCATAAAGTAAATTTTCAGCCTGTCGAGATACAGCCTTAAATCAAAATCTTTGCTTTCGTTTATTTTTTTATCCAATTCGGACAATTTACCACCCATAATCACCCGAATAATGGAAAGTTCGTCCAACCTATTCTTTCTTGCTTCATCCGAGATGCTCGTATCATTCATTATCTTTGTTTTGACTGCGGAAAAAATATCTTCCGATAAAACTGTATTACGTTGTTTCATAGCAATTATTTTCTACCAAAAACATTGGATTGTCAAGTTATTTACCAACGTTTTTGGTAAATATATTAATATGATTGAAATTAAATTTGCTGAAAACTTACGTAATTTACGCAATGGCGCCGGTTTAACGCAAGAAAAGTTAGCAAAAAAGGTTAATGTTGATAAACGCACGGTTAGCGCTTGGGAGAAAAAAGTCTGTGAACCTAACCTTGAAACTCTTGCTAAGCTTTGCGAAATATTCAACGAGACTTTCGACACGTTACTTACTTGAAAAATTCAATATATAAAATACGCGGGCAACATAAGTTGCCCGCGTTTTAGTTTAAGCGTTTTTAAAGATGTAATAAGCGTCGGTACAGGATTTTACGAGATAACAGCTTCCTTTAATATAACCGTCTTTGGTTTTGGAATTGAAAGTCGTTTCGCCCAAGACCTCTTTCAGCGTTTTTTCGGACGGGAAAATAACGACCGTAGCGGTTCTTTCGAAGTGCTTGCACCTGAAAACTTTGTATTTTTCAATATCCTTTTTCTGCTCATCGGTTTTCAGTAATGCTTTAAGTTCGTCGCTGTCGTCGGGTTCTACGTTCGTAATTTCATAGCCCGCGTTTTTGAAAGCGTTTTTGACAGTAGCCGTTTCGCCGCAACCGGATAAGGCGAACGCTAAGACAGAAATCAACGCAACCGTGCAGAAAATTTTTAAAAGCTTTTTCAATTTTTTACCTCAAAATTATGCTTTTTCGAAAATTTCTTTACCCGCGGGAGCGCCGAAATACAGACAGTTGCCGTTCACGGAACCGTTTTCTTTCGCTTTATCGTAAGCGGAAGAATCTTTATTTCCGTCCTTATCCTCGACGGTCAAGAAATCTTTGAGCGCACTGCCCGAAGGGAACTTGATTACAACTCCGCTGGAAGTCAGCGATGCGAGCCCTTTCGCGGTGCAAAGATAAATTTTATATTCGCTTGCATTTTTAACCTGTTCGTCGGTTAAACCCGCCGTTTTTAAAATACTTTTTGCGGTATCGTTATCCGTACTAATTTCGGTAACGGTATATTCCTTTGCTTCGAAAGCCTTTACTATGCTTCCCGATTTATCGCAACCCGTCATAATGCAGGCGAGCGCTACCGTGAGAATTACCGCGCTTACGGCGGCTAAAATTTTCTTAACGTTCATAAAAAACCCCTTTAATATTATTTAATTCATATTATAGCGAATTTATCGTTTTTGTCAATAATTTACAGGAATTTCAGTTATTTTCGCGTTCTTCGTCCTCGTCGGCTTCCTGCTGATAGAAATCGAAAATTTCCTGCAAAAGGTTCTCGTCCTCTATAGGTTCGAGCGTTTCATCCGTTTCGTTAAGACGGAATATTACCACCTCGTCGTCGCCGATTTCTTCGTTGGGCTCGGCCGCGAGAAGCAGGGTATATTTTACGCCTTTGTATTCGGTTACGTCTAGCAAACGGAAATTGATAATTTTCCCTTCGTCGTCTATAAGTTCTATCAACTCGTTTTCTTCGAGTTCTTCCGCGCCGTCATAAAGCTCGTTTTCTTCGCTCATTTTAAACTCCTTTTTTATTGATTGCGTTCAGATAGCCGTCGAGTATATTTGCGGCGGCTAACGCGTCGACGTAGTTTTTGCGTTTTTCGCGGCGCATACCCTCGGATATAAGCACCTCGTGCGCCATTTTGGTTGTAAACCGTTCGTCACCGCAAACTATCGGAACAGTAGTCGCCGCTCTGAGCGCGTCTATGAAACGGCGCGTCTTTTCGGTCTGCACGGCTTCCGTACCGTCGAAATTCAACGGCAGTCCGCAGACGATTACCGTCGCGCCCTTTTCCGCGGCGATTTTCACGAGAGCGGAGACGTCCTCTTTAAAACCCTTGCGAAAATAGGTCTGCGAAGGCAGAGCGTAACTGTTAAACGGGTCGGATATTGCGACGCCTATCCGCTTGTCGCCTATGTCGAACGCAACGTATCTTTCCATACCATTGAATTGTAGCATATATTTATAATAAATACAAGCGATATGTATTATAACTTAACAGCTAAAATAATCACTTTTTGGAAACTTACGGAAAATCAAAAGAAATAACGCCGTGTATGCACACGGCGTTATTCTTTCGGTTGGATTAAGACTTGGTTTCGGGCTGAGTCATAGACTCGGTCATCTGTTCAAGTTTTTCAAGCTTAGTGTCGATTAACTTTTCCGCTTTCTTCATTAAATCATCCTGATTTTTCTTTACAAGATTGCGGAGTTTGCAGTTATTAGCGACCATAAGCGCACCGCCCGCCATACCGAGGGCGACACCTAAAATAAACTTCTCCACTTTTTTCTCCTTGTGTGAGAGGTGAAACCTCTTAATTACAGTATGGGAAAACAGTTAAAAGTTTATGATTGTAAAAATCTGTAAAGCCTTACGCTTTGCGGTGTATCTTTATTGCTTATCCGTAAATCGATTTTACCGCAAATCAATCTAAAAGCCTTACGCTTTGCGGTGTATCTTTATTGCTTATCCGTAAATCGATTTTACCGCAAATCAATCTAAAAGCCTTACGCTTTGCGGTGTATCTTTATTGCTTATCCTTACTATTAATATTTTTCTCTTTTTACGTAAGTCGTATGCAAAAGCTCGTGGGCTTTATGGCTGTTAGGAGAGCCGAAGTATTCTTTATAAAGAAGTTCGACCGCGGGATTTTCGTGCGAGACGCGTACTTTGCTGTCGCTGTCGTAATCGTAAAGAGCCTGGGCGCGGACGGCTTTCAAATCGATATTGTTTCTGATTTCGTCGTGAACGTAAGGCTGACCGCCTCCGTTTATACAACCGCCACGGCAAGCCATTATTTCTATGAAAGTATAGTCCTTTTCTCCGCGTTTAACCGCTTCGATTACTTCTCTCGCGTTGCCGAGACCGCTCGCGACGGCTACCTTTACAACCGTTCCGCCGACATTGTATTCGGCTTCCTTTATCCCGTCGGTTCCGCGTACTTCCTTAAATTCCAAAGGCGCGCCGCTACCGCCCAATTTATAAGCCGCCGTCCTTAAAGCCGCTTCCATAACTCCGCCCGTCGCGCCGAAAATCGCGCCCGCTCCGCTCGCGTCTTCGAACGGCGCGTCGAACTGACTGTCGGGTAAATTAACGAAATCGATTCCCGCTTCCTTAATCATTTTAGCAAGTTCGCGCGTCGTTATAGCCGCGTCCGTATAATGTCCGAGCTCCTCGCGCGAAACCTCGAATTTCTTCGCAGTACAGGGAATAACCGATACGACGTAGAGGTTTTCGGGATTTATTCCGTGCTTTTCGCAGTAGTAGGTTTTCAGAACCGCGGAGAACATTTCCTGCGGAGATTTACAGGTCGAGAGGTTAGGTAAAATTTCGGGATAATAATGCTCCGCGAACTTTATCCAACCGGGACAGCAGCTCGTGAACATAGGAGTCTTTCCGCCGTTTTTAAGCCGTGACAAAAGCTCGTTCGCCTCTTCCATTATGGTAAGGTCAGCGGTAACGTCCATATTGAAGCATTTTACGTCGCCGAGCTGTTTGATTGCCGTAACCATCTTACCCTCCGTATTGGTGCCTACGGGCAGACCGAAAGCCTCGCCGAGGGTAGCTCTTACCGACGGCGCGGTATAGAACACTACCTGCTTATCGGGGTCGACTATCGCGCCCCAAACGTCCGCGACGGAACTCTTTTCGTAAAGCGCGCCAACGGGACACGCGACTATGCACTGTCCGCAGTTTACGCAAGGGGTAAACGCGAGAGATACGTCGTAAGGCGAACCTATTTCTTTTGCGTAACCTCTGTTCTTAGGACCTATCGCAGCGATAGTCTGCTGTGTACAAGCCGCTACGCAGCGGGTGCACATAACGCATTTGCTGTTATCCCTTACGACGGACGCGGAAAAATCGTCGATAGGTTTAAGGTCGTGGTCGGTGCCGAACGCGTCCTCTTCCGCGTTGTATTCGAGCGCGAGTTTCTGCAATTCGCAGTTCATAGAACGCACACAGCTTAAACATTTCTTTTTATGCGTAGACAGTATGAGTTCGAGCGTCGTCTTTCTCGACTGTCTTACCTTGGGCGTATTGGTGCGGACTTCCATTCCCTCGGAAACGGGATATACGCACGCCGCTACGAGTCCTCTCGCTCCCGTCGCCTCGACAAGGCACATACGGCAGGAACCGACGCACTGTACGTCCTTGAGATAACAGAGAGTGGGAATTCTTATGTTTGCGGCTTTTGCCGCCTGTAATATAGTAGAACCTTCGGGTACGCTCACGGGCATACCGTTAATCTTTAAATTTATCATCTCCGTTCACCTCACTTTTTCTCTATCGCGCCGAACTTACAATGCGCGATGCACTGCCCGCACTTTATGCACTTAGCCGAATCTATGACGTGAGGGCTCTTTACTTCGCCCGAAATCGCGTTAACGGGGCAGTTACGCTTACAAAGCGTACAGCCTCGGCATTTGTCGGGGTCTATATAGTAGTTGAGAAGTGATTTGCATACGCCCGAAGGACATTTTTTAGCGTAAATATGTTTCATATATTCGTCGCCGAAATGTTCCATCGCGGAAAGTACGGGGTTGGGCGCAGACTGTCCGAGCGCGCAGAGCGAAGAACTCTTCATATGGCGGGCAAGGCGTGAAATTTTATCCAAATCTTCGGGCTCGCCCTTGCCTTCGGTTATCTTTGTCAGAAGGTCCAAAAGACGCTTCGTGCCTATACGGCAGGGAGCGCACTTACCGCAGCTTTCGTCGGCCGTAAATTCGAGATAGAATTTCGCAATGTCGACCATACAGGTATTCTCGTCCATAACTATAAGGCCGCCGGAGCCCATCATAGAACCTATCGCCGTGAGATTGTCGAAGTCCATTGCGATATTGATATGCGTCGCGGGAATACAGCCGCCCGAAGGTCCGCCAGTCTGCGCGGCTTTGAATTTTTTACCCTCCGGAATACCTCCGCCTATATCGTAAATTATCGTTCTTAAAGGCGTTCCCATAGGAACTTCCACAAGCCCAACGTTATGTATCTTTCCGCCGACGGCGAAGACTTTCGTTCCCTTGCTTTTTTCCGTGCCTATCGAAGCAAACCATTCCGAGCCGTTCAATATAATCGGCGCGATGTTCGCCCAGGTCTCGACGTTGTTTATTACGGTAGGTTTTCTGAACACTCCGCTCTGAGCGGGGAAAGGCGGTTTGGGTCTGGGTTCGCCCCTCTTGCCTTCTATGCTCGCGATAAGCGCGGTTTCTTCACCGCAAACAAATGCGCCCGCGCCTAAACGCACGTGAATATCGAAATCGAAACCGCTGTCGAGAATATTTTTTCCCAGCAGTCCGAATTTTCTCGCCTGTTCTATTGCTATATTGAGCCTTTCAACCGCAATGGGATATTCTGCTCTGACGTAAATATAGCCTTCCTGCGCGCCTATCGCATAGCCCGCGATAGTCATTGCTTCGAGCACGGTATGCGGGTCGCCCTCGAGAACCGAACGGTCCATAAACGCGCCGGGGTCGCCCTCGTCGGCGTTACAGCAGACGTATTTGACGTCTCCTTGCGCTTCGCGCGTGAACTGCCATTTAAGTCCCGTCGGGAAACCTGCGCCTCCGCGTCCGCGAAGTCCGGAAGCCTTAATCTCGTTTATAATTTGTTCGGGAGTCATTTCGGTAAGAACTTTCGCAAGCGCCGAATAATCTCCCGCGGCGATAGCTTCTTCTATACATTCCGCGGCGATAACCCCGCAGTTTCTGAGCGCAATGCGCATCTGATGTTTATAGAATGGAATTTCGGCAAAGGGAATTACGCTCCCGTCCTCGTGAACGGTTTCCGCATACAGGAGTTCTTTTACAATCTCCCCGCCTTTTATAAGATGTTTCTCCGCAACCGTCCTTGCGTGTTCGGGAGTCATCTGCGAGTAGAAAGCGCCCTCGGGATAGACAATCATTATGGGACCGAGCGCGCAAAGTCCGAAACAGCCCGTCTTAACGACTAAAACGTCGTCTATACCAAGCTCTTTTAAACTTTTTTCAAGCTGTTCTATTACCTGCAACGAGTGGGACGAAGTACAGCCCGTACCTCCGCAGACAAGCACCTGTTTTCTGTAAGCGGTGTTTTGTGCAAGCTTTTCGGCCTGTTCCCTTACGATTTTTCTTACGTTTATCAAATCCGCTTTTTCCGCGGCTAATTTTTTAAGCTGTTCGCAAGTCATATTCTCTCCTCCTTAATCTTTTATATATTTGTCGAGAATACCTGCGACGTCTTTTGCCGTAAGCTTACCGTAAACTTCGCCGTCGACAATCATTACGGGCGCAAGCCCGCAAGCGCCGACGCAACGGCAGCTTTCTATGGAGAATTTTCCGTCGGGAGTGCTTTCCCCGCAGGAAATTCTGAGTTCCTTTTCAATAGCTTCCAATACCTTATCCGAGCCTTTAACGTAACAAGCCGTGCCTAAACATACGCTTATCCTGTGTTTGCCCTTGGGCGTCAGCGAAAATTGCGAATAAAAAGTCGCAACCCCGTAGACCTCCGCAAGCGGTATATTCAACCGTTCCGCGATGACTGTCTGTACTTCCGCGGGCAGGTATCCGTAGATATTCTGCGCCTCGTGCAGTACGGGCATAAGCGCGCCCGCTTCACCGCTGTGAGCCCGAATGCAGTCAAGCAGTTCGTTCATCTGCTCCGCCGTTCCCTCAAATTTGTTCTTTGCCATCTTTAACTCCTGATTTTATTGCGATTCAATCGCTACTTTAATACTGATTATTTTATCATAAACATACGCAAAAATAAACTGTTTTCGACAGGTTTTTACAAATTAAACGAAGTAAATTTTTGGAACGAAAACGAAAGTCCCCGACGTAAAAACCGTCGGGGACTCGTATTTATTTCTTAAAGCCTTATTTCTTCTTCGATATCGATTTTTTCGCCGGGGAGACCGTTCAGAACGCCGTCCACGGTATTGGAGTAAAGCGCGCCGCTCATATGCAATTCAACTTCGGTTATCGCGTTATAAAAACCCTCGTTCGATTGGGGATTGTCAACCGGATTCAGTGTAAGATACACGCGGTAATCGGTTTGCAGTTGCCACTCGTTGAGATACAACTTTAAATGAATTACCTCGACTACCTCGTATTCGTTGGTATCGTCATTGAATTCCACACATTCGATGTCAACGGTGAAACTGCCGTCTTCCGCCACTTCTATAAGCGAGCCGTCCTCGGCGTAAAGCTTTACGCCGGTAACTACGCCGCCTTCTATAACAGGCGCCGCGGAAACAGTCGTTTCTCTTGCATTTTCGATTCCGAGCTTGTAAGCAGTGATATACATATTATTCATACTGCCGTTATCTTCTTCGGTCCAATAATAATTGATATAATTGACTTCGTTCGAGCCGACGTCTTCAAGCGTATACGCGGAAGAAGCCAGTTTAAAGCCGCCGTTTACAGTCTCGGAGGTCGAATCCTCGAAGAAAGTCAGATTCTGGACTTCGACTTTTCCGAGTTCTTCGTTAAAGAACGCATTGAAAGAAACGCGCTGTTTGGCAGACGAAGATTCAAAACCGGTTATTTTCATTCCCGTTACGGTATAACCGTCGAGAGTGTATTCGAGTTTGAAATTTTTAATAGAAAACGTTGAGGTCGTAGGAATACCGATATGGTAATCCATCATTACGAAATGACCTAAATCTTTATCGAAACGAGCGACTTTGGTTTCGATATAGGGTTTTGTTACGGATACTTTAAATTCCGTTTGACTTATATTCTCGGTAAGTTTTCCGAAAGACGTCTTTAAAGCTTTAACGGAAGAACCCGCATATCCCAAAAGAGTATCTATTGCGGTCTTGTCGAGTGTATTGTTCAAAGAAATCGTAACGGGAATCTTGTTTGCTTCGCATATGAATTTTAAGAATTTATTTATTAATTCTTTCAATTCGTTCGAGCCGACAATTTTAACGATATATTCGTAAACGGTCGAATCCGCATCGGGTGCGACTATATAGGACGCAACGTCCACGCCCATTGCTTCGAAAATTTCTCCGACCGTAGTTCCGTCTTCAGTTTCTATCGAGGAAATTCCGGCAATCAAATCTTCGATTGATTCATATATTTCCGCGGAAGTAACCGAAGCGGTAGACGCTTCTATTAAAGATTTAACCGTTTTATTTGAAAGCACGTCGCCGAACGTCGTATTTTCATCGATTACGTCGAGGAAACTCTTTATACACCGCACCAGATTATACGCGGCTTTATTGAAATCAACGGTAGCCTTACCCTTTTCAAAAATCACCGCGCCCAAAGAGTCGGCTAAAATAATATTCGAATAACTCGTTGCGGGCACGAACAGCGACTGAACTGCGTTTCCGACCGTAAATTCGCCGCCGAGCAATGATTTCAGCATTTCGTCTATATAACTGCCGTATTCGCTTACGGCAAGCCATTCGCCGTAAGATTCGTCGACGGTTCCGTCCCAGTTAAAAGTTACGTCCGAAAAATCGGTAATATTCGATTCCTCACCGTTTCCGCTATAAGTAAATAAATTCCAATCGCGGATAAACGCATAAAAATACTCGTCGGCTTTAATTTCTTCGGTTTCCGTATTGCCGTTTTTAGTTACGCTTACCGTCTTCTTTTTGTTTTCCGAATAAGATATATCTCCGTCGCCGGTTTTAACGTTCAATTTGGCGTCGGCACCGATTGCGTCGGAATCTTCGAGCAGATATAAATATCCATCGTCGAGTTTTTCTCCTTTTTCGTCCACGTGATAACTGCGGCAATTTTGCGTGAGTTCAGACGATAAGTCAATATCTGCATAATCGGTTTTCTGCGTAACTACGGAATCGAGCAAAGCCTTTACTTCTTCGCCGCCTCCTCCGAAATCGAAAGACCAGTCCTTCAACGCCTGATTTCCCGGGGTTTCGGGAGTTTCCGGAGTTTCGGGCGTACCCGAATTGCCGGGAGGATTTTTATTAACGTTTTCGTCGCCGCAAGCCGCAAAAGCCCCTACCGCGAACAACATCACGAAAGCGACGGTTACAGACGCTAACGTTCTGAATATTTTTTTCATTTTTATTCTCCTTAGCCGAAAATCATACTTTTAAAGAGTAATAATATGCGTATTGCCATAACGCATCGAGGTAATTCCTCTCTGTGTTTCGGCTTTTATACTGTAACTTTACTCTTTACGGAGGCTTTTGTCAAGCATTTGTTTACGGTAATTTAAATAAATTTTCGGTTGAAAAACCGCTCCGTTGAAAATTTTTTGAAGCGGAGCGGTTTTTTAATATGAACGAGCGTTAAAACGGAAACGCAACTTATCCGTATCAGGATAAACGTCTTTTTTTACGTCTTAGCCGTCTCCGCCTTAGCCGTATTCCGGAATTACCGAGACCGCAAATTACGAATCCCGATGAAAATACGATTATGCTTAAAGCCCAGCCGAACACGGCTTGCGTCCATAACGGATAACCGCCGTACAATCCGCCGTTTATAAATACGAGATGATATACTCCCCACATCGTAAGACAGGAAAGCGCGACCGGACTCAGATATTTAAGCGAAAACAACAAAGGCTTTGCAGGCATTTTAAATTTGCCGGTATAACGGTTTATTTCTCCCGCAAGATTTACGGGTTTGGCGTAAATACCGAGAATTACGCATTCCGCAATTCCTAAAATTAAAATATTGAAATAATTTGCAAAGTGGTCCGCTATATCCAACGCGCAAGCGGCGACGGGAGTCGCAAATACGATACATATTCCCGCGCCGACCGCGCTGAGTATACCGACGAGTTTTTTCTTATTTAATCCGAATTTTTCGGCAAGAGGGTTTGCCGCCGCTTCAACCATAGATACCGACGACTGCAACGCCATCATACCGAGCGACAAATAGAACAGCACTCCCACTATCGAATTTAATATTACGTTTCCCTCGCCGAACACGAGCGCGATAGCCGCAGGATATACCATAAAAGCGGTAACTATACCCGACTGCGAAATTTCGCCTTGAAGTCCGCACCCGTAAAGAGTTGTAAACAGCACCACCGACGAAAGTATAGACACGAAAAAATCCGCAAACGCGATAATAAGACTGTCGCGGAATACGTTGGTTTTTTCGGGCAGATACGCGCCGTACGCGGGCATTATGCCCACGAGCACTGAAAGCGAGAAAAAAACCTGCCCTACCGCGTTTATCCAAAGTTCCGCATCGCCCAAAGCGGTTAAATCGGGAACGAACAGCGCGTATAGAGCCTCCCCGCTGTTTTCATACAAAAGACCTCTTACAGCGAGAAAGAAAAGCAGCGCCAAAGGTATCATTACGGTGAATTTTGCGGTACGCGAGAGCGAACCCGCCCCGCCTCTCAAACACAGGTACATCAATATCCAGGCCAATATAATGCAAACGATTACGATAGGAGACGCTTTTTCTCCGAGAACCTGCGTAAAAAAATATTCGCTCGTCTGTGTCTGCGTCATAGAAGAAGCCGATTTGCAGAGCGGAACGATTTTTATCACCATAGCAATTATCCAGCCTAAAATTCCCGCGTAAAGCAGAGCGACCGCCAGAGAATTGAAACACGAAGCCCAGCCGAGCGGTTCGGTTTTTTTGTTCAGGCTCGCCATACATTTGGGAGAACCACCGCGGAATTTTCTACCCAGCGCGATTTCGGCGTTAAGTACGGGTATACCTATGAGTATTAAAGCAACGATATATATTAAAAGAAAAGTGCCTCCGCCGTACTTCGCGCAGAGCCCCGGAAAACGAAGACTGTCGCCAAGTCCGACCGCCGCGCCTACGCACGCAAGTATGAAGCCTCCCCTCGATTTGAATCTTTCCTGTGTCATATGCTTTAATATATTAAAAAGACTTCTTCCGTATACCTCGGAAGAAGCCGTCTTGAATTATATCGGGTTTAATTAAGTTTTTTTAATTTGCCGAGATTGATTTTCGCATAAACGAACAACGCAATAAGCGCAACGAAAACCGCGGCTATAACGACGAGTATCACGATAAAACCGATAAGCGAAGCGTTCGTATCCTTTATCACCGTCAACGCGAGTATTCCGAAAACCAGCAGAACGCCTGCGAGCGCGCCCGCGACCGCAACGAGCAATTTGATTATTTTTACCGCTTTCTGCGCTTTCTTTATAAGAAGTTTAGAGTACTGTTCTTTGTTCAAATTCTCTTCCATAAACTCTCCTGTATTATTTTATAAAATATTTCGTCGGTTTCTATTATTGTCGTTTATATCATACTTGACAAAATCGCAAGATTCGCCGCAACGTCTATATGACGGACTACGATTCCGTCGGGGGCCTTAATAAGAACAGGCGCAAAGTTTAAAATAGCTTTTACGCCGCTTTCGATAAGCAGGTCGGAAACCTTCTGCGCATACTGCGCAGGAACGCAGACGACCGCAAGTTCCGCTTTGAGACGGCGCACTTCCCTTTTAGCGTCGAGAATATCGAATACGGGTTTACCTGCGACGGCAGTTCCGATTTTTGCAACGTCGCTGTCGAAAGCCGCGACTATTTCGATACCGTAATTCGCGAAACCGCCGTAACTGAGCACGGCTCTGCCGAGCGCGCCGACGCCCGCTATCACGGCGCTGCGTCTGCCGTTGCAGCACAAGAAGTCTTCCAACGCGCTTATCAGTTCTTTCGCGACGTAGCCTACGCGGGGTCTGCCCGTCGCGGAGGTATACGCCAAATCTTTCCTTACGAGCACTTCGCCCATTCCCAAAGCTTCCGCAATCAGTCCGGAAGAAACATAAGTTCTGTCTTCGGGCAAAGATTTCAGATAATTCAGATAAATAGGCAGTCTCTGAAGTGAAATAACAGGTATATCCTTGTTCATAAACTATTCCTGTATCATAAGCGCGGCCGCGCCGTAAGCGCCTGCGGCGGCGCCGAGAGTCGCCGTCGTCACTTTAACCGGCGCATAATGCCCAGCAAAAAGTTCTCTGTCCAATATATTCTGAATCGGAGCCGTTAAATTTTCACGCTGCGCCGAAACTCCTCCTCCGAGCATAATTACCTGCGGACGGAAAATATTCGCTATATTGACGAGTCCGCAGGCGAGATATTTTATATACCAGTCCACGACTTCGTGAGCGGCTATATCGCAGTCGGCGTAATCGAAAGCCGTCTTACCGGTAGCGGTGTCGGAAGTACAGCTTTGCCACATTGCCGAACCCGCGTCCTCCTCCATAGCCCACTTCGTACGTTTGATAAGAGCGGTCGCCGACGAATAAGCCTCGAAGCATCCGCGTCTGCCGCAGGTGCATCTGTTGCCTCCGCGCTCGATAACCATATGTCCGAGTTCCGCGCCCGCCGATTTATTTCCTTCGAAAAGTTTTCCGCCTATAACTATTCCCCCGCCGACTCCGGTCCCGAGGGTAACGAGTACGCTGTCGCTGTAATTCTTTCCCGCGCCGAATTTTGCTTCGCCGAGAGCCGCGGCGTTCGCGTCGTTCGTTATTTTTACCGGAATATGCATTCTTTCCTCAACGAGTTTTGCAAGGGGAAAATCTTTAAGTCTTAAATTACTCGAAAGAACGACCGTTCCGTTTTCTGCGTCGATAACTCCCGCGCAACCGATTCCGACGCCCTTAACTCTCTCCACGGCGATTCCGCTGTTCACTATAAGTCTGTTGCAAATAACTTCTATGCCGTCGGCTATCTCTTCGCCTTTACCGGTGGTTACGCTGTCCTCTCCGTAAAGCTTACCGTTCCTGTCGATAATTGCTCCCTTAATAGTAGTTCCGCCGACGTCGATTCCTATATACAGCGACATATTCCCTCCGAATTGATTTGATATTTATATATCTATTATACTATTAATATTAAAAATGTCAATACGTAAAAAAGGATACGCGCGAGCGTACCCCGAATATTATTTCGTTCCGGTAGAACCGAAACCGCCCGCACCTCTCACGGTACGGGAAAGTTCGTCCGTTTCCTCGAATTCGGCAGTTACGTACGGAGCGATAACGATTTGCGCGATTCTCTCTCCCGCCGATACCGACTGAACGGTATCGGAATGATTGTGAAGCGCGACTTTTACTTCGCCGCGGTAGTCGCAGTCAACCACCCCGACTTTATTCGCGGGAGCAAGCCCTTTTTTTGTCGCAAGCCCGCTTCTCGCGTAAATAAGCCCCGCATATCCCGAAGGCAATTCAAGCGCGAGCCCTGTCGGTATAACTGCCGTTGTATGAGGCTCAATCTGGATTTCGCCGTCGGCGCAAGCATATAAATCGGCTCCCGCCGCGTATTCGCTGCCGTATGTAGGAACTATTGCATTAGGGTTCAGTTTTTTAATATTTACTTTCATTTTTTTCTCTCTCTTACAATTCCGAATTTTCGTCCCAAGGCACGACCTCGTCGCTTTCAAGCGAAGGCTGAACAAGTATTATGCGCTGGTTGGACGAACCGCGGAATCTGAGGTTTAAATCTTTCAGTTCTTCCACGAATTTTCCGTCGACAAGCACGTCTATACATTTCAGTATGCGCATAACAGTGTCGATATCGCCTTTTTTGCCCGTCAGCAAATCCGCTTCATAGTCGTAACCCGTAAAACACCAGAACGATTTTTTCGGGAATTTTTTTCTCAGTCGTTCAAGAAAAGGCGCGAGCGCTTCCGCGTTTTCGGGTTCGAACGGGTCCCCGCCCAAAAGAGTAAAGCCCTTGATATAGTCGAAATCCATCGATTTTATTATACTGTCCTCAACCTCTCGCGTAAACAGATTTCCGTAATTGAAATCCCAGGTTTCGGGATTGAAACAATTCTTACACCTGTTTCGGCAACCGCTGACGTACAGAGACACTCTTACGCCGGGACCGTTCGAAACGTCGCGCCATTTAATAGTTGCATAATTCATAAACGTGCCGTTTAATCCTCGTATCTTTATTGCGCCGTAACTTATAAATGCAATACTCTCGATTTAATTTCTTTGGTCTTTCCGACGTTCCAGAAATTTTCGCCGAGATAACCGCAGGTACGGCGGGTTACGTTCATTTTGCGCTGGTCCTTGTTATGGCAGACGGGGCACTCCCATTCGTTGTCGTCGTTTATGATTATCTCGCCGTCGAAACCGCAGACGTGGCAATAATCGCTCTTCGTATTGAATTCGGCGTACTGTATGTTATCGTAAATGAATTTAACTACGTCTTCCATCGCGGTAAGGTTGTGACGCATATTGGGAATTTCCACGTAAGATATTGCTCCGCCCGAAGAAATTTGCTGGAACCGACTTTCGAATTGGAATTTCGAGAACGCGTCGATGTTTTCGCGCACGTCCACGTGATAACTGTTGGTGTAATAACCTTTATCCGTTACGTCCTTGATAGTTCCGAAACGGTTCCGGTCTATTCTCGCGAAACGGTAGCAAAGCGATTCCGCAGGAGTACCGTAAAGCCCGAAACCGAGCCCCGTCTCCTTCTTCCATTTCTCGCAGTGCTCTCTGAGCGTTTTCATTATTTTTACCGCAAATTCCGTACCCGCGGGGTCGGTATGCGAAACCCCTTTAACGAGCTTGGTTACTTCGTAAAGTCCTATATACCCGAGCGAAATCGTAGAATAGCCGTTCAGAAGATATTCATCAATCTTTTCTCCGCTTTCGAGCCGTGCAATCGCGCCGTACTGCCAATGAACGGGGGAAACGTCGCTCGTAACTCCCATAAGCGCGTTATGACGGCACATTAAAGCTTCATAACAAATTTGCAGTCTCTGTTCGAGAATTTCCCAGAATTTCTTTTCATCGCCTTTGGCGAGAATTCCGCACTGGGGAAGATTTATCGATACGACTCCCTGATTGAATCTGCCTTCGAATTTATAGTTTCCGTCTTCGTCTTTCCAGGGCGAAAGGAAAGAACGGCATCCCATAGGCGAAAATACGTTGCCTTCGTAATTTTCGCGCATCTTTTTTGCCGATATATAATCGGGATACAGTCTTTTAGAGGAACACTTAACGGCAAGCTTGGTAAGATAGTCGTATTTTCCGCCCTTTAAGCAGTTGTTTTCGTCGAGAACGTATATAAGTTTGGGGAACGCGGGCGTGACGTAAACTCCTTTTTCGTTCTTTATACCCTCGTAGCGCTGTTTTAACACTTCTTCTATGATAAGCGCGTTTTCTTCGATATACTCGTCTTTTTCGTCGAGATACATAAAAAGCGTCACGAAAGGCGACTGTCCGTTCGTAGTCATTAAAGTGTTAATCTGATACTGTATCGTCTGAACGCCCGCTTTAAGAGATTCCTGTAAACGCATATTCACGATCTCGTTCTTCGCGCTCTCGTCGAGACGTTCTCCGAACTGCTCGTCGCACTGTCTTTTATATTTTTCCTTGGTGCGTCTGAGGTATTTGCCGAGATGGGCGATATTTACCGACTGTCCGCCGTACTGCGAAGACGCGACGGAAGCTATTATCTGCGTCGTAATGGTACACGCGGTCTGGAAAGACTTCGGACTCTCAATCATTTTACCGTTTATCACGGTACCTTTATCGAGCATATCCTTAATATTTATAAGACAGCAGTTGAATATAGGTTGGAGAAAATAATCGGCGTCGTGGAAATGAATCGCGCCCTCGTCGTGAGCTTTTGAAATATATTCGGGTAAAAGTATACGGCGCGTCAAGTCTTTTGAAACTTCGCCCGCGATAAGGTCGCGCTGGGTGGAAGCCGTGCGCGCGTTCTTGTTGGAGTTCTCCTCCATTACGTCTTTATTGGAATTTTTGATAAGAGAAAGTATACTCTCGTCCGTAGTGTTTGCTTTACGAATGAGCGCGCGCTCGTAACGGTAGAGAATATAAGCTTTCATAAGCTGATACTTCTGAAGTTCCATCAGCTTTTCCTCTACCATATCCTGTATATCTTCGACAAGCATTCTCCGTCTGTGACGGGACGCGATGTCGTCCACAATCGCGCCTATCTGCGCCTCGGTTATTCTGTCTTCGAAATCAACCGCTTCGTTAGCCTTGCCTATTGCAACGATTATTTTGTTTCTGTCGAAATCCACGGTTGAGCCGTCGCGTTTAATAACTTTCATTCGTCAATCCTCCCGAATATGAGTCAGTGACATAAAGTATAGTACACCGAAAACCCAAAGTCAAGCCATATACCACAATATCTTGTATGTTATTTTCAAACATTGATACTATATGTTGTGTGTGAAACAAATTAACAAAACATTGCAATTAAGCCGAAACAATTCAACCGGCTTAACCGCGGGAGCTTTCGGCGCTTTCTCCTCCGTCATTTTCGTTCCCGTCAGTCTTATTTTTGCATAATCGGGAAACTGCACACAAAATTAAAAATAATACGGGGAAAATTACGGCGAAAGCGAGTCCAGCGCCTATATCGTCGCCAAGCGCACCCGCGCAAAAACCCACTATCGTCGGTCCTGCGGTACAGCCTATATCTCCCGCCATTGCGAGCATACCGAACATTGCGGTGCCGCCGCGCGGTATTTCCGAGGAAGCAAGACTGAGTACGCTCGGCCAAAGTATCCCGACCGAAAAACCGCACAGCGCACACGCCGCGAGCGAAAGCGCGGGCACGGGCGACAGCCACGCTACAAGATAACAAACCATGCAAAGAGAGGACGAAACCGCCAAACAGAGCCGAAGTCTTTTACCGAAACGCGCAAACAGCAACCTTGCTATACCCATAAAGACGGCAAACAGGCAAGGACCTATTAAATCTCCCAAAGCTTTCGAAACGCCGAGTCCGCTCTCGGCAAAAGCCGAAGCCCATTGCGACATAGCGAGCTCCGACGCCCCCGCAAGCATCATAAGCGCGGCGAAAATCCAAAAACTTTTCAGTTTAAACAGTGCGCCGAACGACAGTCCTTTTTGCCCCCCCTCCAAAGACGGTATAGGAACGAAAACGACGTAAATCGCGTTCAATAACGGTATCGCCGCCCAAACGCCCGCGATAATTCGCCAATTAACCGTACCGAAACCCCAAAAAAACAGAGTAGTCAACAGCACGACCGCCGCAGAACCCCAGCAATAAAAAGAGTGAAGCAAACTCATCTGTCCTTTTTTATTATCCGAGGGACAAGCTTCTATCGTCGGACTGATTAGCACTTCTATCAGTCCTCCTCCTATCGCGTATAAGAACGAAGCTACCATAAAACCTGCGTACGGCGGCATAATCATAGGCAGAACCGCAAGTCCCGCCAAGCCTGCCGCGGCAAAAAGGTGCGCCGCAACAAAGCATACGCGGTATCCGATTTTATCCGCAAATCCGGAAGCCAATCCGTCCACGCAGAGCTGAACCGCGAAATTGACCGTAATCAGAACAGTCAGACGAGTAATGGAAATTCCGAATTCCCCGTTCAGGACCAACAGCAACAGAGGAAAAAAATTGGCGACTATAGCCTGTGTGATATAACCGATATAACAAGCGATTTTTGTATGGGTGTAACTTTTTAACATTTAAAAGCCTTTAAGTATTCAGGTAAATTTTTTCAGATAACTCATATCTATTTTCCACTCGGGAACTTCGTTTCTTCTGCGGTGCGTTTCGTTCGCTTCGCCCAAAGCTTTACGGTAATCGGCGTACCCGCATCCGTTAACTTTCATAAAATGTTCGGAAGCCTTCTTTTCGTCCCCTTTTAATTGGGTTCTACCTATATGTATTACTTCGTGGCAATCTCTGCAAACCGCAATAACGTCTTTTAATTTCTGTATGGAATTTTTTTCGTCATACTCCCATTGTTCGTGCGCTTCCAACCTTACCGCTCGCCTGCCGCAAATCATACATTCGCCGCCCGAACGCGAATAGGCCTCTTTTCTTACTACGTCCCATTGAGCGGGACTTAAAATACTTCTTAAATTACTGTACCAGCAACTATCCGGCACAAGCTCGAAATTCAGTTTCATAATTAAATTTTATAAAATCGTTAATATATTTACAACGAAATGTCCTCGTATTATTGTTTCAGCGCACGGCCGACGGCTTTGTTCCAGCCGTTCAAAAGTCTTTCCCGAACCTCTTCGCTCATATCGGGAGTAAATACCCGACCCGCGTTTACGTTCGAACGGATTTCGTCCAAGCTCTCCCAGAACCCCGCCGTCAGCCCCGCCAGATAAGCCGCGCCGAGCGCGGTCGTTTCGATTGCTTCGGGCCGTACCGCAGGACGGTTTAAAATATCCGACTGAAACTGCAACAAAAAATCGTTTTTGCTCGCCCCGCCGTCCACGTTGAGGCGGGCGATGTTTATTCCCGCGTCCTTTTCCATAGCCGAAACCAAATCGCAAACCTGATACGCGATGCTTTCGAGCGCGGCTCTTGCGATGTGCTCGCGTGTCGTCCCGCGGGTTATACCCGTTATCGTTCCTCTCGCAGAGGCGTCCCAATACGGAGCGCCGAGCCCCGTAAACGCGGGTACGATATAGACGCCTCCGCTGTCTTCAACTTTGCGCGCAAGCGTCTCGCTTTCGTCCGCATCGTTAATAATTTTAAGTCCGTCTCTCAGCCATTGAACGACGGCGCCCCCGACGAAAACCGAACCTTCGAGAACGTAAGGAGGTCTGTCGCCGAGCGACGCGCCGAGCGTAGTCACAAGCCCGTTCTTGCTCCTGACCGCGCGCCCGCCGGTGTTCATCAATAAAAAACAACCCGTACCGTAAGTATTTTTCAAATCGCCCGCATCGGTACAGAGCTGTCCGAAAAGAGCCGCCTGCTGGTCACCGACCGCACTGCATAGAGGCACGGGCGCGCCGAGAACGCTCTTATGCGTGAACCCGTAGTTATATCCGCTCGGACGCGCCTTTGGCAGCATACTTGCCGGTACGCCGAATAAATTCAGAAGTTCTTCGTCCCATTCAAGAGTATGTATATTGAACAGCATCGTCCTCGCCGCATTCGTGTAATCCGTCGCGAAAATTTTTCCTTTGGACAACTGCCACATTAAAAACGCGTCTACCGTGCCGAATAAAAGTTCGCCTTTCTCCGCCCTTTCTCTCGCGCCGGCGACGTTGTCGAGTATCCACTTTATTTTCGTCGCGGAAAAATAAGCGTCGGGAATCAAACCCGTCTTTTCGTAAATAATTTCCGAATACCGTTCTTTGATTTCCTCGCAGTAAGGCGCGGTTCTGCGGCATTGCCAGACAATCGCGTTATATACGGGTTTACCCGTTTTTGCGTCCCATACGAGTGTCGTTTCCCTTTGGTTCGTTATACCAATTCCCGCGATTTCGTCGGCGGATATGTCCGCGCGTACAACCGCTTCCGCTATGACGGCCATAACCGAACCCATAATATCCTGCGGCGAATGCTCCACCCAGCCCGATTCGGGGTATATCTGTTTGAACTCCTGCTGAGCCATAGCTTTTATTCGTCCGCGTCTGTCGAAAATAACAGCCCGCGAACTCGTAGTGCCTTGGTCGACGGATAAAACGTAATTTTTCATATACAGATTATAACATACAAAAAACGGAGGCGCAAGCCCCCGTTTTTATTATTCGTTATCTTCCGTATACTGTTTATGAAATTTTGCTATCTCGTCCGTATCGAGCGAAACTTTCTGATACAGCCCCGTACATTCGTTAGCGCTTACCGTTCCCTCGAAAATATCTTCGATAATTTTATTTGTTCTGCGTTTTGCCATATTCGTATTTTGTGCAATACCCCGCCGATTATACCCCGCGTTTTTCAAACGGATAGACGAGTTTGAGCTGTTTTCTGCATTCGTCGAGCAATTCCATAATATCCAAAGTAGATTTACGGGAAACGAACCTGCTTTCTGTTAAGCCCGATTTTATCTCGCCCGCGACGGTATCGAACTCTTTGAGATACCCGCCTCCGCCGGAAAAGACCTCCCTTTTCCCTCCGTTCCGAACCAGCTTAACTTTTTCCGCGCAATGAAAAAACGGCAGAGTTATTTTTGCCTTGCTTCCGACAATTTTAAGCTTTTCGATAATATCGAAACCGCCTATCGATATAGACGCGGTAAAAACAGCGCCCGAAGAAAACTCGAACCTGATTCGTTCGTTCCAATCTATTCCTCCGGCTACTTTTCCTTTACAATCTATTTTCACGGGTTTGCCGAACAGCCTGTATGCATACGCGACGGAGTACACTCCTATATCGAGCAGGGCACCGCCCGCCCTGTTCGGGTCAGTAACTCTCGGAGCGTATCCGAAAGGAAGGCGCCATTTAGCCGACGCACTCTTTATTTCCCCGAACTCACCGTTATCGAGCCATTCTTTTATTTTATTTGCGACGGGAGCAAACCAGGTCCACATAGCTTCCGCAACGTATACTTTCTTTTCCTCAGCGAGAGCGAAAACTTCGTTTGCGGAACCGAAATCAACCGTAAAAGGTTTTTCGCACAGCACCGGCTTGCCCGATTGCACGGCAAGACGGCAGTATTCGTAATGGCTGTCGTGCGGAGTTACGATATAAACGCCGTCGACCCCGTCGGCGTTAACCGCTTCCGATGCGGAGCCGTAAGCTACCGCGCCGTATTTTTTTGCGAATTTTTCACACTTGTCAAAACGGCGGGAATATACCGAAACGATTTTATGACGTCCCGATTTTATTATAATGCGCGCGACTTTTTTAGCAAGTCTTCCGCTTCCTATAAAACACCAGTTAAAAGTCTTTTCCATTAATTCCGAACGACCTCTTATTTTATTCGGGATAGCACGACAAGCGTCTCGCACCACTTCGTTTGCGGAAACATATCGAAGGGAGTTATGCTATCGATTCGATAATCCGAAACAGCCGTTTCGGATTTAACCAACGCTCCCTCGCTTTCTTTCAGCGTTCCGAGTATCAGCCCCAAATCGCGGGCGAGAGTTGCGGGATTGCAAGAAACAAGAACAACCTTGTCCGCCTTGCACCGCGATATTGCGCGAACCACGCTTCTCTCCATACCTTTCCTCGGCGGGTCGCAAACTATAATGCGCGGACAGCCTGCTGTAAGCGCAAAAACTTTTTCTATATTTTCCTCGACCGCACCGCAGATATTGTGCATTTTATCATTCAAGCCGTTCGCGCAGGCGAGTTCGTCGGCACACCTTGAAGCCTCCCCGACTATTTCTATTCCGTAAGCGGATTTGCATTTTTTAGCAAGCATCGCCGTAAGCATACCGCCTCCGCTGTACAGGTCTATTATAACAGCGTCTTTTTCGGTTTCCGCGAGAACGCTTTCGTACAGCTTTTTTCTAACGCCGTCGTTGACCTGTAAAAACGTATTCGCGCCCGCTTTATATTTTATTCCGTTTTCTTCCGCTTCGAAAAAGCCTTCGCCGCGGCATATTATCCACTCTTTGCCGAATATTACGTTGGTGTCAGCAGAATTTATATTCAATAGAAACGTAAATTCGGAAAAATTCTTCTCAAGTTCAGTTATAAGCGGTTTAACGTCGATTTTCTTTACCGCAACGAGAGCGAAAATGAATTTACCCTTGATTTCGCGCACCACTATATGCCTTATATATTTACCGTCACTGCATTTCGCAAAGGTATATACCGCATCGAACACGTTTTTCGCCCAGGACGACTGTATTGCGCACGTTTCCGTAGACACTATCCTGTGACTGTGACGCGCATAGAATCCTATCTGAGGATTCCCGTCGGCGCCGATACTTACGGGCAAGACGAGTTTATTTCTGTAACCGTACCGTTTACCGCACTCAATACAGTCGTTGACCCGTGCATATATCCCGCCTATTTTGGCTAATGCGCTTGAAACGGCGTCTCTTTTGAATTTAAGCTGTTCCGAATAGCTCATATGCTGTAAATCGCAACCGCCGCATTTAGTAAATACCGGACAGACGGGTTCGGCGCGCATATCGGAAGGAGATAAAACTTTTAAAAGCTTACCGTAAGCGATATTATCCTTAACTTTCAGCGCCTTGAAACGAACCCGTTCTCCTACAAGACAAAAAGGCACGAACGCCGTCGTACCTCCGATTTTTATTATTCCTTCGCCGTCTGTTCCGAGTCCCTCTACGGTTCCATCGTATTCTTCGTTTTTATGTATCATAGCTTTAACAACCGTCGCCGATTCCCTCGCATATACCCGTGCACACGCAATAACAGCAACACTCCGCGAGTCCTTCGCCCAAAGCGTCGGACCAACCCATCTGTTTTCTGTATTGTTTGTATTCGTCGCTTTTTCTGAACCGTTCCAAATCCTCCATTGCCTTCAGGTAATCTTGATTTAACGGCTCGGCTTTCAATGCTTTTTTCAGGCATTTCCGCTCTTCGTTATACCAGCCTTTATTTTTATAAAACTTGCTTTTTATAAAATATTTCCTGCCGCTTTCTTCCGCAGCCGCGTCCAAAGCGGCTTTCGCTTCGTGCAAATCGCCTTTATCGATAAGCTCTTCCGCAACGTCGAGTATTTCGTCATAAGATAATCCGTCGTAATTCATATCATTTTCTTATTCTGTAAACGAGTTTGTTTACCGTACTCTGCATTTTGAATACGAGATAGTCGTACGGGAAGAAAATAAGCGTACCGCCTATGAAAATAAAATAATAGATATATTTATTCAAAAATTCATAAAACGCGTTATCCGCGTTCGAACCGCCGAGTATCCCGCCGAATATAAGTAAATACGCAACCCATAATGTAAAATCGAACCAGACCGCCTTTACGGCGAGCGCGAGCCATTTATTGATTTTGAACCGCAGTTGCAACGCGTTTATAAGCGGGTGAAGTCCGATAAACATAATGAACGGAACCAAATCCCAGAATCTCGCCGCCGCGCCCATAACGATAGCAAGAATTACCGTGCCCGCATAAGCTAAAAACCCGCCCGTATAAAACTGTTTGGACAGCGGAATCATAAGCGCCGTCATACCGAACAAATAACCCGTTGCGAGCAATACGTCGCTCCAAAACCCGAGCAAAAGGAATATTACCGCCACGGCGCAGGAAATTGCCGACAGCGCGATTTCAAAAGAACGGGTATATTTGCGTTTCCCCACTTTTTCACCCGCACGTTAACGGCAACAAGCGTTGCACAGACAGTTGATACACATATTTATATAACAGCACTCTATACAGTTCGCGCAGAAATTTCCGCCCATCTGATTATCGTCTGCGGAATTAACGGTCTGCCCCTGATAGACGCTCTGACCGGCGTTGGCCGAGTTCTGCGCATCGTAATTGATTTTTTCGTTGAGCTTTTTATAAGCTTCTTTATACTTCTCGTTTTCGGGTTCGAGCTGAATAGCGATTTCGAGCTGTTTTTTACTCTCGTTTATCCAATTTTTACGGTAAAAAATCACGCTTTGGAGATAGTGCCAGTTTCCTCCGCGCTCGTTAAATCCGTCGAGAACGCGCTGTGCTTCGGAATCGTTGCCCTGTTTTATAAGTTCTTCGACCTGAGCGAACGAACTTCCGCTGTCTTCCGCGGCTGCGTTTTCCGAAAGCTCGCTCATCAAATCGTTATAAGCTATTTCGATTTGCGTCAGCATTTTCGCCGCGTTATTTCCGACTTCGCCGTCCATAAAACGTTCTTCGAGATATTTCGCGCGAAGCGCGTCGTAAGCCGTTTTCAAATCTTCTTTGGTAGCGCCCTCGCCGAGTCCGAAAAGTTCAAGATTTTTTTTATTCATAATTTCTCCTGTTTTCCGCAATTGCATTTCAATAAACTGCGCGTTTTTAAAGGTATCCCTCTTAAAATAATATTATCAGTCAAATCGTGATTAAATGCGAAATTTATTTTTGAAAGCCTTATCCGCATATCCGCGAACAGACTGTCGAAGATAAATGTCAACTCTTCATTGTTTTTAATTACAGCTTCGGCTTTGCATTTACAGCCGAACGCGTTGTAAAATACGTTGTATCCGCCCTTTTTTACGTCTTTATCATAATCGTCCAACGCGTCCGCGAGATACACCCATTTACCCAAATCGTAAAAAAGCGCCTCCGTGTCCGCCGTCGAATATTCTCCGAGCGCATAGGCGGAAAGTTCTTTCATCATAACCGCTGTAGGCTCGCAAGCCATATCTATGACGGAGCAGTTCTCATTTTCGAGTTCTCTTTGCCGCTGCATTTGCCCGCTTATTATCCCGACGGCTTTTCCGTGTTTTTTCAAAGCGCGCTTCAAGCCTTTTTTATAAAAATGGCGGAATATTCCTTTTTTGTCTCCGTCTGATTTATCGTCGCACAATTTATAATACGCAAGCGCGGTGTTTACGCACCCTAATAAAACAGTCGTTTCATCTGTCGACGCGATAGGTCTGCGCTTTATAAAGTGTAAAACGCACCTCGCTTTTTTGATTTTCACGTCCTCACGTTTTATATTGTGTATCAGCGCAGACATAAAAGCCATATCGAAAGTCAAAGCCGTCCGCGCTCTCTGCCCGCATCCCGCGCCGATGCTTTTGCACAAACCGCAGTACAGCGCATTATAAAGCGTTTCGTCTTTTTTGAACAGATACGGCGCGTCGGGCCGGATATAACCGAACATTTAAACCTCGTGTTAAATTTGATAAAACCCTATTTTTTTGTATACCTTGTTCAACGTCTTGTTCGCGGTATACGACGCGCGCTCCGCGCCCGTTTTAAGAACCCCGTCAAGATAAGCTTTATCGGAAAGCAATCTTGCCTGTTCGGCCTGTATGGGCGCAAGTTTGTCGGCGACCGCCTCGCCGACCGCGAGTTTGAATTCGCCGTAACCCAAGCCTTCGAACTCTTTTTCAGCTTCCGATACAGTTTTGCCGGTAAAAACGGCGTAGACGGAAAGCAGATTGCTGACCCCCGCTTTATTTTCGGGATCGTACTTTATTTCGGAACCGCTGTCTGTAACGGCGCGCTTGAACTTGCGTATAACCGTATCTCTGTCGTCCGTAAGAAAAACGGAAGAGTTGGGATTTTCTGCGGATTTGGACATCTTTTTCGAAGGTTCCTGCAAATCGTTTATTTTCGCTCCGACTTTCATATAAATTCCTTCGGGAACAGTGAACGTAGGAGAATATGCGTTATTGAATCTCTGCGCTATATCGCGCGCGATTTCAAGATGCTGCTTCTGGTCGAGTCCGACAGGCACGTAACGCGCCTGATAAAGCAGAATATCCGCGGCCATAAGAACGGGATAATCCATAAGCCCCATATTTATATTATCGGCGTGTTTTCGGCTCTTATCCTTAAACTGCGTCATTCTTTCCATTTCGCCGACGTAAGTAAACGTATTCAGTACCCAGCACAGCTGAGAATGGGCGGGAACGTGCGACTGCACGTACAGTACGCATTTCTCCGGGTCCGCACCGCAGGCGATATAAAGCGCGGCGAGCGCGGCCGTCTTCTGCCTAAGCTCGGCGGGGTTCTGTCTTACGGTTATCGCGTGCTGGTTGGCTATCGCATAATAACAGTCGTATTCATTCTGCAATTCAACGAAATTTTTAACGGCGCCGAGATAGTTGCCTATAGTCAGATTGTTCGTCGGCTGAACCGCCGAATATAAATTTCTGTTTTCTTCCATATTCTGTAAATTACTCCATATCAATCATACCATAAGCACGCCGAAATTGCAAAGAAAATTTTGTCGATTAATAGTTATTCACGAAACTTAACAAGTATTTACACTTATTATACACAATCGCCCCGCGCAATATTTTTGCGCGGGGCTTACAAACGCTTTTATGAATTTTTTACGAAAGCGAGAACTTCGTCGAAAAGTTTTCTTCTGTCTGAGGTTTTATTGAAACGAACAGGCTTGTCGCGCAGTTCTTTCAAAGACTTGGGTACAGCCATCGCCGTTGCGGCGTGCAGCCGCTTAATTCCTTTGAAACTGTCTTTTACGTCGTTGCCCGTAACCGCGTATAAAACGTCCTGCGGGAACTTGTAAGGATTCGCCGTGGATACGATAACCATCTTCGTTTCGTCCTTTTTATTCTTTTCGAACCAGTCGACGGCAACTTTCATAGCACAGCCTGTGTGCGTGTCCATAGTATAACCCGTATCCACGAACACGTCGTACATAGCCTCTACGCAGTCCTCTTCGTTTGCAAACCCGCCGTCGAAAGTTTCGGCGATTTTCAATCTTTCGTCTTCGGTTACAGTATATCTGCCGTCTTTTTTAAGTTCCGACATTCTCTTAGCCGTAAGCTTGGCGTCCCTGCCCGAAATTTCGAAAAGCAGTCTTTCGAGGTTGGAAGAAATGAGAATATCCATAGACGGCGAAGTGGTCTTATAGAACTCGCGGTGAACGTCGTAAACTCCCGTCTGTAAAAAGTCCGTGAGTACTTTGTTAAGGTTGGAAGCGCAGTGCAAACGTCTTATCGGCAATCCCATCTTCTTTGCGTAATACGCCGCGAGTATATTGCCGAAATTTCCAGTAGGAACCGTGAAATCTATTTCCTCGCCCTGCTCTATCTGATTTGACGAAACCAGATCGAGATAAGCCGAAAAATAATAAGCTATCTGCGGCGCGAGTCTGCCGAAGTTTATCGAATTCGCCGAGGAAATCAGTACGTTGTTTTCGGCAAGAATTTTATTGTATTCTTCGCTTGAAAAAATTTCCTTAACCGCGGTCTGGCAATCGTCGAAGTTACCCTTTACCGCTACCACGTTGACGTTTTTGCCTTCCTGCGTACACATTTGAAGTTTCTGCATTTTAGAAACGCCGTCGTTGGGATAGAACACCATAATCTTTATTCCGTCGGCGTCTTTAAAACCTTCGAGCGCGGCTTTGCCCGTATCGCCGGAAGTCGCGACGAGCACAAGTATTTCCTGAGTTATTCCGCACAAATCGCAGCCCTTTCTCAAAAGATACGGAAGCAAGGTTAAAGCCATATCTTTGAAAGCGCACGTAGGTCCGTGAAACAGTTCGAGTATGTAAACTCCGTCGTCGAGACGGACGAGCGGAGCAGGGTCGGTTCCCTCGAATTTCGAATAAGCCGCTTCGCAAGCCGACAGCAGTTCGCTCTCGTCGTACTCGTCGAGATACTTGATAAGTATCTTCGCCGCGCGTTCGGGGTAACTCATACTCAGCATTTCCCCGAATTCTTTTGCGGTAACTTCGGGAAATTTTTCGGGAACGAACAAACCGCCGTTTGCCGACAATCCCTGAACGATAGCCTTAGCGCCCGTTACTTTTTCACCGCCCCTCGTGCTGATAAATTTCATTTTAACGTCCTCTTAATAAAATTAAAGGCAACGCAAAAAAATTTTGCGCTGCCTTTTTTAAATATGCTTAATTTTTATGCGTATTTAGCAACGAAATCGGGTAAATCCTCTTTCGCGCAGCTACAAGTTATTGTTATAACTATTCCGTTGTCGTTGGAAATCTTTTCAAGCATATAGAATATGCCGGCCAAGTCTTTAAGTTCCTTACCCGCGATACGGGCAATTCCGTCTATGTAAATAAATTCGTGGTCGCTATTGCAAGCGGCTACGCCTTTAACGAAACCGCAAAGCGATTCTTCTCCCGCAATAACCCAATCCTTAACGTCGATGAAACGAATTTCACGCGCAAGGTCGTACATATATCTTTTCGTATCGGTTATAAATACGCTTAAACCCTTAGCATTCTGCGCTTCGGTGTTCGCAGCGTCGATAAGCTGTTTTGTTTTGCCTGCGCCCTTAGGTCCGTATACGAGTTTAATCATTGAAAATCCTCCTGTTTCTCTGCATACTTTATGTGTATTCTATTCTACCAAGAAACATAAAGAATTTCAATACCTTTTTTAAAATTTTTTAATTTTTTTTATTTACGGCTTAGCAGTGCACTCTTTCGCGAATTCCGCTATTGCGTCGAGTCCCGTGCACATATCCTCTTCCGACAGCGCGTAGGAAAGCCTGACCGCGTCGTCGTCGCCGAAACATACTCCCGGAGTCGCCGCTACTTTTTTATAAGTCAAGAGCATATCGGCTACATCCATACTGCCGTGAATTTTTTTACCGTCGTAATACTTGCCGTAAAGATTATCGCAAAGTAACATTACGTAGAACGCACCGTCGGGTTTTACGTAATCGAGACCGAGAGGTCTCATAGCGTCGAGCTTTTCAAGCATTAATTCGCGTCTTTTTCCGAACGCTTTCAGCATATCGCTCATAGGCTCCGAATCTCCCTGCAAAGCCGCTATAGCCGCGTACTGAGTCATTGTGTTTACGTTGGACGTGGAGTGACTCTGAAACGACGAAATCGCTTTCGCAAGTTTTTCCGAACACGCGAGATAACCCAAACGCCAGCCCGTCATCGCATAAGATTTCGAAACGCCGTTTATGACAATCGTATTCTCTTTCATTTTGGCAGAACAATTCGCAATCGAAAAGTGCGTTTCACCGCCGTAAATAAGTTTTTCGTAAATCTCGTCGGAAAGAACGGTTAAATCGTATTCCTCGCATACCTCCGCTATGGCGCGTATCTCTTCCTCGGTATACACTGCGCCGGTAGGATTGCAGGGACTGTTGAAAATAAGCATTTTGGTGCGGGGAGTAATCATATTTTCAATCTGCGCCGCCGTCACTTTATATCCGTGGCGGGCGGTAGCCATAACGTATACGGGCACTCCCCCGCAACTTTTTACGACTTCGGGATAAGTCAGCCAGTAAGGTTTGGGTATGAGCACTTCGTCACCCGGGTTGATTGTAGCGAAAATCGCGTTGAAAATAGAGTGCTTCGCGCCGTTTGAAACGATTATTTGCGAAGGGTCGTATTCGAGATTATTGTCAATTTTCAGCTTTTTTACAATAGCTTTTTTAAGTTTCGGCAGTCCCGCCGCCGCAACGTATTTAGTGTAACCCGCGTCCAAAGCGTCCTTAGCCGCCTGTACTATATGAGCGGGAGTGTTGAAGTCCGGTTCGCCGACGCCGAAATTAATCACGCGTTCGCCCGCGGCTTTTAACTCGTTAGCCTTAGCGGATATAGCGAGCGTCATACTCGGCGCAATAGCAGAAACTCTTTCCGATAATTTAATCATTTGACAAATTCTCCTGTGTTGATACGCTTTCGTTTATAATTATACATAAATTCGCGCGAATTTGCAATTATTTGAATTAAGAAACTTTTAACGGCTTTCAAAAATAAACACTCCGCGCACCAAAGCGCACTTCCCATAGGGAATTAAAAAACTAAATTTTTAAAGAGTTGCACTTTCAAGCGAAGGTAAAATGCTCTCGGACGTTTCGTTCGAGAGCATTTTACTATATAAATTTAGAGCGTTAAATTGAAATTTATCATATCAAGATTGCTTGTTGTTCACTATATATTCCATATTTCATTTTACTTGTTTTCTTGTGTAAAATTCGGCTTAAAAAGTCCGAAAGATAGTTTACGCAAAATTTCTTTATAAGTAACCTCGTCAAAATCTTTCTTGGTTGACAGCACCAAAAAGTCGTCTTTCTTAAACTTAATTATCTTCTCGGTATTCAAAAAACCATTGCGCGCGTAAAAAGCAATTCTCTTTACGCGCTGCTCGTAATTATCCGCAGTTGTATATAACGGCTCTACGTTTAACGTGATTTCACAGCCCGCATATTTTTCTTTAACGTCGTTTAATATCGCCGAGCCATACCCACATGAACGCATTTTGTCATTTACGGCAAGATACCAAATAAACACCGTTTTTTTGTTTATAACTGCAAAACAAATGCCGCAAAAATCTTCTCCGTCATAGTAAGACCAAAAATCATAACCGTCTTTTTTTGCCCAATAATTGAGCAACCACATAGGCATACGTTCGTTTTTAGGAAACGCTCGCTTCATCAAATCTTTTACTTCTTTATAATTTGAGGACTTTTTAATTACCGCTATTCTTCTCAATTCCATAATTTTTTTCCGTTTTAATTACGATTTTGCTATTGATAACAATTCTCCGCTAAATTACTGTTTATCGTAGTTACATTTTCGGCATAGGCGCATTGTAAAAGCCGA
>CAJUHC010000009.1 GCA_910586345.1 uncultured Christensenella sp.
ATTAGCTACATTTTTAACGAGCGTAAAAGTCCTTATTTTACTTTATTCCTACTCCATTTTCAATTACTTTGCAGTTGTCAGTGTTCGCATCAACGGAGTTGAGAGCATAGTATATTATCAGCGAAAGCTGTTATATAGCCATTCCGGTGATGATTGCATAGAGGACCCACCTGTTCCCATTCCGAACACAGAAGTTAAGCTCTATTACGCCGAAAGTACTGATTTGGACACGAATCGGGAGGATAGGGAATTGCCGGATTTCAATAAAAAATACAACCACATTCAGTGGTTGTATTCTTTGTTATGCGGTTATTAAGCTTAACTTCTGTGTGTAGCCGCAAAGCAAAAGCAGAAGTAGGAATAGGAGTAATTATGCGGCGTTCACACTTTTTGTTAAGCTCTATTACGCCGAAAGTACTTAGCGGGCCACCGCTCGGGAGGATAGGTCGTTGCCGGATTTCAAAAAAGGGAAAGTAACCGTATGGTTGCTTTTCTTTTTTTGTGTTAAAGTAATTAATCCTTACGGTCGAGGAAGGACAGCGCGGATTTCTCTAAACAGTGGACACCCACTGTTTTGCCGCGCGAGATGAGCTTGCGCAAAATGTAAGGCGCAAGCGGTGACCGAAGGCGTGGAGAAACATTAAAACGCCCGAGAAAGTCGTTGCCGGATTTCAAAAATAAAAACAACCATTTTACGTGGTTGTTTTTATTTTTATTTATTGATGATTTTAGGTTAAATTTAAATAAACAGTTGCAATAAAACCGTTATTTTTAAGCAATGGTTTCAATTCTGAATATCGGGTATAGAATTGATAATATTTGCAAGCGAATTTTTTATACTTTCAGGAAGACGACGGTAGTTATTAATTAATTTGATTTCCTGTTGCGATAAACTCATAGGTTTTTCATCTTCAGTAAAAAATTGAGCAAGGGTAACGCCCAGCGTTTCGCACAGTAATTCTAAATGTTTTACGGAGGGTACGGTTCCGCGTGAAAAGGTATTTGCTAAAGTAGATTGGTTAATGCCAGAAAGCTCTGCAAGCCGATACACGCTCATATTTCTTTCAAGCCGCAATTTGTTCAGTTTTTCAATTACGTTCATAAAATTGTCATTCCTCCTTTGAGATTAGTTTACTACACTTTTAAACTATATATTTTCATAATTGAGTTGACTTTATAGTTAAATATAACTATAATAAATAATGAATTATAATAAGCTTACGGAGGAAGTATTATGAAAATTAAATTATTAATGAGTTTGTTGGTAATTATAAGTTGCCTGGCTTGCGTATTTGGCTTAGCGGCGTGTGGCGCTAATAAGCCGGATAACAGCGGAAACGAACAGGGTACGGTACAAAACCCACCCGAAGAAAAACCTACTGAAAAACCTGAAGAGAAGCCTTCGGTTATTGAAGTTACAAGTATTACTTTAAGTAAAACCACACTTGCTCTTGAAGTAGGTGGAAGCGAAACACTTAATACAACCGTTGCGCCTACTAACGCAACGGATAAAACCGTGACTTGGAAAAGCTCGGATAATACTGTTGCAAAAGTAGAAAACGGCAAAGTAACCGCATTAAAGGCGGGAACGGCAACAATAACGGCAACGGCAGGCGGCAAAAGCGCAACCTGCACCGTAACCGTTACCAATGTTAATATTTTTATTACAGAAATTTTGTTGGATTTGACGGAATTGACAATAAAGACCGAAGAAACATTTACTCTTACGGCTACTATTCTTCCTACAAATGCTACGGATATAGATTTAGAATGGATAAGTTCTAATACAAAAGTTGCTACAGTTTCAAACGATGGAACTATAACGGCGATAGCTTCAGGCACCGCTTTGATTATAGTTAGCTCGTCAAACGGTGTTCAAGCCAGATGCAACGTAACGGTAGAAGTAAACACATACGGGCTTGAGTTTCGGAGTCTTGTCAACAGACCAAATGAATTATGTGTTGCTAGCTATACGGGGGAAGAGGAAAAAATTGAAATACCTTCCTCTTTTAACGGTAAGCCGGTTGTGGGTATATTTTCTTTTTCGGGGAACAAGTCGGTAAAAGAAGTTGTCATTCCGGATACGGTGACTACAATCTATGGCGGGGCGTTCAAAGGTTGCGAAAATCTTGTTTCGGTGGATATACCTGAAAGCGTAACGAAATTGGGAGAGTATTATTCCGACGAAGGAATATTCTCCGGTTGTAAGAATCTGCAAAATCTTACGGTGCCATTTGTGGGAAACCAAAGTAAAACTCCTCAAGATAGTTATCAATATCCGTTTGGAGTTATTTTTGGTAAGGATTATTACGATGGGGCAGAGCAGATTACACAGTATTATATTTCAAGTAGCGCAAACAATTCCATATCAACTGAAACTTATTGCATTCCCAAATCTTTAAAACATGTCACCGTGTTAAGCGGAAATATTTTATATGGTGCATTTTTTAACTGCAAGATGATAGAGAGTATTACTTTAAAAGATAAAGTTATAAGTATCAATAGTAGAGCGTTCAGGTATTGCACAGGGTTGACGAGTGTAACAATAGGGGACGGCGTGACGAGTATCGAAAGTGGTGCGTTCCTCAGTTGCAAAAAACTCGTTGATATAACTTTGGGGAAACAGTTAGCATCAATTGGACACGAGGCGTTCAAACATTGTTATAGTTTGACAAGAATATATTTACCGGATAATATTCATTTAGGTTACTTTGTTTTTGATGGTTGTAAGGATTTGACTGTTTCCTATGGTACTATTTCAGGATATTATAATTATTGGGACGTAATTTCTTTTACTAGTGCAGAAATTAGCGAAAGTGGTACGGTGCGCCGTGTAGAAAATGCGGAATATGTAAAAAAAGAAAAAAGATAATTTAAAAGTAACCGATAAATAAGCAAGAGATTATAAAATAGGCTATGGTTGTAGCCGATAAAAATAAAAAAACAAATGAGGTAAAAAATTATGCAATTCAATACTGAATTAGTGATAAAAGCAATGCAAAAAGATAAAAGATTATTTATATCAGAAAGAGATTTACAAGTAAGTTTTATAATTTATGCCCAAAAATTATATCCTGGATTAAAATTTTTGCCTGAATATAGTTATACTGATAAAGAGGGCAATAATTACCGAATTGATTTAATGATTACCGACGAGCAAGAATTAATTGCAATAGAATTTAAGTATGTTACGGCAAACAGTACGATTGCAATACCCGGTAACGATAATTATGTCCTTAAAAATCATGCGGCTATTGACATTCGCAGGCATCAATGCGTAAAAGACGTTTCAAGATTAGAAACATATAAAAAGATGCCGAATATAAAATGTACCTGCGGGTATCTTATACTAATATCAAATTTAAAATATTTTTGGGAAGGTAGCGATAGAACGATAGCAGGTGCGCAATTTGATATAAAAGAGGGCTCGGATTTGAAATCCGGGTTGCATAAATTTGTGGACGGTTTTAAAGTAGCTGAAACGCACTTGCCTATACATATTGACAACGATTATATTAATTTACATTATGAGGACTATTTAATCAATCATAAAGAACAAGTACAAAACAAAAAATTATTCAAATATTTATTAGTTAAGGTATAACGAAAGTGCGGAGTTAAAAACTTCGTTTCGAGCTGTTTAATATTAAACTGTATTGACATTTTTTTGCGGTATGCTATAATATGAGAAAAAACTTATAGGCGGTAAAGATGACTTTAGACGGAAATCCCAGTTTAAGGCGGGTTGTTAAAGGAAGTAAAGACGGCAGGTACTCGGCTGTCGACGAAAATACGGTTTCTATGAAGTCAATGGCTTGGAAATCGGTTTTGCTTTGCGTGGTAACCATTATTTCGGCAGTTGCTAGCGCGATGTTGTTGTTTCATTTTATAGATACCGGAAACGATGGCGCGCTCACGACACTTCTGGTTATACTCGCTATCTCGGCGATTCCTCTGATAATTATATCTTTTATAATTATGTTCGTACCAAAAACAGCCGGCGTGTTGGGATTTGTATACTGTATTTTAGAAGGTCTTGTAATGGGCGTCGTTTCCGCGTTGTTCGACCTCATTATACCCGGCGTCGCGCTTATGGCATTTCTCGGTACTTGTCTTGTGTTCTTGGTTTCCTGGGCGGTATTCAGATTATTGGGTCAGAGGGTTTCGGGCAACTTCGTAAAATTCGTACTCATTTCTTTTATAAGCCTTGTGCTATTGGAGGGTTTGGGATATCTATTGTCGTTGTTCGTTCCGGTTTTTGAGGCGGTAATGAGCAATATCTGGATTCAACTCGGTATCAGCGCGGTAATGGTGCTTTGGGCGTCGTTTATGATTTTGGTTGATTTGAACAATATGAAACGGCTCGAAGAATACGGCGCGGATAAACAATACGAGTGGCTTGCGGCGTTCTCGCTGGTTACTACTCTAATGTGGCTGTATTTGGAAATACTCGAACTTTTGGTAAAAGTATTTATGATTGCAAAAAAAGATTAAAATAAATCAACGGCGGGCGCGATTAATCGCGCCCGCCGTTATTCTGTTGCGGATATTAATATCAGTCCTGTTTCGCTAATATCATTTTAGCGGAATCAGTTGAAATATATTCGAAGAATTTTTTAGTAAGTTCGTCGTCGTTCAACGCGGCGACGCGGCGGTTGCTCTGGTTGTAGACGTTTATTTCAAGCAGTTTTACTGCGGCGAGAGTTGATTGGTTTGCGTTAAAATTATCGGCGCAAGGCAGAACGACGTCGGGATTTCCGTCCTGATAAACTTTCGCGGTAAAGTTTGCGATATAGTAGTACGGAGAATTAGTCGTTTCGCCCTGATAATAAGTGCCGATTATCTGTTTATATTCGATGCCGTTGTCTGAGCAATAATTTTTAAAATCCGCTATCAGTTCGTTGAATTTATTCTCTTTCATAAATCTGCCCCAGCAGGCGACTTTGAGAATTTGTTCCTGTTCAGAGTCGTTTTCAGTCTGATTGTTATCTGACGGCGGTGTAACTTCGTCCTGTGTGCCGGCAACCGCGTTATGAGCTGCGGTTTTCAGCGCGGTAAGCGTTTCTTCGTTAAGTACGGGCGCGGAATATTTTTCTTCGCCAACAAACTCTGTTTTGCGGACGTCTCCGCCCAACATACTTTCAACGTGTACGCACGCGCTCAGATAAGCGCCCGGATAGCCCTGGTGACGGTTATCGGAAGCATAGAGATTAATCGATTTTGCCTTGTTATAAATTTCGGTGAACGCTTTGCCGATATACGAGACGTTGACGTTGCATTCTTCGCCCGCTCGGGTATAAGCTTCGCGCAGTTTCATTTCCATTTCGGGAACGGTTATGTTCCGCTCGTTTGCGGAAAAAGGAGAACCCCAGGTTTCGTACAGGTAAATACTCGCTTTTTTCTGAGTTGAGTTTATTTTGGTTTGCAGAGCTTTTATTCCGTTGAGAAAACGGCTGTAATTTTCGAACGCTACAGTGCTTTGGTCCTGTAAAACTATGTAATCGAAATCGTCGCGCGCGTTCAGAATTTTATCAACCTGTTTACCGCATACGTCGGAAGCGTTCGCGTGTCCGTCGAGGTACCACCCCGGACCCGTAACAGAATATGTTTCGACCGCGTAACCTAAATCTTCGGCGATATTGTCGAAGATTCCGGGAACTCCGCTGCTGAATTCGACGACTCCGTTGCGGTACGTGAAACTGTTGCCTATGAAAAGCACTTTTAATTTTACGTATTCATACGCAACGCCCTCTTTATTAAATCTCCAGAAATTGCCCTCGTCTTCGAATAAGTCGTCGTTAGCTGATATAATATCGCCGCTGCTCTTATCCGACTGCCAATATTTATCGTTGGTCTTTATATTTTCTTCACGGTATATATATAAATTTTCCGGCTCTTCGCCGCCGTAGTTTATATCGTTGGAATAAGCGAATATTTTTAACTCGTCTTCCGCAAATTCCGCGCCTGCGGACGCTATGCTCGACGGCAATATAACGTACTCGACGTTATTAATATCGGTAAAAGCCCGTGCTCCTACGTTTTTTATTCCTTCGGAAATATAAATTTCGTTTATACTGTCCGCGTAATCATACCAGGGAACGTCGTTTTTCGAACCGAAATCTTTCATATTTCCGGAGCCTTTGATTATCAGCTTGTAGCCCTGGTCGTTTTTGACGAGTTTTGCTTCTATATCTGAAGCGGAATCTGCGGATACGTTCCATTTTGTTTTGGCGCAGCCCGTTAAGGCTAAGAGAGCCGAACAGGCAATCAAACAAATTGCCGGAACGCAGCCTAACGCTATTTTTCTTTTTTTGTTCATACTGTTTTTCCTCCAATATGTTAATTATACTGCTCGGTCAACGCATTGTCAATATGCAATTTTAAAGAGGAATAAATATACTTATTTTGCTTCGACTGCAAAAAAAGAGGGGATACGAACAGATAGCTATTTTCGCAAAGACAGCCGACAATGAAAAAGAGTACGCAAAAATGTGGCTTAAAGAGCTGAGCGGGATAGGTACGACGGCGGAAAATCTTTCTTACGCGGCGGACGGCGGGAATTACGAATGGACGGATATGTCCTGTTTGCGCGCACCCTCAAAGCTATTTCGAAATACTCGAAGAAAATTACTGAGTTACGGTGTCTTTGGATAAACTGAACTTTTAAATTTATTTACAGCCGAAAGATTTTATTACGAATTCGCGGGACAAAATACGGTTATAATTCGTTTTTGTAATAAAAGGAGGGCTGTTATGAAAAAAAGATTAAAAACGATTGCCGTAATTGTCTGTACCGCAGTATGCGCTTTAACTTTGCCTGCCTGCGCCAAAAGCATTTTGCTCGGCAAACCGCGTGATTTATCCAAAGAGTTTATAAGCGAAAACAGAGAGGAATTGAGTTTCGGGGACTTCGTGTTAAAAATCGACGAATTTTCCTCGGCTTTCGCTTCGTCCGTTTACGCTGTATACGATAAAACCGACAACTTCGCCGTGTCGCCAATATCGGCTTTTATGGCTCTCGCGCTTGCTTCGGAGTGCGCGGGCGGTCGTACGCGTACTGAAATACTGAACGCGTTAGACTTTACGCACGAGCAAATGCTCGCGTATATTCCTCGCTTATATAAAACGCTGAATACGGAATATAAAGACGGGTTTACGGTTAAACACACGCTGAAACTCGCCAATTCGGTTTGGATAAACGAAGGGACGAAGGTGAAGCAGGAATGTATAGACGCGCTGTCGGACTATTATCTGAGTTATTCTTATTCCGCCGACTTTAAAAACGGCAACAAAGACGCAAACGACGCCGTCCGCCGTTTCGTCAAGAAACGGACGAAAGGACTCGTAGACGTCAAATTCGAGTTGCCGGAACAAACTATTTTTACTCTGATTAATACTCTGTATCTGAAAACACTGTGGAATAATTACGGTGACGAACTGCCTTTTACAGACAAAAAGTACGTATTTAAACAGTCCGACGGAACGGCGAAAGATATAAATCTGTTGCAAGGTTATTATTTCAGCGGAAGAGTCCGGTCGGCTGAAACATATTCGACGTTTTTTACAGAGCCGATAGGCGGATACAGAATAAAGTTTATCGTCCCGCGCGACGGTTACAATATCGGCGAAGTATTCACCGGGCAAACCGTTTCAAATGTAAATTCGCTTACGGACTACGGCGGCGTTGACGACGTGAATAAAATCCGTTATTATACGCGCTGTCTGTTCCCCGAATTCAAAGCATCTTTCAACGGCGAAATAAAAGAGGTTTTAAAGACAAAGTTCAAAATAAATTCGCTGTTCGATGAAAACGATTGCGACTTTTCAACGTTGACGGACGACTATGCTTACTGCAACGAAGTCAGACACATTGCGGATTTAACCGTAAATAAGAAAGGTATAGAGGGCGCCGCCGTAACCTATATTCCGGGCGCCGGCGCCGCAGGTCCCGACGAATATACGGAAGTTTACGAAGATTTTACGGTGGACAAATCTTTCGGGTTTATTATAACGGATTATCAGAATATCGCGCTGTTTTCCGGCGTAGTTAATAAAGTGTGAAAATAAATAGCAACCTTCGTCGGTTGCTATTTATTTTATTGCCTGATATAATAAATTTATGGAACTCGATAATGAATGCCGTAGCTGTCTTTTTAACAGTCAGATAAAAAAAGTAGAAAGGGAGCAGTCCGATAAAACGAAACTCGGAAAATTTAAACGCGAAGTAAAAGAATTGTGCGAGAGCGCGCCGGGCGATTGCTGCGCACCCGTTTTAATGCGCGGGATAGACTTGCTTCACCGCCGAATTTTCGGTTGCGGTATCGATTATTCGCGTGAAAAATCGCTTTTCAACAAACTTCTGCTCGAAACGGAACAGGAGGTTTATTTTCGAGCGGTTAATTCGTCCGACCCGTTGGAAGAAGCTTTGAAGTTTGCGTCTGCTTCCAATTACATAGATTTCGCTAGATTGAGCGGTTTGAACGAGGACAGTATTAAAGCAGTATTCGCCGCGGCCGAACGCTCGCGCATAGATAAAATTACGCTCGCAAACTTTAAAAATAAACTCAAAGACGCAGAAACGCTCTGTTATCTTCACGATAACTGCGGGGAGATAGTTTTAGATAAAATTCTTATAAGGGTAATTAAAGAACTATACCCGCAGATTTCAATAACTTCCGTGGTTCGCGGTAAGCCGATTATAAACGACGCGACGCGTTACGATGCGAAAGAGGTGAAACTTGACGAATTTTCCGAAATAGTCGATAACGGCAGCGACGTTGCAGGAACGTATCTTAAAGAGGCGTCTGCGGAAGTTATAAGACTATTGAGAGAAAGTTCGGTGATACTTTCTAAGGGACTCGGAAATCTGGAAACCCTTTACGGCGAAGGATATCAAATATTTTATGCGTTCACCTGTAAATGCGAACATATATCGCAAAGATTTGATATTCCGTTATGGAGTACCGCTTTTATAGAAGAACGCAAGTAACGGTTTATCATATTTTTTCATTACATTTTCACTTTTTCGGGTTGCCAAATAACCGCGCAAGTGCTATAATCACTTTGTTATGAAAAAGTTTGTAAAGGTTGCGTCTGTTTTAATCGCGCCGGTTATGCTCTTTTGCGCATTGCTTTCGGGCTGTAAAAAGGGTAAATCGGTTGAAGTGGATAACGGCGGTATTATGCAGGATATCGACGTTGCGCCGACGCAGACCGCTGCTTACGAACAGTATTCGAGAGAAGCCGTCGAAGAATATAAAGCCGTCGCACGGAGCCATACGGACGCGGACGGGGAAGTGGATTTTGAAAACGCGGACGTAAGCGAGGCGGCTTGTAAAGCTGCGGCAAAGCTTTTTGCTTACGCTTGTTATAACGAAAGGACGCTTGACAAGTACGCTTATTTCAGCAATCAAGACGGCGAAACCGATTTGGGTTCGAACGGATATGCGGCTGCGAAAAGACAGGAGTTTTATCTGAGAGTCAATGAAAGCGGGAATACCTGCGGATACCGCTATCATTATACGATAAAAAAAGTTATAGAGTCGGGCGGGGTGATTTCGGGATTCAAGTCCCTTTTTGAGAGTGCGAGAACGCGTATAACCGACCGAACAAACTTATTGTACAGACTTGAAGGAGATAAAATAAAAGTTTCCGATAAAGAACATAATACGCTTGGCGTAAACTTGCTCGAATGCAACTGGAAAACGGGCGGAGATTGGGGCAAACCAGATATAGAAATGAAAAAAAGCGGTTTTATCGAGCCTGAAAATATAGAAGCGGATATTATCGAAAATGCAGGACGTGATAACGTAACCGTCAGAGGCAACGTAAATATACTTGCAGATAACGCAATTAAAAAGTCGATGATTACCGAAACGGAAGACGGGACTTTGCTGGTTGTTATGACGCTCGACACGGACGTTTTAAACGATGACGAAGCGTCTATGAAAATGCTCAGAAAGGGTAACGACTCCGACAACTGCGTATGGAAAAAAGGCGAAGACGGGGACGATACGGGGCTTACGATAGTTTACGGGCTTTGGGGGAACGGGCTTTTCAGATTTTATACCGTAAGCGAAACCTGGTCCGGGACGATAAAAGGTTTCAGCGGAACGGTTGACTCTATGACTCAGTATTATTACAGTTATTCCGACAGGGACACCGATATGACGGAATATCTCAATGCGTTGGAATCGGCGAAAAAGAGCCGTTGAATATAAGGAAGTAATGCTATGAAAGCTACGGGCTGGGATTTAATGAAACTTGCGGAACTCTTCGACGGCGAATTCTGCCTGTCGGATTTTTCGCCGGAAGAGCTGGACGAAATGCTCAATCCGGCTGACGGAACTATGACCAGCGAACAAATCCGCGAAAAATATTTCGAGTATTACGACGATATAAAAGACCGCGTTTTGGACAAGCATAAATGGAGCGACTGATAGAAGAATCCGCCCGCGCATATAGCGCGGGCGGGAGTGTTTTAATATCAACAGGCGGGCCGTCTGCGTTTCCGCAGTAAAGACGCGCAGCCGTGAGAAACATTACATTACTACGATATTGTGTTCTTCGAAAAGCTGTTTATATTCCTTGGGGAAATGCTCGTCTGTAATGAGAACGTCTATATCTTCTATATGCGCGAAAGTATAGGGATTGATTTTGCCTATCTTCGAGCTGTCGAGCATCATATAAACGTGTCTTGCTTTTTTAAACACGCTCTTCAATAAATCGCTCTCTATCTGGCTGTTGCAGGAAAATCCCTGTTCGGGCGTGAACGCGGTAGCCGAAACGATTGCGATTTCGAAATTCGTTCTGTCGAAATACTCTTTTGCGGCGGGCGAAGCGGTGGAGAGATTTTCTCTCATAAGCTGTCCGCCGACAACCGTGATGTTGGGGTTCTTTTTTTGCGCGAGTTCCATAGCGACTGCAATGCCGTTAGTGAACACGTTGCATTTAATGTCGGGCATTTCTTTTGAGAGATACATCGCGGTCGTACCGCCGTCGAGGAATATGCTCGAATTCTCGTCTATAAGTCCCGCCGCTTTCTGGGCAATGATAATTTTCGCGTCGGTATTTATGGTCGTCTTTTTGGTATATTCTTCGCCCGAAACTTTCTGTACTTCCTTTACGGACATTGCGCCGCCTCTGATACGGATAATTCTTCCGTCCTCTTCGAGCTGGAACAAGTCGCGTCTTAAAGTCATCTGCGAAACGTTAGGAAAAACTTCTTCGAGCTGTTCGAGCGTCATTTTGCCGCGTTTGTCGAGTATTTCTGCAATTTCTTCCATTCTTTCCCTTTTCATAGTCTGCTCCGTGTGAATATTTAACAAATATGTTTTTCTTAATATTATAGTAGCACGATATAACTTTGTAAGTCAAGGAAATTAACATATATCTTCACAAATTTTCTTTAAAACTGTAAGTTTTTAACATAAATAAAAATTAACGGCTCCGCGAGTTTTTATAGGAAGCGTTAAAACGCTTGCAATTAAAGACGTTAAAACATATAATGTAAAGTACCCAAATATTATTAATTCGGCAAACGGATAATCGAAATGTTTTTTAAGCGACTGAGAATGGATATAGCGGCGGCTAAGAATAACGACCCTGCCGCGCGCAATAAGTTTGAAATTTTTCTCACTTATTCCGGCGTGCGCGCTTTATCTATGCACAGATTTGCAAACAGACTGTACCGAATGCATTTAAAACTGCTTGCGAGAATGGTTTCTCAGTATTGCAAGCGCAGAACGGGTATCGAAATTCATCCCGCCGCGAAAATCGCCGCGGGCGTGTTCATAGACCACGGCGAAGGAGTCGTAATAGGCGAAACGGCGGAAGTCGGGACGGGCACGGTAATTTATCAGGGCTGTACTCTCGGCGGTACGGGTAAAGAAACGGGAAAACGTCATCCGACGGTCGGCGAAAACTGCGTTATTTCCGCGGGCGCGAAAGTTCTCGGCAACATTACTGTCGGGGATTATGCGAAGGTCGGCGCGGGCGCGGTCGTTTTAAAGGACGTTCCTCCTCACGCGACGGTTGTAGGAGTCCCCGCGAGAGTTGTGCGCATAAACGGAAGTAAGGACAGCATAGACCTTGTTCAGGAAAAGCAGGACCCGTATCTTATAGAAATCTGTCGGCTGAGGGAGCGTTCGTTCGAGCTCGAAGAACGGATAAAGCGGTTGGAAGAGGAGAAAAACGAAAATGAGAATTTATAATACGCTTACGCGCGCCAAAGAAGAATTCATACCGCTCGAAGAAGGCAAAGTAAAAATGTACGCCTGCGGTATCACGGTATCGGGCGAAGCGCATATCGGTCACGGTTATCAGGCTTTGATATACGACATTATGCGGAAATTTCTCGAAAAGCAGGGTTACAAAGTGACTTATGCGAGAAATTATACTGACGTCGACGACAAAATCATAAACAAGAGCAGGGAAACGGGTATTCCCGCGGACAAGTACGCCGCGGATATGATTAAGAAAATCGACGGGATAATGGCGGAATTCGACGTCGGCGAACCGACGCTTTGGCTTAAAGCTACCGAAAACATTGAAAACATAATAGATTTTATTCAAAAACTCATAGATAGCGGACACGCTTATCCCGCAGATAACGGAGACGTTTATTTCGACGTAACGAGTTTTAAGCGTTACGGCTGTCTTTCGAACCGTTCGGTCGAAGATATGCTCGACGGCGTACGCGTCGAGAACGGAGAAGAGAAGAGGACCCCCGCGGATTTCGCGCTTTGGAAATCGGCTAAGGCTGGCGAAATCAGTTGGAATTCGCCCTGGGGCAAAGGAAGACCGGGTTGGCATATCGAATGTTCGGCCATGAATCGGAAAGCGTTCGGCGAACAGATAGATATTCACGGCGGCGGCAGGGATTTGATATTTCCCCATCACGAAAACGAGATAGCGCAGACGGAAAGTCTTACGGGCAAACGGTTTGCGAAATTCTGGACGCATAACGGGCTTATAAAAGTGAACGGACAGAAGATGTCGAAAAGTCTCGGCAACAGTTTGCTTTTGGAAGATTTGCTGAAAAAGTATTCTAACGAAGCGGTAAAATTCGCGCTTTTGCAGACGAATTACAGAAACGATATAAACCTTACTGACGGCGTTTTCGGCGAAGCGGAAAAACATATTTCCGAATTTTACGCGGTTATGGAGAAGGTTGAAAATAAGTTCGGTAAGGGCGTTTCCGGCAACGCGGAAATAGACAAGCGGTTCGACGGCGTTATGAGCGACGATTTCAATACCGCGCTCGCGCTTTCGGATTTGTTCGGAATTTTCAAAGAGATAAACAAAAAGTTATCGGCAAACGACCGAACTGCGGCGGACGACGTACGGCAGGTAAGAGAAACTTATTCTCTTTTGGGACTGTTCAAAAAGCAGACGAAGGACTATTTCGACGAAGTGAGGGCGAAAAACCCCGAAGAAATTCCCGATGAGGTAAAGGCGCTCGCCGAAAAGAGATGGCAGGCAAAACAGGCAAAAAACTGGTCCGAGGCAGACGCGCTCCGCGCAAAGATAAGCGCGCTCGGCTACGCGGTCAAAGACGGTAAAGACGGATATACGATAGTAAAGGAATGAAATTATGAAAATTACGTCAAAACAGCTTAGAGAAAAATGGTTATCCTTTTACGAGGGTAAAGGACACGTCGATATAGGCGCGGTTTCGCTAATAGGCGACGGAAGCACGGGCGTTATGTTCAATGTTGCGGGAATGCAGCCGTTAATGCCTTATCTTTTGGGTAAGAAACACCCCGACGGAAAAAGACTGTGCAACGTTCAGGGTTGCGTACGCACCGTGGACATCGAATCGGTCGGAGACGCTTCGCACTTCACGTTCTTCGAGATGATGGGAAACTGGTCTCTCGGCGATTATTTCAAAAAGGAAAAAACCGCTTGGACTTTCGAACTTTTAACGAAAGTTTTCGGTCTCGAAAAGGACAAGCTTTGCGTAACCGTGTTCGAGGGCAACGAGTCTGCTCCCCGCGACGACGAAACGGCGGAACTTCTCAAAAATCTCGGAATTGCGTCCGAACATATATATTTCCTTCCCAAATCGGACAATTGGTGGGAACTCGAAGGTACCGTCGGTACGCCTTGCGGTCCCGACAACGAATGGTTCTATCCGCTTGACGCGGGCAAGAAAAACCCCGTGTTCCCCGACGATTACGTGGAGATAGGCAACGACGTATATATGCAGTATAAGAAAAAGGAAACGGGATACGAGCCTCTTGAAAACAAGAACGTAGACACGGGTTTCGGCTTCGACAGAATGTTGCTTTTTCTTAACGGGCTTTCCGACGGTTACAAGACCGACCTTTTCGCGCCCGTTATAGAAGAACTCGAACGCGTGAGCGGAAGAAAATACGGCGCGGGCGAAGATACGAAAGCGATGCGCATTATCGCGGACCATACGAGAACCGCGGTTATGCTTATAGGCGACGAACAGGGAATACAGCCCTCCAACACCGGCGCGGGATATATTCTCAGACGTCTTATGCGCAGGGCGATTCGCTATTGCCGTCAGCTCGGCGTAGAGAGCTCGGCAATGCTCGGAGCGGCGAAGATATTCATTGAAAAAATTTACGGCGAAGCGTATCCCCGCCTTTTGGAAAAAGAGGAATATGTTCTCGGCGAGATTAAAAAGGAAGCGGACAGATTCGAAGCGACCCTTGCGCAGGGCATAAAAGAATTCGAGAAGTGCGTGACGTCCTTGGAGCGCAAGAACGAGTTTATGTTAAAGAGCAACCCGTCTTACGTAAAGGAAACGGTAATCGGCGGTAAACAGGCTTTCAGACTTTACGATACCTACGGTTTCCCTTTGGAGCTTACGGAAGAACTTGCGCGGGAAAACGGATTGACGGTTGACGAACAGGGTTTTGAAGCCGCGTTCGCCGAGCATAGAGAAAAGAGCAGGGTTTTGGCCGCGGGACAGTTCAAGGGCGGACTCGAAAGCGGTTCGGAAACGGCTACTAAATATCATACCGCGACGCACCTTCTCAACGCCGCGCTTAAAATCGTGTGTTCGTCCGATATTCAGCAGAAAGGCAGTAATATAAACGAGGAAAGACTCCGTTTCGATTTCAATTTCGCGCGCAAGCTCACTCCCGAAGAGGTGGAGAGCGTCGAAAAGTTAATCAATGAACAGATTAAGCTGAACGTTCCCGTGGTTTTAAAGGAAATGAGTCTGGAAGAGGCGAGAGACGGCGGTTTCGTAGGCGTGTTCGGAAACAAGTACGGCGAAACGGTCAAGACGTATTCTATAGGCGAATTTTCCAAGGAAATATGCGGAGGTCCGCACGTAGCTTCTACCGGCGAACTCGGTACGTTTAAAATTACCAAGCAGGAAAACGTGTCGGCAGGTATAAAACGAATTAAAGCGATATTAAAATAATACAAGTGCTAACGCGCAATTCCGGCGCGGATTAGGCATAAACGCCAAGCTTTTGCATAGGTTTCAGATATGAGTTTAAACGAAGATAATCCCGAACAATTGAATATCGGAACCGACGGCAAAGAAGACGCGTTCAAAAATTTCGAAGGAAGGACGGTAGAACCGCCCAAAAAGAGCAAATACGGCTGGCTGAGTTACGTTCTTCTCGCGGTTGCGATAGGGCTCGGTATCTGGGCTATGTTCGGAATCGCCAAAGATATGGGCGAAACACAGTCTTTCGGTTCGGTTATTGCGGGGAGCGATTGGAGGTTCGCGCTCGTCCTTTTAGCGGTTATTTTATCCATTCTTTTCTGCGACTGGATGAAATACGCTGTAATTATGAAAACGACGGCTGGCAGATGCAATCTGCGTACGAGTCTTAAAGTACAGCTATTGGGGAAATTTTACGACAGCGTAACCCCGTTTGCGGTAGGCGGTCAGCCTATGCAGATTTATTATCTTCATAAGAAAGGTTTTTCGGGCGGAATTTCGAGCGCGGTAGTGCTCATCAAATATTTTACGCAAATGTTTTGTATGTGCACGGTAAGCCTTCTTCTTATGGCTTTCAATACGGGCGCGTTGTCGGGCATAGGCGACGCGAAATGGCAGACTACCATTCTCGTGGGCGCGTGGATAGGAATAGCCGCGAACCTGTTTTTGCCTGTAATGGTGTTGTTGTTCGTCCTTTTTCCTAAATTTTCTCATAAGCTCGCGTCGCTTTTTATTTCCATAGGTTTCAAAATCAGAATAGTTAAGGACAAGGAAAAAGCGATGGCGAAAGCCTATAAAACAGTCGACGACTTCCGTGCTTCTTTCAAAATAATGTCGCATAAGCCGTTAAATTTTATCGCGCTTATCGTTCTGTGCATAGCCGAAGTTCTTCTAAGGTTCGCGCTTCCGTTCTTCGTAATGAAAATGTTTTCCGCGTTCGGCGCGGGCGACGGCGGTTTTCAGACGCTTATTTCGGTTATGGCTTTGAACGTTTACGCAACGCAGAGCGTCGCGATAATACCTACTCCGGGCAATTCGGGCGCTATCGAGAGTACAGGTACGATTGCGTTTTCCGCTTTTATTACGGGCAGCGTGTTAAGCTGGTCGGTTTTCGCGTGGCGATTGTCCGTTTATTATATCTATATAATCATAGGTCTCGGAATTATAGTTTTTGAGTTCATAAGAAAATTCGTAAGGCGCAGAAGGCAGAACAGGCAATGAAGATTTTACAGGTTTTAGACAGTTTTTATCCTAATCTCGACGGACCAAACGAGAGTATGGTGAATATATCTAAAAAACTGTGCGAGCAGGGGCATACGGTTGAATTACTCGTTCCGAAATATCCCGAAATCGTGGAGGTGGACGGGCTGAAAATCCACCGTTGTTTTTCCGTTCCCTCCAACGAAGATTACCGCGCCGCTCTGCCGCAGTTCGACAGGAGCGTAAAAAAACTTATAAAAAACGGCGGGTTCGATATTATTCATCTGCAAAGTCCGTTTATTCTTTCCAAATACGCGCTTAAACTCGGTAAAAAATACGGCGTACCCGTTGTTTTTACTATGAGGACGAAGTTCAGGGACGAGTTTAAAAACCGTTTAAAAAGCAGATTGCTCGTAAAATTTATGATGGGCTATATTATGCGCTGTATAAACGGCTGTAACGCGGTGACGGCGGTTTCCGGCGGGACGGTGGAAGTTTTGCGGGAATACGGCTATAAAAAATGCGGAGACATAAGAGTAATCGGCAATGCTACGGGTATGCTGCCGCTTTCCGCCGATATAGAAGTTACCGGAAAAATCGTAAAAGAGTACGGACTTGAAAACAATTTTACTTTTATATACGCGGGAAGGCTTGCTGAGGTAAAAAATATTCAGCTGAGCTTGTCCGCGCTTTCGATTGTAAAAAAACGCGGATACGGTAATTTCAGATTTTTGATAGTGGGCGACGGCGCATACGGCAAGATACTTAAAAAGACGGCGAGAGAACTCGGCTTGACGGAAAACGTGATTTTCGCAGGAAAGATTACAGATAAAAAGCTTCTCGCGTCTTACTACGCCGCGGCTGATATTTTATTGTTTCCGTCTGCGTTCGATACGTTCGGATTGGTTGTTTTGGAGGCGGCGGCGAACGCGACCCCGACCGCCGCACTAAAAGGAAGCTGTGCTTCCGAGAGGATAGAGGACGGCGTCAGCGGTTTTGTCTGGGAAGACGGAGCGGAGATTTGGGCGGAGAACATAATAAAGATATTAAACGACCCGTCTGTGGCAAAACGCGCGGGACAAGGCGCGCTGAAATACGTATACGAAAGCTGGGACGGGGTTTCGAAAAGGTATTCCGAGCTTTATAACGAGCTTTTGGACGCCGAAAAAAAATAATTTTAAAATTTTAAAAAACTTTGAAAACCCGATACAAAACGGCTTGACAGAAATTTTATAAAATAATAAAATAAGTTTACGTTTTAAGATTATTAAAAAAAAGACATTTCTTATTGAAATAGTAAATTAAGGAGCAAACAATGAAAACCTATATGGCAAAAGCCGAGACAGTTGAAAGAAAATGGTACGTTGTCGACGCTGCGGGTATACCCCTCGGCAGGCTTGCATCCAAGGTGGCTGCCATACTCCGCGGTAAAAATAAACCCACGTTTACGCCTAACGTTGACACGGGTGATTTCGTAATCGTGGTAAACAGCGACAAAGTGGTTCTTACAGGCAAAAAACTCGACGATAAATTTTACCGTTATCATACCGGATATATCGGCGGACTGAAAGAAATTTCCTATAAAAAAATGCTTGCCGAAAAGAGCGACCTTGCAGTTTACGAAGCCGTCAAGGGTATGCTTCCCAAGAACTCTCTCGGAAGGGATATGATTAAAAAGCTTCGCGTTTATAAAGGCGCGGAACATAACCATTCGGCGCAGAAGCCCGAAGAGCTGAAATTATATTAAGGTAAGAGGAAGATTAAAATATGGCAAAGGCTAATTTAAAGAAAAAGCTTCAATTCTGGGGAACAGGCAGAAGAAAGAAAGCCATCGCGCGCGTTCGTCTCGTTCCTGCGGGTACGGGCGTTATAGAAATAAACGAAAGAGCTTTCGAGGATTATTTCCCTCAGGGCGTTTTGCAGTATGTCGTTAAACAGCCGCTTACCCTGTTGGGCGTAGAAAGCAAATACGACGTCCTCGTAAACGTTTACGGCGGAGGATATACCGGACAGGCAAACGCTATCCGTCTCGGCATAGCCCGCGCTCTTCTTCAAGCCGAAGAAGGCTGCCGTCCCGCGCTCAAAAAAGAGGGCTTCTTAACCCGCGACCCGAGAGTCAAGGAAAGAAAGAAGTACGGCTTGAAAAAAGCTCGCCGCGCACCTCAGTTCTCGAAGAGATAATTCAAGAAAATACGAGAGGCTTTTTTGCCTCTCTTATTTTTTTGCGCGTTCATTTCGTGCGCGCGCCGTTTGAACGCACCCTGTTCGAAATTCTTTCGTGCCGTTCGATAACTTTCGCCATTACGTTGGGAACGTCCTCTGTTTTTTCCGTTCCGGTCGGACGGGTTTCGGAAGGACGGGGAGGAGGGGATTCTTCCGCATTGTTCCCGTCGTGTTTAACAGAAAGTCCTTCCAGTGCCTTAATTATGTTCAATAGTGCGAATTTTTCCGTAATAAATACTCCTTTTAATAAATTTTTCGTTAAAATCAAGCCGAAATTTATTGCTTAAACTTTCGGTTTGGTATATAATGTTTAGTGCTTATAAAGTAATTAAATAGTTTTACTCGGTGGAGTTACAATATGCGCAGGATTTTTAATAAAATTATATGCTTTACAGCCGCGGCAGTTGCCGCAGTCGGCGTTTTTACCGTTTCGGCGTGCAGCAACACGTATAAAACGCAATCTTTGGACGGCGATTACAAAAAGGGCGAACCGGTTTCCAACGGCGGATTTGCGGTTGAAAAGGGCGACTATATCTACTTTATCAACGGTAAGGAAGTCAATACCGCGGAAAACGCTTACGGCGAAGCGGTCAAGGGCGCCGTTATGCGCATTTCCAAGACAGACCTTTCGAACCGTAATTATTCGAACGTTCAGACCGTCGTTCCCCAGATAGCTTATTCGGGAAACAGCAATGCCGGAATTTTCGTTTACGGAGATTATGTATATTATTCTACACCCTCGACGGAAAAGAACAGCGACGGCGAGGTTCAGAATTCCCATCTTGCGTTTAAAAGTACGAAACTCGACGGAACCGATTCAATGAAAGATTACTACGTACAGTATTCCGACAATACAGTCGAGTACCGTTACGTAGAAGAAAACGGCGTGGTTTATCTTTTATACGTAGCTACGGACGAAAAATTGTTCGGAGAAGAAACGGGCGTCAAAAATCTTCATTCTTACAACACAAAAGAAAAATCCGACACGCTTCTCGCTTACAACGTCGACAGCGTGACTTTCGATAAAAACGATTTGACCAATCCCCGTGTTTTTTACACGATGAAAGTTACCGATTTCGTGCTCAATAAAACTTATTCTACGTATAATCAGCTTTATACCGTAACTGCGGGCGCGGAACGCAAATACGCAACGGGCGCGGTTGATTATACAGAGTATCTTACGAAAGCTTTCGAAAACAGCGAGAACGGATACGATTCTTCAAAAGACCCCGAATACGTCAACTGCGGAACGCTCGTCTACGACGGTATCGGCATAGGCAGTACGGACAAACTCAACGTTACTCCGTTTAACGGCGAAGGCGCGGAAGACGTAAACAGAAGCGCGTTCACTTATACGGTTTCAAGCTATCAGAACGGCAATCTTTTCTATACGCGTACGCGCAGCAGTCTTGGAAGTACGAGCGCTGCTCTGTTGTTCAATGAAAAGGAAACGGATATTCTCAAACCCGATTGGAATTCGGTTTCGGGCAATCCCGAAGACGATAAGTGCCTTATAAGAGACGGTTCGGCTGCGAGTTCCTACACGTATCTGTTCGACGGCAACGGAAATATAGAAAACGTATTGATAGCGAACAGCAACGGCTTAATCAAAACCATTATAAACGAAAACGGCGAACTCGCTACCAAAGTCGACGGCGAAGACACTTTCTATATGACGACGGGCGGTCAGCCTACTATACTTTTGATAGACTACTCCAATAAATATATATATTATTCGGTTTCGAAAAATGCTAACGGTTACTCCGTAAACGGATACTCGGTAAACCGTATTAAGTACGACGGAAACAGCGGAGATTATTACAATCCGTTCGGCGATATAGTCGACGATTATACTCCCGTGTGCGTACTTGATTTGGATGCCGCCAGCGATTGGTATAAGCCCGAGATGTACGACGGACAGATTTTGTTCCCGACCCAGACCGAAAATATGACCGGTTACGTATATATTATGGCTTGCGATTTGCGCGGCGCAGACGGCAAAGTTTTGAATAACGAGGGTATCAAAGCTCTTAACGATAAATATAAAGGCGTAAGCGATAAAATCGCGGAAATTGATTCAACCGTTTACGAAAATCTTCCCAACGCATTAAAATACGCGTTCTACACAAGCGACGCCGATTATATAGACGAACTTATCCAAGCTTACGTAAGCATTAAAGATTACAACGAAGAGCATTTCTGGTCCAAGCAGTCTGTTGAAAAATACAAAGATTTCGTTGCGGTTAAGGGAGATTGGAGCGAATATTCCACGGATACGGTTAAAATAAACGGGAACGACGTGGCGGCGAATAAACGCGATTACTATTATGCGCTTCTCGGACGTATGAACGAGGCTGACGCAAAAGCTTATTCCGACCTGCTTAAAACCAATTATTTGCAGGCTTATCCCGAAACGGAACAGACTTGGTTCGAAGGGCTTTCCGCAGGAGCAAAAGCCGGTTTCATTATCGGCGTTACGGCAGGCGGACTTATAATTATCGCGGCGGCGGCAATCGTAGCACGTATAATAATAAGAAAACGTAAAGAAAAACTTCCTTCTTACAAGAAACAGAGAATTAAAGTCGATACTACCGACGATAAAAATATCGACGTGTATTCCGACGAACAATAAAATTCAATAATAATTCAACCCCCTTACGCATAAGTGTAAGGGGGTTGCGCATATTAATTCGCGTGAGAGATTTTAAAGCTTAAAAAAAATTTAAAATTAGTGCGAAAATATTTGTAAAAACAGTTTACAAACTACGGAAATATTAATATAATGTTACTCATTAAAAAGTAAGTTAAATTTATAACGCACTTAAAAAGCAAAGTTTTAGCACAACGCGCTTTAATGCGCATAGGCTGTAATAAAACGGTAAAACGGAGTAAGTTATGGTAAAATACGTTAAATGTCCGAGATGCGAGTTAAATTATATCGACGAAGAAAAACAGGATTACTGCGACGTCTGTATCGCGGAATTAAAAGGAAATAAATTGCAGTTTGCCGACCTTGACGACGAGGATTACGAGGCGCTCGACGCGGACGCAGAACAGTCCGAGCTTTGTCCCGTATGCGGGGTGAATATGATGCGATACGGCGATAAGATGTGCGAAGCTTGCAAGAAAGACAGCGAGTACGACAGGGAAGACGAAGTTGATATAGAAAAGGACGAGGAGTGGAAGAACTATATAGAAGAAGAGGTTGAGAGCGACCTCACGGTGGACGACGAAACTTTGCAGGAAGAACTCGACGCCGAAATAGAAGAAGAGGAAGAGGAAAATTCGGACGACGATTTCTTCGACGACGAACTCGATTCGCTTTCGGAACTTGAAGACGACGACTTCGACGATGACGACGAGGATTTCGACGATGACGATGACGACGATTTTTAATTTAAACCGTTAAGTTATTTCCGCGCCCGCAGGCAACGCCTGCGGGCGCATAATTTTTCCAAAATCAGGCAAAAATAATTGTATGATTAAAGTAAACACGACTATCAAAGCAATCAAAGATATGGTAACCGGGTTGAACCAGAAACCCGTTACCGTAAAACTCAATTTAGGCAGAAACAAATTCGTAACTTTCGCCGCAACGTTAAGCGGTATTTATCCGTCGCTTTTTACCGTCTGTCCGGACGATAAAAATTTTCTCGGCAAAACGGCTTACTCGTACTCGGAAATTCTCTGCGGAAGAGTTAAAATTACAGAGCGCGCCGCCGAATAATCGAAATTCCACGATAAAATAAAATGGAATATACGCCGCGATAACGGCATATTATACCTTGTATATAATCGGCAGTGCCGAGGGAGGGATTTATGTCTTTATCAACTCAGTATTCAACGGGGACTTATCAAAGGCGCATTGCCGTATTAAAATCACAGTCCATTGTAGAAATCAGATTATCCGGTCAGGAGATAGGCGAAGTTACGGCGGTTTATCCCCAGGTTTCGCTTTCGTCCTGCGAAACGGCTTCGGGCAGAGTGACCTACGGCGGGCGCCTGGTTTGCACTCTTGCGTACGCCGACGAAAACGGCAAGCTTTGCCGTATTCAGAAAGGCGCGGAATTCTCGCATTATTGCGACGACGACTCTCTTGCGCCCGCACATAACGCGCTTTGTTCTCTTACGTGCGAAAAAGCTCAGGTAAAGCGCGACGGTTCTTCCTATCTCGTTGCCGTTGTTGTCGGAGCTGAAATTTCGGTATTCGCTTCCGCCGAGAGAAATCTGCTTGTAAGCGCGGAAGGAGCGGTGTGCAACCGCGAAAACCAAAAACTTTATACTGCGGTTACGTTTACGGGAGAGAGCGAAGTTGATGACGATTTCGACTGCAACGCGGAAGACGTACTTATTCCCGCGGCGGAAGTATTGGTTCTCGACTGCGGCTGCCGTGCGGGAGCTGTTGAAATAAGCGGAGAAATATATCTGTCGCTTCTTGCCGTGCGCGGCGGTAAACCCGTATGTCTTGACAGAATAATACCTTTTAAATCGGAGATTGCCTGCGAGGAAGCGCTGTTGGCGCGAAAAGCGGTATGCCGTGCAGAGGTTAAAGAAATAAGCGTTAACGCGCGCGTCAACGAAGAAAAGGGTAAGTGCGACGTCGAAATCATCGCTCAGCTCGGCTTTTCGGGTCAGTATTACGACGAGGAAGAAGTTTCCGTTATTTCAGACGCTTTCTCGTGCGGGAATGCCTTGAAATTGACTTATGCGGAAGAAACGTCTTCGCCTTGCGGTGAAATAAAATCTTATACCGAGCGCGTTACGGGACTTTGCGCAAGCAAAGCAAAGCTCGATTATTCCTGCGCGTTTCTTGCCGCCGCGCTTCCTAAAGCGGAATACGCGCGCTCCGAGAACGGCATTGAGGGCAGTGTTTCGGCTACGCTTTTGTACGAGCAGAACGGCGAAGTACATTCCACCGAAGTAAATCTTCCGTTCTCGGTTACTCTCGCGGGACTCGGTGAAGATTGTATGAATATTTCCGTAGCGGTCTGCGGAGTAAATATCAGACAGCGTTCAGAGGGCGAGTGCGAAGCGGAGGCGGTGCTTAAAATCGCCGCAGCCGACAGCGAAACCGTCACGGTAAAATATCTTACGGAAGCCGAAGAAGGCGAAAAAGTCGATTCGAACGACTGTGCGTTGAGCGTTTACATACCTACCGCAGGCGACGGACTTTGGGAAACGGCGAAAAAGCTTCTGCAAAGTCCCGAAGAAATTCAGGCAACTAATCCCGAACTTTCGTTCCCGCTTTCGGGGAAAGAGAGAATACTCGTTTACAGACCTAAAAACAGCTAAACCGATTTGCGTTCGTCGGCGGGGTGAAATTCACCCCGCCGTTTTTCTTGAAATAATCTATTGCTTGTGTTATAATGCCGTTATGGAAAGCGTCAGGATAAAGTCTTACGCAAAACTTAATCTTACTCTCAATATCACAGGCGTAAAAGACGGTTTTCACTTGCTCGACAGCATAGTGGCGAGCGTCGATTTGTATGATTTGATTGTCTTAAAAAAGCGCAGGGATAAACTCGTTTCGATTTCTATGCACGGTTGCGGAAGCGAGAGTATAGCTTATGAAGATAATAACGCCGTCAAAGCTGCGGAAATGTTCATAGAAAATTACGGCACCTGCGGCGCGGATATAACTATATATAAAAATATTCCTATGGGGCTCGGCGCGGGCGGTTCGTCCGCGGATTCGGCGGGAGTATTGAACGGTCTTTCGAAACTCTACGGTACCTGCGATAGGATAGGGCTTAAAATTCTTGCCGACCGTACAGGAAGCGACACAAGGTATATGCTTTCAGGCGGTTATGCAAGACTGTTCGGCCGCGGTAACGAGGTTAAACCCATAGACAGCAGGCTTAAACTCGATTTTTTGCTTCTTGCCCCGAAAGAGCGGATAAGCACCGCGCAGTGCTTCAAAACTTTCGACTCAATCGGAGATTGCGGCGGCGGTAGTCAACAGACTGAAGACGCGCTCGTTAAAGGCGATAAATATTCTCTTTTTTTGAATAACGCGCTCGCGCCCGCCGCGAAAAAACTTTCGAAAGATATTCAGACCGCATACGACGAGCTTTCGGCTTTCGACCCGCTCGCGGTCAATATGACGGGTTCGGGGAGCGGGGTTTACGCGGTTTTCGAAAATGCGGAATACTGCGCTTACGCATTAAGCCGTTACAGAGGGAAATTCGCTCCGTACCGCTTAAAAACGCATTTTCCGAAAAAGATATAAAGAGGTAAATATATGGCAGAAGAAAGGCTGATAGACGACGATAAAGACAGAAAATATAAGATACGCAGAAACGCGGACGGAGAAGACGAGCTTATTATCGACGATACGGAAACTCCCGACGACGAAAGCGATATTCCCGTATTCGATATACCCGTATATCTCGAAGACGACGATGAAGCGGCTCTCTTAACTCCCGAGCAGCTCGCGGAACGCGAAAGAATGAGAGCCGAAGAGCAATCGGCTCGCGAAGAGAAAATCAGAATTGCTTTGGAGAAAGCTGAAAAAAAGCTTAACGAGGGCGATTTTGAATCCGCGCTTTACGCAGTCGGTAAAGTAAACGGCGTTGCGGACGGAAACGGGGACTACTATTGTCTGAAACTTAAAATTCTTTCAAGGAATTTTACCGATTTTCAATCGCTCGAAGATTGCGCGGAATCGGCGGACGGAGTAAAGCAGTTTGCGTCGGCAGAGCAGAAACAAGCTTTGAAATTGCTGTCTTCGGAATATGAAAACCGCGCAAACGAAGTCGAAAAAACCGTAGCCGTACTAAAAGAAGAGAACGAACGCAAAAAAGCCGAAAGACGTACTCTTTTCGCCGAACGCAATACAAAGGCAAAAAGAAATCTTTTGATTTCCGTTTTACCGTTTTTTGCGCTCGCGGTGCTTGCCGTAATTTTTGCAACCCGCCTTTTCTCGGCGGAAAACGGCACGTTCGTAATTCTTACGATAGTGTTTGCCGCGCTTGCCGCAATAGTTTTGATTGCAGTGCTGTTCGCGCTCAGAAAGTATTTGGAAACGAACAGAAACGTAAAACTCAACGAACTCGATTCTTCTACTAAACTCGGAAGAGAGTATCTCGGATATAAACAACAGTACGAATATTTAAAAAGGATTTTAGATTCTTTTGAAAACGATTTATCTCGATAACGCGTCGACGACTCCGCTCGATAACGGCGTTTTGGAAGCTATGCTTCCGTATCTTAAAGAAAATTACGGAAATCCTTCGTCGCAACACAGCGCAGGACGTGTTGCGTCCGAAGGAGTTCTTAGATCGCGCGACAAAATAGCAAACCTGCTCGGCTGTAAACCGGACGAAGTGTTCTTCGTTTCGGGCGGAACGGAGGCGGGCAATTGGGCTTTGAAAGGCGCTTGCTCCGCGGCGGCGGGGCGCGGGAAGCACATAATAGTTTCCGCAATCGAACACCCGGCTCTCATAGAGAGCGCGAAAGATATGCAAAAATTCGGCTATGAAGTCTCGTTTATAGGTTCCGACGGTAGCGGTAGAATAAATCCCGCCGACGTTGAAAACGCGATAAGAGCCGATACCGTTTTCTGCGCGGTAATGCACGCAAATAACGAAACCGGCGTAATTCAGCCCGTCGAAGAAATCGGCGGAATATGCAAAAAACTCGGGGTGTTTTATTACTGCGACTGCGTCCAGACGGCGGGAGTCCTTCCTTTGCCCGTAAACAGCTGTGACGCGCTCGGAATTTCGTCGCATAAATTTTACGGTCCCAAAGGCTTCGGCGCACTGTATATAAGAGACGGCGCGGAAATTTCAAGACTGATTTCGGGCGGAAAACAGGAAAGAGGCTTGCGCGGCGGGACCGTAAACGCCGCTTCTGCCGTCGGCTGTGCCGTTGCGCTTGAAAACGCGTTCCGCGGTATGGACGAAAATAACGAAAGAATTTCAAAGCTTCGCGACAATTTCGTAAAAAAAGTTCTGTCGGAAATCGAAGGCTCGCATTTGATAGGAAGCGGGGACAGGCTTCCCTCGAACGCGAATATTTCGTTCGACGGCTGTAACGGCGAAAATATCCTATTTGTGCTCGACTTAAACGGTATAGCGGTTTCGACGGGTTCGGCTTGTTCGGCGGGGGCGTCGTCTGTTTCGCACGTTTTAACCGCAATGGGGCTTTCTTTCGACAGAGTCAAGTCCGCGGTACGCTTTACTTTCGGTAAATACAACACGGAAGAAGAGGTTGAAATCGTCGTTTCCGCTTTGAAAAAAGCGGTTGCAAAATTAAGAGAAAACGGACGTGTTTGTTAAAATATATCAAATTTTGTTATAGTAAATAAAATTCGGTTTTTTAAAAAAATATATTTTTATTTTTTTGCATTTAATCTTTATTTGAGTATAATTGTAAATGTAAACGATGTTTACGTTACATAGCTCATCATTTTCCCCCTTATCATATAGAGGCGGCGCGAACTCCGGTTCGCGCCGTTTCTGCTTGTAATATTTTCTATAAAATTCTGCAAATAAGGCAGGCGGCGACGGTGGAAATCAAAGTCGCCGTTAACACGCATATTATCGGCATAGCGAGTTTTTTAACCTTTAATCCCGCAAAGTAAACCGCCGAAATATAGAACACGGTTTCCGAGGAACCGAAGCAAACGCACGCACAACGCGCGATATAACTGTCCGCGCCGTAAGTTGAAATAATTTCGTTTAAATACGCGAGCGAACCGCTTCCCGAAAATGGTTTTATGAGCACGAGTTTTGTAAGCTCTTTCGGTATACCCAAAAATCCGAAAGCGGGCGAGAGAAAATCCGTGAGCATATCGGAGAGTCCCGAAGCTTCGAACAGCGCGCACATCATAAATATGGCGGCGAGGCAGGGAAGAAGCGAAACCGTAAATTTTACCGCTTCCGAAATTCCTTCAGTAAAGCAATCGTAAACGCTGACTTTTTTTATTACCGCGAAAAGGAATACGAAAATAAATATAACGGGAATTATCAGCGCCATATTTTCCGTCCGATTAAATACAGACCTACTGCGGTCAGCGTGGATATTGCGGTGCATATTAACGAGGGTAGAAATATATCCGACGGGCTTAAACTGCCAGCGCCCGCTCTGAGCGCGATTACCGTCGTCGGCAGTATCTGAATAGACGTGGCGTTTATAACGAACAACAGCTTCTGCGCGAAATCGTTGCTTTGTTTATCCAGCTCTTCGACAGCTTTCACCGCGTAAGGCGTAGCCGCACCTCCGAGCCCCAAAAGATTACAGGAAATATTCATTGCAAGCTGTTCGTTCGCAGTTTCGTCGTCCGTTCTGAATATTCTTTTGGTTACGGGTTTTAACCCGCGCGCAATATATTTCGAAAGCCCAGATTTTTCCGCGAGTTTCGAAAGCCCCATCCAGACTGCGTAAATGCAGAAAAGGGTGAGAGCCATTTTAACCGAGCTTTCGGCTCCGCCTAAGAGAGAGGACAACAGCTTATCGGGCGAAACGACGGCTATCGTTATCATCGACGCTATAAATACAACCGTGAATATTACGTTCATAAACTATCTTTATGAACCGAAAATTTATTATATGCGCCCGCTAATATTTTACAACCGTTTATTAAAGTGGTATAATCTGGTTATGGCACAGAAATATTACATTACTACGGCAATTACTTATACTTCGGGTAAACCCCATATCGGAAATACTTACGAGATGATTTTCTCGGACGCGATTGCTCGGTATAAACGTATGCGCGGTTACGACGTGTTCTTTATGACGGGAACGGACGAGCACGGTCTTAAAGTCGAACAGAAAGCCGCGGATAAGGGAGTGACCCCTAAACAATTCGTCGACGGCGTCGCGGGCGAGATAAAGCGTATATGGCAATTGATGAACATATCCTACGATAAATTTATCCGCACGACCGACGAAAGCCACGAACGCGCCGTACAGAAAATTTTCAGAAAATTCTACGAACAGGGCGATATTTACAAGGACTCTTACGAGGGCTTGTACTGTACTCCCTGCGAAAGTTTTTGGACGGAAGCCCAGCTTGCGGACGGTAAATGCCCCGATTGCGGAAGGGAGGTAAAACCCGCGCGCGAAGAAGCGTATTTCTTTAAAATGGGCAAGTACGCGGAACGGCTTGTAAAGCATATAGCTTCGCATCCCGAATTTATCCGTCCCGTTTCGCGCAAGAACGAGATGATGAACAATTTCCTTCTTGCGGACGAATTTATCGGAAAATCGGACGAAGAACTTATAAAGGCTTGCGAAAACGGTACTCTCAAAACGAAATTGCAGGACCTGTGCGTTTCGCGCTCAACGTTCAAATGGGGAATTCCCGTGGACTTCGACAGCCGTCACGTCGTTTACGTGTGGCTTGACGCGCTTACCAACTATATTACGGGCTTGGGTTATTCGCCCGAAAAAAGCTCGGATAATTATAAAAAATATTGGCCCGCCGACGTTCATATAATCGGTAAGGACATTATCCGTTTCCATACGATTTACTGGCCGATATTCCTTATGGCTATGGGCGAGCCTCTTCCGGAATGCGTTTTCGGTCATCCTTGGCTGTTGCAGGGCGGGGACAAGATGTCCAAGTCCAAAGGCAACGTGTTGTACGCGGACGACCTTGCGGGTATATTCGGTGCGGACGCGGTGCGCTATTTCGTACTTCACGAAATGCCTTACGGCGACGACGGAATCATAACCTGGGAACTGATGTGCGAAAAAATCAATTCCGAACTCGCCAACGTTTTAGGCAACCTCGTAAAGAGAACGGTTTCTATGACCAATCAATACCTCGGCGGAACCGCGCGGAAAACGGGAGAGGTAGAGGAAATCGATAATGATTTCGAAAACGTGATACGCGGAACGTTCGGCAAAGTCTGCGCGAAAATGGACGAGTTTAAGGTCGCGGACGCTCTCGACTGTCTTTGGACGCTGTTCCGCAGAGCAAACAAATATATCGACGAAACGACGCCCTGGATACTTGCAAAAGACGAAGCGAAAAAAGAAAGACTTTCCGAAGTATTATACAATCTCCTGTGTTCGCTCGATATAGGCGCGAATATTTTAAAACCCTTTATGCCAGATACGGCGGATAAGATTTTAGCCGAAATCGGCGCAAAGGCGCGCGAGCGGGAAAACGAAAAGTGCGTTACGGAATATACCGTAACGGCAACCCCTGCAACGCTGTTTGAAAGAATAAAATTCGAGGAGCTTAAATCCGTGATAGCAAAAATAGAGGAAGCCCAGCGCGCTTCGGTTGAAGCCGAAACGCAGACTCAGGAAAAGCGCGAGCCCATAACCATAGACGACTTTGCGAAAGTCGAAATGCGCGTCGGCAAAGTCATAGCTTGCGAGGCTGTGAAAAAGAGCAAATTATTGCACGAAACGGTAAAGGTCGGAAACAGAACGCTGTCTATATTGTCGGGGATAGCGAAACACTATTCGCCCGAGGAGATGGTCGGAAAAAAAGTAATAGTCGTTACTAATCTGCCTCCGCGCGAAATGAAAGGAATTTTAAGCGAGGGAATGATTGTCTGCGCGGAATCTCCCGACGGTACGCTTTCCATTGTAAACCCCGAAAAGGATATTCCCGACGGGAGTCTTCTGTCGTGAGGTATATAGACGTTCACTGTCATATAAACGAGGAGGATTACGGCAACGTAGATACTCTTTTGGATAACGTTAAAGCGGCGGGGGTGGAGAAAATCATCTCCGTCGGTTTTGATTTGCTGTCGTCGGAGTACTGCAAATACCTCGCCGAAAAATATGATTGGGTTTATTTTACCGCAGGTTTCCATCCTACCGAGTTAAAAAAATACAAGGAAGGCGATATGGAAGAAATAGCCCGTTTCGCGCGGCATAAGAAATGTGTTGCAATAGGCGAAATCGGGCTCGATTACCATTATCCCGATACGGATAAACCGTTACAGCAAAGCATATTCAAAAGACAGCTTTGTCTTGCGGAGGAGCTGAAACTTCCCGTGCAGATTCACTCGCGCGACAGCGCCGAGGATATGCTGAAAATTTTGAAGGATTATGCGCCTAAGCTTAAAAGCGGTGCAATGTTGCATTGTTATTCTCATTCGACTGAAATTGCGGTTGAGCTTGAAAAATCGGGTCTGTATTTCTCGTTCGGCGGTTCGAGTACCTGGTCCGGCTCAAAAAAAGCAAAACGCACTATTTCGGCTCTGCCGTTAGAGAAGATAATGACTGAAACAGACAGTCCGTATCTGCCGCCTATATCCAAGTACGGCGTCTTTCCCAATACCCCCGAAAGCATACCCGAGATTGCGAGTAATATTGCCGTTATAAAGGGCAAAGATATTGAAGAGGTTTCGGATACTGTCTGGACTACTGCGCATACGTTTTATAAAAAATTAAATAATTAAAAAAATATCGATAAAAATATATCGATTTTGCTTGACGAGTTCGTTTTTGTTTATTATAATATATTTGGCAATTGAATAGAGAGGGAGTAATTTGCGTATTTGTTTGCGGTAAACCGACAGATACGTAGCGTACCCGTCAATACAGCGGTTTACCGCTCGGGAAGTTTTAAAAAGTGAGACTCGCACTTGCGCTTTATGGCGTTTGTGCGGGTTTATTATTTTCTCTTAAAGTATGCTTATTGTCATAATTAAAAATATAATAAAAAGAGAGGTCTTGAAAAAATGATTTACACTTTTATAACCGCTATTGTATTTATTGCTTTAATCGCCACAGGCGCAGCGTTCTTGATTTACGGCTTTGTACAGAAAGCGAAGAACACGGGCAAAAGGATAATACCCGTTGCAGTTCCCGCGGCAATGATTGCGGTAGGCTTGATTCTGGTAATCTTAATCCCCGGTTCTTTTCACACGGTTGAAGCGGGTTCGGTTGCGCTGGTTAAACAGTTAGGCGTTATAGTTGACGTGGAGCAGCCCGGTACTTATTTTGATTTCTATTTAACCCGCAAGTACGAGGAATACGACGTAAAGGTTCAGCAGGTAGAAATTCAGACCGAGGCATATACCGCCGACGCGCAGTCAATGGATATTTCTATGGTGCTTCAATTCCAGATAGACTCGGCAAAGGTTGAGGAAATAGCAGTAAACTACGGTAGTTTGGAAGCGCTGACAAACAGGATTCAGAGCGTCGCGGTAGAGCGTACGAAAGCTACTCTTTCCCAGTATCAGGCGGAAAAGCTTATCGAAGAAAGAGACAGAGTTTCGCCCAAGGTGCAGACCGTTATAAACGAAGAAATGCAGAAGAAAGAATACTGTGTAACGTTCAACAGTACCGTTTTAACTGATATAACGTTCTCGGAAGCGTTCGAGGCGGCTGTCGAAGCTAAGATGATGGCTCAGCAGGAAAAATTACAGGCGCAGTACGAAAACGAGAAAAAGAAAGAACAGGCGGAAGCGGCTTTATACGTCGCCGAGCAGGAAGCAAAAGCTTTGGTGGCAAAGGCACAGGCGGAAGCGGACGCGCAGGTCGCGCTTGCACAGTCAGACGCGCGCGCCATAATGCTGAAGAGCGTAGAAATCGCGCGTATGCTCGGTTATACCGTAAACCAAACGACGGTTGAAGAGGAAGTAATTTATGATATAGTGTTTGACGAACAGCATACCGGTTCGGATATCGCCGATTATCTTAAATACGTAGAATACATTTCCAAGTGGGACGGCAAACTCCCTCAAGTAGTTACGGGTGAGAACGGCTTTATGATAACCGTACCTATGCCTAACAGCTAAATAAATCAGGCGCGGCTTAACGCCGCGTCTTTTATATTCAGCGCGGCAGAAAAAGTTCAGCGTGACGGACAGAACTTATGCAGCAAAGCAATACAGGCATAAAGAGCCAATTATAAACCGTTTGTTTTTTTGTTTACGATATGATACAATTCCTGTACGATAAACAGGAATTTAACGGAGAGAATACCGCACAATTTTATTTGGATGCGGAACTGAAATTCGTTGCGTAAATCGAAATTCATAAAATAAAAATGAGGAATGTATATATGAAAGCAAGAATAATAGCTATGTTTTTGTTGGTTTTTATCGTTGCCGCGGGGTGCTCCGCCTGCAGTAAAACCGACACAGATGAAAGGTTTGTTCAAGATTTGAATTATGAGGAAAGCACGGAGGAAATATCGAATCCGGACCAGGGTTTTTACCGTCCTTTATATGTGAAAATCAATGAAGACGGAGCGGCGTACAATAAGAACGTAATAAACGCTTCGACGCAGCTTTATCATTTGCGTTGCGATATAAGCGCGTTTTCGGCTGCGGTGAACAACCAGTCGGACAAGTCTATCACGCAGGAGGCGCTGGAAGGGTTGGACGCGTTGCTTTTTTATCTTAAAGAAAACGATAAAAATGCGGTTGTGAGATTTGCTTACGATTCCGGCTATAACGGCGGTGCGGATAAGGAGCCTGCCCTTGAAGTAATACTGATGCACGTTGAACAGATTTGTTCGGTACTCAATCGTTACGTTAATACGGTTACCGCTATTGAAACGGGGCTTATCGGTCCCTGGGGCGAAATGCATACGAGCACGGCGGCAAATCCAGCGTATATAACTCCTATTGTAGACGCTTTTTTAACTAACGCTTCCGAACTGCCCGTGTTGGTGAGGACGCCTAAAATGATTTACGATTATCTTGGCGTAACGTCAGACAAGATTGAAGAAATTTCAATATCTGCCGACGACAAAGCTTATAGATTAGGCTTATATAACGACGGATATCTGGGGTCTGAGAGTGATTTGGGTACATATCAGAACAGGGAGCGCGATATAAATTTTTTAAGCAGTCAAAATTCTCATTTGCCGTTCGGCGGCGAAGTTACCGTTCCCGACAGTCCGCTTCATAACATAGAAACGTGCTTGCCTGAAATGAACAAGATACATTTAAGTTATCTGAATATAGAGTGGGATAACAGAGTAATTGAAAAGTGGAAAAACAGCTATTATACGCAGGATTGCGGAACGGATAAACAATATTACGGCAAATCTGCATTTGTTTACATACAGAACCGTTTAGGATACAGGTTTGTATTGAAAAACTCTGAATTTGCTTATTCGGATTCGTCTGAAGAACTTAACGTCCGACTTACATTGCAAAACGTAGGGTTTGGAAACCTGAATAAAAAGAAGCGCGCAAAACTGATATTTACCGACCGAACGGGTGCGGTAGCCCATATAGCGGATATAGGAGAAATTTCCGGAGATGACGAGCTTAGCTTTAAAGTTGAACATAGACTTGAAAGCGGAAAATACGACGTGTATCTGCGCATTTACGGTGAAGAATTACAGGGTGTGCCTCTGTACTGCGTAAAATTCGCGAACGACGGTTTGTGGAACGACGAGCTCAAAGCTAACCGAATAGGTAGTTTTGAACGCATTTCCGCCTGAGGAGGCATTAAACGCTTATTGCGTTATGGAAAAAAGCTCACGGACAATTGTCCGTGAGCTTTTTTCGTTTAAAAGTTTAACTTAGAATTTATCAACAGAAGGAGTGAGTTTTGGAGAATAAGGCGTAAACGGTTAAAAGACGGGTTTTAAGTTATTTATTTCTGCCGATTAACTCGTCAACGGTAATACCGTAATAATCTGCGAGAATAACGCAGAAATTTATATTCGGTAATACTTTTCCGCGCTCCCAACGGCTCAAATTAGCGTTGCTGATGCCTGTGTCTTTTTCTACTTGTTCTAACGTTTTGTTTCTTATTGTTCTTTGGTATTTGAGTTCTTCGCCGTAATTTTTCATAAATTTATTTTACAACATATTTGTAGATTTTATTTGACTTCTACAAATATGTAGATTATAATAATTTTATCTGCAAATTTATAAATAAAAAAAGGAGTTAAAAATGGAGAATAAGTGTTCTAAGTGTAAACATTTTGAAGTGTATTATGTAAAACTATATACGCGGTTTGAAAAAATAAATTACGGTTTTTGCCGCCGCTCGGGTATTTGCGAAACGGTAAAATGTTCCGAGGTTTGCGATAAGTTTGTTGTTAAGAAACAGGGCAGAACGTCTAAAAAATTAATAAAAAATTGTCTGAACGATTTATTAAACGAAATATCGGAGCTTAGGAAAGTAGTGGAGGCGGAAAGAAATGAGAGCGAAGAACTGCGATAGCTGTAAATACTTTAAACTTATTTATAAATACGGATACCGGTTCTTTTATTCTTTGCAGTTTCCTCTGCGCTACTGCGCCTACGCCGATATAATGAAAGTAAACGGAATTGCTTGCGAAAACTATCGGAGGGAATTATTTCAGGATTTCGATATAACTTGCGAAAGGTGGGACGAAGCGGAGGGGGACGTAAAAGCCTTGTTGGAGTTGCTCGAAGATTTCACATAGAAATTCGGTAACCCGCGCTTTTCCGCGCGGGTTACTTTCATCTTAAAGTGAGGTAAAAGGTATAAAACCGTTTACAAAAAGAGTATATGCTGTTATAATTTTGTTATACTGTTAATCGGACGGCTAAAATATGGAAAAAGATATAAAGACAACTCTCGCCGAGTGCGGTTTCGGCTTTAAAAAACAGCTCGGTCAGAATTTTATTACCGATAAAAATCTTCTCTCTTCCATAGTCGAGGCTTCCGGCGTAGGCGAAGACGACAGCGTTGTCGAGATAGGTTGCGGAGCGGGCACTCTCACCCGCGCGCTCGCGGAGAAGGTCAAAAAGGTGACCGCGTTCGAGGTCGACAAAAGTTTACGGCCCGTTTTGGAGCGGACGCTTTCGGGGCTTAAAAACGTCGACGTCGTGTTCCGTGATTTTTTAAAGGTCGATTTGTCGGAGTTCGAAAAGGGCTTCGATGGTTATTTCGTCGTTGCGAATCTCCCGTACTACGTCACAACTCCGCTGATTATGAAACTTGTAGAGGAGGCGGAAAAGTGCAGAGGGCTTTCCGTTATGGTTCAGGAAGAAGTCGCCGAACGGCTTTGCGCCAAAGCGGGAACGGCGGAATACGGAGCCATAACCGCAATGGTTGCGCTTCGGGCTGAGTGCAGGATAGTAAAGAGGGTTGGGCGCAATATGTTTTATCCGCGTCCGAACGTGGACAGCGCGGTCGTGAAGTTTACTTTCGGCAAAGGTTTGGACGTTAAGGACAGAGCGGTATATAAAAAGACCGTTCACGCGGCTTTTCTTTCTCGGAGAAAGACGCTTGAAAACAATCTCGTAAACGCGTTTTCTCTGACGCGCGACAGAGCACGGGAAATTTTATCGGAATGCGGTATAGATTTAAAGGCGCGCGGCGAAACGTTAACGCCCGAGAAGTTTGCGCTGTTATCCGAAAAACTTATGTAAAAATATATTATAGAATAAAGGAGTGAAATTATGAAGAAAAAGTTGTTAATCGGTATGCTTGCCGTAACGTCGGCGGTTGTGTGCGCGTTCGGGGTTTCCGCTTGCGGGGATGAAAAAGACCAAACGACAAGCGGCGGCAAATGGGGAGAAACTTATACGGTTCAGACGGCTTATGCTGCGGCACAGGAGCTCGGGTATGCGGGAACGCTCGAAGAGTTCGTCGCATTAATCAGCGGTAAAGACGGTGCGGACGGAAAAGACGGAGTAGGAATTAAAGAAGCGCGTATCGATAGCGAAGGCAATTTGATTTTAGTTCTTACCGACGGTCAAGAAAAGAACTGCGGGAAAGTTACGGCAGGCTCGGACGCGGAACAGCTTGCATATTCCGCTGTGAAGCGGGACGGGGAAATAATTTCCTATACGGTAAGAGGTTTGGGACTGGTTTCAGATACCGATTTGGACATACCCGCCGAATATAACGGGAAACCCGTTACGGCGATAGGGGTAAAAGCGTTCGAAAACGAGGTTTATTTAACGAGCGTTAAATTCGGCGAGAATATAACTCTTATAGACGAAGCTTCGTTCGCATACTGCGTCGCGCTTACCGATATTTATTACGGCGGAACTAAGGAGTAGTGGAACGGGGTTGAAAAGGGAAGGTATTGGGACAACGATATTCCTGCGTATACCGTACACTGTAAAGACGGAGACGTCGAACCCGAAAAGGATTTGACGCTCAGCTCCGAAGAGTGGGAAAGAGCGGTGCTTGCTACCGCTTACGCCAAGAACTGTAAAATCGTTATGACGGATAACCAGCATTATGAAATGAACGGCTCTTCCGAAACCAGAACGAATTCGGAAATTGCGAAATACGATTTGGCTAACGGTCTTGCTTACTGGTATAAGAGCGAAAAGACGGAATTTCCGAATAATCCCGATAACAACTCCGAAAGGCTAACGGAATGTTATAGTCTTTTCGGGAACGGAATATGGAACGAATACTATCAGTATGATGTCGAAGGTTGGATATACGATAAACAGGATTGTCAGAATTTCGAGAGAGATTTCTTGTATTATAAATTCGGTATCGGGCACGGTTACGACGCAATAGAACAGTTAAGATATTTTTTCAGTGACGATATGTTCCTCGGCGGAACGGTCAATATCAAAGATATGCGCGAATATTTCGAGTATAACGGCGACGGAGCGTATACGTATTCCTACGAGGAGACAGACGGACCCGTTTATTCGTATACGATTTCGTTTAAAGACGGCTATATTTCTAATCTGAATATAAAAGGAGAAATAGACGACGGCGATATAGTAAGTTTCGCGGAAATGAATTTCGTTTTCAGCGATTACGGAACGACAGAACTGTCTATTCCGCAGAACGTAATAGATAATGCAGTCGAGAAGAACGACGAAATTGACAAAGACGAAAAATAAGACGGAGAAGATAAGCCCCGCCCGCGGAATTTCTGCGGGCGGGGTTCATTATATGCAAAAAAAATAATTTTTGTTCTATAAGAGTTTTCGGGGGCATAAAGTAAGATATACCTAATTAAAAACTCGGAGGACGATATGAACGAAGAATTAGACTACGCCGAAATGCTGGAAATTCCCGTAAATACGGTGAACGTTGTAAAGAAGAAAAGCATTTTCAAACGCAAACAGAAACGGACGGAACCTGAATTTCCGCAGGACGATTTAAAGGAACAGGTTCTCGAAAGCGTGAACGAGCGCGTCGGCGCTTACGTGGAATCGGAGGACGTTTCCGACCCGCCTAAACCCGAAAAGAAGAAGCTCGGCGCCGTTTTAAGTAAAAGCAAAGCAAGCGTGGTTTTATTGAGCGAAGCTATCGCGGTAGGAGTAATCGCGCTCGCGATATTTTTGACCAACGTATTTATGCCCGGTACGGTTATAAATACTTTCCTCGCTTCGTTCTCTCAGAAAACCGAGAACGAGCCTGCGTTTAACGAGTTTACGCTCGCACCCGTCGTAAGCGAATTTTCGGACGCTGAGGTTTACGTGACGGACAGCGGAGTTCTCACGTTCACGGCTGAGGGAAGCGTATATCCTATCTGTAAGGGAACCGTTTCGAAAGTTTACGAAGATAACGGAACTTTTGCAGTCGAAATCGCGCATACCTCGACTTTTAAAAGCGTCGTAACCGGGCTTACCAACGTATACTCCGCCGAAGGCACCGCCGTACGTTCCAATATACCTGTAGGTTACAGCGACGGAAATTCCGAAGTCCGCGTTTCTATGTACGATAACGGTACGCTGTTGAACTGCTATACGCTTACCGACGAAGTTCCCGTCTGGAAGTCGTGAAAATAACCCTGCATCCGCTGTTTATAACGCTTGGAATAGCCTCTGCAATTTTCGGCGGATTGCCCGTATTTATAATATACGCGTTGACCGCGCTCCTGCACGAGTGCGGTCATATTTTTTGCGCTTTGCGCTTAGGCTATAAATGCGAAAAAATAAGCCTGATGCCTTACGGCGCGGCGGCTGTCTGCGATACGGAAGGTATTTCGAAAACCGACGAAATCAAACTCGCGCTTTCGGGACCGCTCGTAAACGCGTTTATATGCGTCGGAACTGCGGGGCTTTGGTGGTTCCTGCCTCAGACGTACGCGTTTACGGATACGGTGTTTCAGGCAAGCGCGGTTATGTTCGCAATAAATCTTCTGCCCGCCTACCCGCTCGACGGAGGACGGATAGCGCGGTGCGTATGCTGTATGCTCCTGCCAGAAAAAGCCGCCGAAATTTCTTTGCGCGTATTGAGCGTACTGCTTGCGGTTTCGTTCGTGCTCGTTTTCTTTCTCGCTTTTAAAAACCTTTCGTTTCTTATGTTTTCGGCTTTTCTGCTGTGTTCGGCTTTTGAAAAGAAAACCCGGCTTTCAAGGATAAACTTTATCGCGAAAAAGCCGAAAAGGGGTAAGGAGATAAAACACGTTATGCTCGGAGCGAATTCGACTTTCAAAGACGCGCTCAGGCATATCGACGGAAGCAAATACCTTATTTTTCAGTTTTACGCGGACGGTATGCTCGACGAAATAACCGAGGACGAATTGTTCGAGCTTATGCAAACCAAAAACATATACGACAGAATTATTTGAAAGAACCGTCCGCGGAATTTTCCGCGGACGGTTAATATTATTTCTGTAAGAATTGTCTGTTGAAAATATCGCTGTCGGCGCGGCAGTCGAGTACACATTCGACTGCTTTTATTCCGAGCGCTACGGCGTCTTCTATTTTTTCGGAAAGACTGTTGACGTCGTAATCGCACTTATACTCCTGTCGTTTGGTTTTATAAATATATTTAGTCCAGGAGAAATGCCTTTTAAGGCACCGTTCTACGCCCGTAACCGTTATAAGCGGTTCGACGCGTTTGATTGTGTCGTAAACGGGACCCGTGCAGGCGAGTAGTTTTTCGCGGGGTATAATCGTTCTGCGCAAAGAATATTTACGGCTTATGAAAAGCCCTAAATCGTTTTCAAGCTTCGTATGCGCGAACGGCGAGCGCTTCGTCTGTTCGTAAGCGTATATGTCCGGGTGAAGAGTGCAGTCCAGCGCGTAATGCGTCGCATAACCCGCAGCGTAAGAGAGGTTGCCTTTGATTAATTGAGTAAATAAGTACAAGGCGTTCTGGTTGTGAAGCCAGCGTCCGAGATTGGACTTGGTCGGCTTTATGTTGTACGCGAAAAATATATCCCCGCCCTGCGCGCCGAGAAGGTACAGCGTTTTCGAGGTAATCAGACTTTTGTATTTGCTATTTAATTTTTCGTAAATGACTTCGGCGGCAACGCCGTGTGAAAAGTAATCGGGCACATTATAAGTTTAACCGTTTTCCGTAAAAAAGATACTGTTGAATATAACCCGAATATTCTCCGAATTCGCCGACGAAATACTCGGCAATTTTTTCGCGGTTTCTGAGCTCGCCTTTGAAGTCCTCGCGGTAGATTTTTTCTATCCACGTATCGACCGGAAATGCGGAAGTTTTATTGAAACCGAATAAAGCGACGCAGTCAGCGACTTTTCCGCCGATTCCTTTGTATTTTAAAAGTTCCTTTTTAAGCGAAACGCCGTCAAGGTTTTCGAGTTTCGAAATACCGTCCGATGCGATTGCTTTCGAAGTTTCCGCAAGATATTCGTCCCTGTAACCGGCTCCGCACGAGCGGAAAAAACTTGCGTCCGCGCCGGCTAAACGTGAAGAGGATGGGAAAGCGTAATATTCGCCGAATACGCTCGTCTTTTTTTCGCCGAGTCCCGCGCAGATTTTCTCTATAATTCCCTTTATCCGCGGTATATTGTTGTTCTGCGAGATAATAAACGAGTATATCATTTCTTCGCGGTTCTGGTTGAGCATTCTCAGTCCTTTGCAGTTTTCCGCGCTTTTCGAGAGGAGAGGTATTCCGTATGATTTCGCTTTTTCGACTATTTCGGAGTAATCGCGGTTCAAATCGAAATAATTATAGAAATAATCCGCGTCGTCGCTCTCGACGGTGGTCTTTATGCCGTCTGAACGCACGAAACAAATTTTATCGCCTGAAAAGACTTTGTATCCGTCTTTATACGGGGTGAAGCGGAAGACCTGACCGCATTCGAGAGTATGTTCGGGATTAAAATATTCTGCGCTGAAATCGAATTTCATTGGTAAACCTCGTCTTGGAACAGCCGTTAAAAAAATACAGCCGTCATACGGCTGTATTTTATCATTTTTAAAATATTATTGTCAACTTTCGAACGAGACGTATATCGAACCCGCGGAACATTCTACTTCGAGTTTTTTTCCGTTTCCGCCCCACTGATTTCCTATGTTACAGCTTCCCGCGCTTACGTCTGCGCGTATTTCGTAGTCGGATTTCGCTCCTGCTACGTTCATAACGAGCGTACCCGCGCTTACGTCCGCGATTATACAGGGACAATCGAGTTTCTTTACGTCGAGTTTGCCTGCGCTCACTTCGCAGTCGAATTTCGAGCAGGTAAGATTTATTGCTTCGAGATAACCTGCGTTTACTTCGCACTCGAAGTTTTCGCATACCGACTCGTTTACGGTCAGTTTGCCCGCATCGACGTTGATTTTGACGGCGGAATATTCTCCGCCCGCTATCGAGACGGAACCCGCGTTTACATCGAAATCAAGGTTGAATACTATGTTTTTCGGGAGCTTGATTACAGTTTCGGGGATACTCGGCGCGCCGAGAAACCAAAATCTTTTAACTCTCGAGCGGTAGCGGAATATTCCGTCGTCTTCGGAAATTTCGGATTCGAACATCGATGCCGAGGGATAGTCGATTGTTATTTTTTCGCCGTCGTAAAACTCGGTTTTTACCGAACCCGCGCCTACGGTTATATCGATAGTATTATTGTCTTTTTCGGCGGTATAAGTCTGCATATCGAATTTCGGACTCTTGACGGACCAGCCGTTGAAAGCGAGAGTTCCGATAATTACGCCGATACCGACTACGAATATTACCGCGCCTGCGATTATACATTTTATCCAGCTTTTCATCTTACACGCTCCTTTCCGCTGAAAAGCGATTTAAGCCACGAGAAAAACATATTGAACAGTTTCCACATAAGCCCTACGAGTTTGAAGAACAGCGGACAGAGC
>CAJUHC010000010.1 GCA_910586345.1 uncultured Christensenella sp.
GTACAAGTGATGTTTAGTGCCTATAAATGTTGCAAGGTGATTTTAGTTTTAATTCACAAATTATCGCGCAAATTTTCATTTTAAACTTTACAATCCGAAAAAATTGAGATATAATGACATCATTATATAATATTAATTGCAATAAATAAAGTATTTTAAGGAGAAATGGTATGTCGTTAATCGATAAAATCAAAAAAGCGGGCAAAGAAGTTGCCGACACGCTTAACGGTACGCCGGCTTTACTGAGAGAAATTAAAAGAAAAGCCGCGACTTTAAATAAGACTATAGTTCTCTGCGAAGGCGAGGACAAGCGCGTCGTTGAAGCAGCGGCTGAAATTACGCGCGAGGGAATAGCTAAAATCGTTCTTATCGGCAATGAAGAAGAGTGCTCGAAAGTCGCGCCGGGAGTCGATTTGACGGGAATTACGCTTATAGACCCTCTTACTTCCGATAAAACCGAAACTTATGCGAATATCCTTTACGAAGCGAGAAAGGCAAAGGGTATGACGGAAGAGCAGGCGAGAGAACAGGCGAAAGACAGGACAATGTTCGGCGCGCTTATGCTTAAAGCGGGAGACGTAGACGGTTACGTTTCGGGCGCCTGTCATTCTACGGCGAACACTCTCCGTCCGGGTTTGCAGGTGGTAAAGACCGCGCAGGGTATAAGCACTGTTTCGAGCTGTTTTATTATGATTGCTCCCGATAAAAATAATCCTTATAATCCCGACGGTGTCGCGGTCTTCGCGGATTGCGCGATAAATATCGAACCCACCGCGGAACAGCTTGCGGATATAGCAATTACTTCCGCAAAGACTGCGAAATCTATCGCTGGAATCGAACCGAGAGTCGCAATGCTTTCGTTCTCTACAAAGGGAAGCGGAAACGACGATAAATTCACGCAGTCGGTTCCGAAAGTGCAAAGAGCGACGGAAATAGCGAAACGGCTCGCTCCCGAACTCGCGCTCGACGGAGAGTTCCAGTTCGACGCGGCGGTCGCGCCCGAGGTCGGCAAGCTCAAAGCTCCCGATTCGAAAGTGGCTGGAAGCGCGAACGTATTTGTTTTTCCCAATATAAACGCGGGCAATATAGGTTACAAAATCGCACAGCGTTTCGGCGGATATATGGCGGTAGGTCCCGTTTGTCAGGGCTTTGCAAAACCGTTGAACGATTTATCCCGCGGTTGCTCGGTCGAAGATATTGTGGCTACGGTCGCGGTAACAGCTTTACAGGCGGAATAAAGGAGACCCGTTATGAGGAAATTGACTGTAATACGAAAAAAAGCTTTCGCGAGTATGTTCGATAAAACCTGGTTTTATATCGAGGACGAAGCCCACGGCGGCGAATCGATTAATTGCACAAGATGTCGCTTATTGTGCGAACTTAAAAACGGAAAAAGTTATTCTTGCGAAATCGATGAATCTCCGTTGAAGCTGTTTGCGGTATCCGGTGATTTTAAAGGAATAAACAGCGAACACGGCTACGCGCTTGATATTTATCAGCTGGAAGCCGGTTCGGAGGACGTTACGGTTACGGGAAAGCGCAAGCTTAATCCGGCGAATGCGAATTGCTTCGAGTTTGACAAATAAATTTAATAGGGAGATTAATATGAAAATTTTAGTCGTAAACGCGGGAAGTTCCTCGCTCAAATATCAGCTTATCGATATGGAAACCGAAAAGGTTCTCGCAAAAGGCGGTTGCGAGAGAATAGGTCTTGACGGTTCTCTTCTCAAAGCCAAGGGAAACGGAAGCGAAAAAATTTACGAGAAGCCTATGCCCAACCATAAAATCGCGATAGAACTCGTTCTCGGCGCGCTTCTCGATAGCGAAATAGGCGTAATTAAATCGATGGACGAAATAGGCGCGGTCGGACACAGAGTCGTTGCAAGCGGAGAATATTTCAAGAAGACGACGCTCGTTACTCCCGAGGTTTTAAAAACTCTCGAAGAAAATACTTTCGAGCTTGCGCCTTTGCACAATCCTGCCGCGGCTACGGGAGTAAGAGCCTGTATGGAAGTTATGCCGCATACTCCTATGGCTTTGGTTTTCGATACTTCTTTCCACGCTACAATGCCCGAGAAAGCTTATCTTTACGGCGTGGATTACGATGATTACAAAAAATACGGGGTAAGGAAATACGGCGCGCACGGAACGAGCCATAAATTCGTTTCCGCGGAAGCCGCGAAGTATCTCGGCAAAAAGCCCGAAGACCTTAAAATCGTTACCTGCCACCTCGGCAACGGTTCCTCTATTTCCGCCGTGGACGGCGGAAAATGCATCGATACTTCTATGGGATTCACCCCGCTTGCGGGCGTACTTATGGGTACGCGTTCGGGCGATATAGACGCGTCTGCGGTTGAGTTCCTTGCGAGAAAGAAAGGACTCAGCCACGCGGAAGCGGTTAATTACCTCAACAAGAAATGCGGGGTCGCGGGAATTTCGGGAGTATCGAGCGATTTCAGAGATTTGGAAGCGGGAGTCGAACGCGGTAACGAAAGATGCGCTTTGGCGCTCGATATGTTTTCTTATCAGACGAAGAAATTCGTCGGAGCTTACGCGGCGGTTATGGGCGGTTTAGACTGCATAGTTTTCACCGCCGGAGTGGGAGAAAATACGCCCGCAGTCCGCGCAGGTGTCTGCGAAGGGCTTGAATTCTTAGGGGTCGAATTCGACGCCGAGTCTAACGCGCTCAAAAACAACGGTTCGATACGCGAAATATCTACGAAGAATTCGAAAGTCAAAGTCCTAATTATCCCTACCAACGAAGAACTTGTAATAGCAAGGGAAACGGCGGAACTTTTATAAAAATTCTTTTCTCTCGGCGTTAAAATAAGTTGACAAAGATTTTTACCTATAATATAATTTTACAGTCAACTTTTGGTATGAAAATAGAAGTCAAAAAGTTAAACGCGCTCGGAAAGTTTACGGGCGGTATCGAGTTCGATTACGAACCTCCCGAAAATTTATGCCTCGTTCCGCTTTGCAGGATAGAAGGAAAGGTGCATATTAAAGGAGACTACGAGATTTACGAAGACGACAGCGTCGGCGTAAATTTCACCGTAAGTTACCGTTTATCGGGTCAATGTTCGTATTGTCTTAACGATGCGTCCGCCGATGTGGAGAAAACTTTTGAGATTCTTTTCGTTACGGAAAATGACCCCGACAACTATTCTTACGACGGATATTCTATAGATTTGAAAACCGCCGTTAACGATGCAATACTTTTCAGTCAGCCGAACGTTATTTTGTGCAGAGAAGACTGTCAGGGTATTGATATAAACAATAAGTAAAAAGAGGTGTATAAAGATGGCAGTACCCAAGGGAAAACAGTCAAAGAGCAGAACGAACAGCAGATTTGCAAATTATAAGGCGACGGCTCCCACGCTTGTGGAGTGTCCTCATTGTCATTCGATGATGCAGGCTCACAGAGTTTGCGCGAACTGCGGTTACTACGGTAAAGTCGAAGTAGTTTCCAAGGACGCTAAGAAAGATTAACTAACTCGGCGGACTGCTTTTCGGCAGTCCGTTTTTGCTATTTCGGAATTTAAGGAGTTTAAATATGAAACATACCGATATTAAGATATTGTTTAACGATTCGGAAAAATATTTAAGTAAGAGCGTGACCGTATGCGGTTGGGTAAGAACTTGGCGCGATTCGAAAAGCATAGCTTTTATAGAGCTGAACGACGGTACCGCGCTTAAAAATTTACAGCTTGTAATCGAAAAGGATAAAATTCCGGAGAACGAGGTTAAGCCTGCGCTCGTGGTAGGTTGCGCTCTGAAAGCGGAGGGCAGATTTATCCCGTCCGAGAGAAACGGTTTCGAACTTTCGGTTGAAAGCATAACCGTACTCGGCGGATGTCCGCAGGATTATCCTCTTCAAAAGAAACACCATACCCTTGAATTTTTGAGAACCATACCTCACCTCAGACCCCGTACCAAATATTTCGAGGCGGTCTTTGCCGTAAGAAACAGGCTTTCTTTCGCGATTCATAAGTATTTCAACAAAAATGGTTACAAATACGTCCATACTCCAATAATTACGGGCAGCGATTGTGAAGGCGCGGGCGAAATGTTCCGTGTAACGACACAGCCCTGGAACGCAGGCTGTAAGACGGAACAGGAGTACTTTGAAGGCGATTTCTTCGGCGCGAGAGCGGGATTGACCGTTTCTGGTCAACTCGAAGGAGAAATGGCGGCTATGGGACTCGGTAAAATCTATACTTTCGGACCTACGTTCCGTGCCGAGCACAGCAACACCACGCGTCACGCGGCAGAGTTCTGGCATATCGAACCGGAAGTTTGTTTTTGCGACTTAAACGATATAATTGAAATAGCGGAAGATTTTATTAAATTTATAATAAACGACGTTTTGGAAAACTGTCCCGACGAACTCGCGTACTTTAACGAGAGAATAGAAAAAGGGCTTATAGATAAACTCAGACACAGTATAGAAAGCGGTTTCGGTAAGATTACCTATACCGAAGCGGTGGAAGTACTCAAAAAATCGGGCAAAGAATTCAAGTATCCCGTGGAATGGGGAAGCGATTTGCAGACCGAACACGAAAAATATCTTACGGAAGAATATTTCAGAAAACCCGTATTCGTTACCGATTATCCCGCCGACATAAAATCTTTCTATATGAAGCAAAATCCCGACGGCAAGACGGTTGCCGCCACCGATTTGCTTGTTCCGGGCATAGGAGAAATAATCGGTTGCAGTGAAAGAGAAGCGGATTTGGAAAAACTTAAAACCGCAATGCTCAAACGCAATATGAATTTAGAAAGCTATTCCGAGTATATCGACACCCGTAAGTACGGCAGTGTTCCCCACAGCGGTTTCGGGCTCGGTTTCGAACGTATGCTGATGTATATAACCGGCGTTCAGAATATCCGCGATACTCTGCTTTTCCCCAGAACGGTAGGAAGTCTTTGATTTAAGGTATGAAAAACAAAATTTGCGTAATCTTTACGGGCGGAACAATAGGTTCTTATTCCAACGGCGGAGTAGTCGATTTGAAACCCGAAACGAGCAGTCTTTTAATAGAAAAGTACCGTGAGCGTTTCGGCAGTCTGATTCGATTCGACGAATTGCGGCCTCTGAATATTTTAAGCGAGAATATGCAACCTTCCGACCTCGAAAAAATGGCAGACTGTATCCGCGGAGTAGATACGGGCGAATACGATGGAATAATTCTGACGCACGGCACGGACACGCTTTGTTTTACCGCAAATCTGTTCAGTCAGATTTTCTGCGATATAAAAATACCTCTCGTGCTGGTTTCGGCGCTTTATCCGCTCGACGACGAACGCAGCAGGGGTGTGGAAAATTTTGCGGGCGCTATAACTTTTATAGAGAGCGTCGATTACGGCGGAGTGTTCGTCAGTTTCGAAAACAACTCGGAAAACTGTAAAATTCACCTCGCGAGCAGACTTGTTTCGGCAACTCAGATAAAGGGCGAATACGAAAGTATTCTGAACGTTCACTACGGTGAAATAAGGGGTTGGCGTTTCGTCTATAACGAGCACGAGTGTAATCCTACGCCTTCACAGCTCAGACGTCCGAGAAAACCCTGCACGGCTCAAAAACTTTGTACCGACTTGGTAACTATTCAGGCTCATTCTCTTTTGAATTTCGATTATTACCGTTTTAACGACGTGAAGCCTAAAGCCGTGATGGTTCAGCTCTATCACAGCGGAACGGTTTGCACCGAGGGCAAGGAAGCTAACTTCAAAAATTTTCTCGCGTACTGTAAAGATTTGGGAATAGAAGTGGTTATCGCGACGATTGACAGCCGTGCAAAGGTCTACGAAAGCGCGATAGGTCTCTCGGAATTATGTACGTCGGCTTACGATATAAGTTTTGAAATGGCTACCGTAAAAGTTCTTCTTGCGCTCGGTTCCGGTAAAAGTATAGAAAGCGAACTCAATAAAAATCATTTCTTTGAAAAACTGCGTTAATTTTTAAATTTTGCATACACTCTAATTCCTATTGACAATATAGGAATTAGAGTGTATAATAATTTTCAGAAAACAGGGCAAAAAGATATTAAAATGATTGAAAGATACGAAATAACGGGAATGACGTGTTCGGCTTGTTCATCGGGCATAGAAAAAGCGGTATGCAAGTTGGAAGGAGTTAAAACCTGTGAAGTCAGTTTAATGGCTAAGAGTATGAAAACCGAGTTCGACGAAAACGCGGTGTCCGAGGAGCAGATTTTTTCAGCCGTCAAATCTCTCGGTTACGGTATTTTCAGAGAGGGAGAACGTCCCGCAGATAAAAAGTCCGAACACGATAAAAATCTTTTTATAAGGTTTATAATTTCGCTGTGTCTGCTCGTTCCGCTTCTGTATGTTTCTATGGGGCATATGGTCGGATTGCCCGTACCTTTTTTTATCGACCCTCATAAGGGAAATCCGCAGTGGTTCGCTCTGTATCAGGCGATACTTTCGGCGGCGGTGATAGGGGTAAATTACTCTTTTTTCAAAAACGGCGCCGTCGCGGTTTTTAAGCGGGTTCCGAATATGGATACTCTTGTCGCTTTGGGTTCGGGAGTTTCGTTTGTTTATTCTCTGGTTCTGACCGTTCTCATTTTTATCGGTAAAAACGAGTATTATATGGAACTGCATTTCGAATCTGCGGCGACTATTCTCGCGCTCGTAACCGTAGGTAAATGGCTTGAAGAGAAGTCGAAGAAAAAAACGGGAAGCGAAATAGAAAAACTTCTAAAACTTGCTCCGGATACGGTTACGGTAGAAGAAAACGGTGTTTTAAAAAGCGTATCGGTAAAAGAAATAAAGGCGGGAGACGTTCTTATCGTAAGACAGGGAGAATATATTCCTGTTGACGGTATAATCGTTTCGGGCAGTTCATACGTGGATAAATGCGCTGTAACGGGTGAAAGTCTGCCGGTCGAAGTGATCGTCGGCGACGCGGTTACGAGCGCGGTGCTCGTTAAGAGCGGAGTTATCAAAGTTAAAGCCGAGCGCGTAGGCGAGCAGACGACGCTCGCAAAAATAATAAATATGGTTCGCGAAGCGGGCGCAAGCAAAGCGCCTATTCAGAAGATAGCCGATAAAATCGCAGGTATTTTCGTTCCGGTAGTTGTGCTTGTTTCGGTATTGACTTTCGTTATTTGGCTAATTGTCGACGGCGGATTTAAGGCGGAGCATTGCGTAACTTACGCAATAAGCGTTCTCGTGGTATCCTGTCCGTGTGCTCTCGGGCTAGCCACGCCTGTTGCGATTATGACCGCCGCGGGAAAGGGTGCGTCTTTGGGAATATTATATAAAGACGCGGAAAGTTTACAGAAAGTTTGCGAAATAAATACCGTCCTTTTGGATAAGACGGCGACTCTTACGGAGGGAAAACCTAAGGTTACCGACGTTGAAGTTTTTGATTGCGACAGGGAACAAATATTGAAAATTGCCTGCGGTATCGAAAATAATTCCAATCATCCGCTTGCAAAATGCATAACCGATTACGTCGGTGCGGGCGTAGAAGTCGCCGACTTCGAATATACGGTCGGGCGCGGGGCCTCCGCGCGGTACGGCGGCGAAATTTATCGGCTCGGCAACGTTAAGTTAATCGGTAATTTAAAAATTCCGTATGAAATAAGTAAAAAAGCGTCTGTTTTTTCGGGGCAGGGGAAAACCGTGCTTTATATGGCTAACGAAAAGCGCGTTCTCGCTCTGATTGCGGTTTCCGATACAATCAAGGAAGGCAGTGCTCAGGCAATAAGTATGCTTAAAGCCCGCAATATGCGCGTTGCTATGCTTACGGGCGACGAACAGAGGACTGCGCAGGCGGTTGCAAACAGTCTGGGTATAAGCGAATTTTTAGCCGAGGTTATGCCCGAAGATAAATTAAACGCGGTCGTCAATATACAGAACGCGGGCGGAAGTCCCGCTATGGTCGGCGACGGTATAAATGATTCGCCCGCGCTTAAACAGGCGGACGTAGGTATCGCTATGGGAGGCGGTACGGACGTCGCTATCGAATCGGCGGGAGTTGTTCTGGTCGGCGAAGATTTGCGGACGCTCGATACCGTATTCGATTTGAGCCGCGCGACGGTCAGAAATATTAAAGAAAATCTGTTCTGGGCGTTTTTCTATAACGTTATAATGATTCCCGTTGCGGCAGGAGCGTTCTCTGCTCTCGGATTTGTCTTTAATCCTATGATTGCGGCTCTATGTATGAGTCTAAGCTCTCTGTTTGTCGTATGCAATGCGTTAAGATTGTTGTTATACAGAAATAAAAAATTAATAAAGGAAGATTCGTATATGAAAAAAATCGTTCACATAGAAGGTATGTGTTGCGGACATTGCGCTAAACGCGTTGAAAACGCGCTTTCCGCTGTATCTAACGTTGTTTCCGCGGACGTAAAATTAAAGAAAAATATAGCTGTTTTAAGAAGCAGGGAAGAAGTTTCGGACGAGGAAATAACCAAAGTCGTTACCGACGCAGGATATACCGTAGCGTCAATTGAAGTAAAGTGACAAAGTTACAGAATATATGACAATATGCGTCAGGAATACACATTGACATATAAGCATACGGGGCGTTAAAATATAAGTGTAAAAACCGCGCGTAATTTTGGCGTTAGGGTCTTATTAAACGGAGGTGACGGTATGCAGGATACAATGTTATTGGACAGACGCACGAAAGATTTGGTAAAAGAGTACGTTCCCGAGGGTGACGTCCTCGACAGTATAGTTTGCTTTTTTTCTATTTTTGCAGACCCCACGCGGGTGAGAATGTTATCGGCGCTTGCTATCTCGGAAATGTGCGTAACCGACCTTTCCAGGGTTCTTGAAATCAATCAGACGACCGTTTCGCATCAGCTGAGGTTATTGAAAAATTTAGGAATAGTCAAGAGCGAAAGGCAAGGCAAAATTATTTTTTACAGTCTGATAAACGATACCGTTAACGATGTAATGTTAAAGGGAGTAGAATTTCTCGGCTGTTAAATGCGATATTCAAATTGAACCGATAAGATAAAAACTCACGGGCAAAAGTCCGTGAGTTTTTGATTTAAATAAATTTTATATATCACGCTTTTATGTGGCAATAATATTCTATACTTTGAACAAAATTTAATTTATCTGCAAGTGATGCGTAAGACACTCTTTGTCCGTTAATGAAAATTCTGTGCCAGGTGCGGTACTCGTTTTTAAACTTATCGAAAAAGCGGATTTCCGCCTGACCGTTAGCCGATGCTTTGCGTGATTCGTAATGTTCAAAAACCATACCGACGCAATTATTTTCGTCGTATACTAAAATACAAGAGTCATTTTTATAAATCGTCTGAGACATCTCTTGTATGGAAACAGGTGAAATACCGTATTTTAAAGTTAAATTGTTAATTTTACCTTTCATACTTTCTCCTTAAAAACATTATCTTCTACTTTTGAAAATGTAAGTTTACTACTAGTAAAAGAGATTTCGTAACCATAATATGAACCGGTAATTTGATATGTAAATTTATCGTCTACTATTACTATTTTTTTATCATCATTCGATAATTCAACTACGTAACCGTCTATCTTCCAAGTGTAATCTCTTACATACCATTCTATATCTGCCATATTTGAATGATTTGATTTAGCGATTGATTTCCACTTTGTTTTTATTCCTCCGCCTGGCATAAACCATATACAATATTCAACGTAATGATTGTTTAAGTTATTATTTTTAGTGTCACGCAAATAGAAACCATCTATAACAGTGCTGTACCAAATCCCCTCAACAGGATAATTTGTATTTTCCGGTTGAGTTATTTGTGTATTGTTGCTGTTATCGTTTTCTTTATTTTCGGTTGTGCAAGAACAAACCGTAAAACTTATTAAAATACAGATAATAACTGATGCTGTACAGAAATATTTTTTTATTGATTTCAAAATTATCATATGTTATCTCCTTTAATATAATCGGCTATTTATAGCCTTAATTGTATCATATATAGCCTATTATGTCAAGCGCATTATGTTATAATTAAATAAATTAAATTGAAGGAGAGGAAGTGAATACTTATACTGCGGTAACAAATAGATTGCTTGTTCTTTTAGACGAAAAGCGTATGTCTATAAATAAATTAGCAACAGAGTCCGCAGTACCGCCTTCGACTATTAAAAATATCTTGTACGGAAAAAGCGTTAATCCCGGAATTGTTACAATTAAAATGTTGTGCGACGGCTTGGGAATTAGTTTAAAAGAGTTTTTCGACACAAGTGAATTTAAAGAATTGGAACAAGAAATTAAATAAAATTATTTTAATAATCAAAGAAGCGTAACGTTATGTTGCGCTTCTTTGGTTTGAATCTAAATAGCGGCTCTTTTGCGGCTACGGAAAAGCACGTTTTTTTATTGCAAAAAACCGCTGATTGTGTTAAAATAATTTTATGGACGTAATTCGCGAAAAACTTAAACTGCTTCCTGATAAACCAGGCGTTTATATTATGCTTGACAAGTATCAGACGGTAATTTACGTAGGAAAAGCACGCGTTCTGAAAAACAGAGTACGTCAATATTTTCATAATTCGCCCAAGCCCGAAAAAGTAATGAAAATGGTTGAAAACATAGCCGATTTCAACTATATTATAACCGATTCGGAAATCGATGCGCTTGCGCTTGAAAACAATCTTATAAAAAAATATAAACCTAAGTACAACATACTTTTAAAAGACGATAAAACTTATCCGTATATTAAGGTTAATCTTAGGGAGGAATATCCTAATTTTTCTATTACCCGTAAAATAAAGAAAGACGGTTCGAGATATTTCGGACCGTTTATGGGCGGAATAAACTGTAAAGATATTCTCGATATTTTGCAATTGACTTTCAGCGTCCGGCTTTGCAGTACGCAGATAACCGCCAAACCAAAGCGCGAATGTTTAAATCATCATATATCGAGATGTACCGCGCCTTGCGCGCATTACGTTGATAAAGAGAGTTATGCGAAACAGGTTAAAAGCGCTCTGAGCTTTCTCGACGGCAATTATAAGGTTGCGGAAGAGCTTTTAAACGGTAAAATGCTTAATGCGGCTGAAAACGAGAATTTCGAACTCGCGCTCGATTATAAAAATAAACTCTCGATGCTTTCTAAACTCGAAGCCAAGCGTATAACCGCTCTGAACCGATATATCGACGCGGATATAATCGCTTATTCGACTAACAATCTTTACTCTGCGGTAAACGTTCTCGTTACGCGCAAGGGGGTTATGCAGGGCGGGAACAGTTATGCGCTTGACGAGGCGCACCTTAGCGACGGCGAGACTCTGACTGCGTTTATAGTTCAATATTATTCGTCGCACGAAGTGCCGTCGGAATTAATCGTCGAAGATATTTGCGAAAAGCAGTTGATACAGGATTACTTTAAAGAAAAATTCGATAAATCGGTGGAAATTACTTTTGCCAAGCAGGGAATTAAAGCCAAGCTTTTAAAAATGGCGCAAAAGAATTCGGCGGAATTTTTGGAAAAGTCCGTAGATAAAATAAAGCACCGCGACGATATGACGGTAAACGCCTGCAAGAGATTGCAGGAGGTATTGGGCTTGAAAAGATATCCGCGCCGTATGGAGTGTTACGATATTTCCAATATCAGCGGGGTGGACAAGGTCGGTTCTATGGTCGTTTTCATCGACGGGGAAGCCGACAGAAACAGTTATCGCAGATTTAAAATAAAGACGGTTGAAGGCGCAAACGATTTCGCGTCTTTGCAGGAAGTGCTTACGCGCAGACTTTCCAAACTCGGTACCGCCGAGGAAGATAAATTCCCTAAGCCGGATTTGGTTATTATAGACGGAGGCAAGGGACAGCTTTCAGCTGTTAAGCAGATATTCGACGGAATGCAGGCGGAGGGAATAGAACTTATTTCTCTTGCCAAGCGCGAAGAAGAGGTGTTTACTTTAAATTCCGATGAAAGCGTTAAAATTCCGCATAGAGATTACGCGTTGAAAATGTTGCAGAGGATACGCGACGAGGCGCACCGTTTCGCGATAACTTATTTCCGTAATATACATTCCAAGCGTAATCTTGCAAGCGTTTTATCCGAAATAGACGGGGTTGGCAAAGCAAAGCGCATAGCTTTGATGGAAAAATTCGGAACTCTCGATAAAATCATCGGCGCGAGCGAGGAACAGCTTGCAAAAACCTGCGGTATCGGTGGAAAACTTGCAGGTAAAATTAAAAAATATTTTGATGAAAACTTATGAGACGAATAGATAAAAAACTTATAGTTTCCGATTTCGACGGTACGCTTTTAACGGGCAACCAAATAATACCTGATTCGGTGCGTTCTGCGATAAACGAATACGTTGCCTGCGGCGGAATATTCGCTGTATGCACGGGCAGAATGTTGCGTTCTATTCTCCCCCGTGTCAGGGAGCTCGGATTAAAAGGTCTGGTCGTCGCTTATCAGGGCACGGTTATAGCGGAAATAGAAAGCGGAAAAATAATAAAAAAGGGCGCGATAGAATATTCTTCCGCGTCGGAAGTGTGCGCTTATATCGAAGAGCAAAGAGGTTTTGAAAAACTCGCTTACGGTATCAATGCTTACTCGGAAGAAATTTTGTATACGGATATTCCCAAGGACAACGAACATCTGAAACTTTACGAACGCATCACGGGCGTAGAGGCGGAGAGCGCGGGAATCGATATGTCGGAGTTTATTTCAAAAAATAAGCTCTGCTGTCAGAAAATCGCCTGTCTCGTTCCGCCCGAACTGAGGGAAAGTCTGTATTTGAATCTTCTCGGAAAATTCGGTTCCAAGTTCGACGTGACTTGCAGCGCGCAGGTGCTCGTCGAAGTTTCTCCTCTCAACGATAATAAAGGCGAAGCGTTAAAATTCATAGCGTCGCATTACGGAGTTTCTATGGACTCAACCGTGGCTGTCGGCGATAATCTGAACGACTTGCCTATGATAAAACAGGCGGGCGTAGGCGTTGCCGTAGGTAACGCAGTTCAGGAGCTGAAAGACGCCGCTGATATAGTTACTGTTTCAAATAATGACGGAGCGGTGGCAAAAATTATAGAAAAATACGGGTTTAGATAGTACTATGTCTGAAATACTTGCCCCTGCGGGCAGTGAAAACAGCGCTTTTGCGGCAATTAATGCGGGCGCCGACGCAATATATTTGGGACTTGACAGATTTTCGGCGAGAAGTTCGGCTGAAAATTTCTGTATGGAAAATTTCAAAAAAATTCTCGCATACGCTCACGCGCTCGGCGTGAAAGTTTACGCGGCTTTAAATACCGTAGTAAAAAATTCCGAACTTGAAAATTTTTTAGATACTTGCGCCGAGGTCTGGAACGCGGGCGCGGACGCGCTCATTATACAGGACGTTTTTCTCGGCAAATATATTAAAGCACGCTTTCCTCAAGTCAAACTTCATCTGTCGACGCAGGCGGGAACGTGCAACGCGTTAGGAGCGCTTCTTGCAAAGGAGTACGGGTTCGACAGGGTGATACTCGCCCGCGAAACTCTTTTAAAAGACGTCGTCGAAATTTCGAAAATAATAGAAACGGAAGCGTTCGTACAGGGCGCGCTGTGCACTTGTTTTTCGGGTCAATGCTATATGTCGTCGTTTGCGGGCGGTAACAGCGGGAACAGGGGCAGGTGCAAACAGCCTTGCAGGAAAGTCTATTCCGTTGACAGGAGAGGTTTCGAAGAGCCTGCATACAGACTTTCGCTTTCCGATTTATGCGTCGGTGAAAATATTAAAGAGCTTGCCGAGGCGGGAGTAACCTCGTTTAAAATAGAGGGGCGTATGCGCCGTCCCGAATACGTGGCGGCCGCGGTCGGTTACTATAAAGACAAAGTTTCTTTGAGCAGTCTGAAACGTACTTACAACCGCGGAAATTATACCAAAGGTCTTGCGTTCGGACAGAATAAAAGTTTTATTTCGTCCGCAGTGCAGGGGCATATCGGCGAATTTGCCGGAATTATAAAAGTCGAAAATTCCAAATATATATGCCGAAGCGGTATGAAATTCAACACAGGCGACGGTTTTAAAATTCTTCGCGGTGGAAAGGAAATCGGCGGAGGTACGTTCGGCGGAGCGATTAAGGAAGGATTTACGGTTTCTTCGCGAGCGCGTTTAAAAAACGGCGATAAAGTTTTCGTGACAACCGATACCGCGTTGAACGAAAAACTGCTTTCGGAAAAGAAAACAATACCCGTAAAAATCAAGGCGAGTTTCATAGCCGGCAAACCTGCCGAAGCGGAAATCTGCGGACGTAAATTTTACGGCGGACGCCCGCTCGATTCTGCCAAGACCCGTTCTCTTACGAAAGAGGAAATCGTCCGCTGTTTTAAAAAGGTGGACGAATATCCGTTTTCGCCGATTTGCGAAGTCGAAACGGAGGGCGTGTTTATTACGGCTTCCGCGCTTAACGCGTTCAGACGCAAGGTTTACGCGGAATATTTCGATTTTATTTCGGAAAACGAAAACGTAAGGATTGAGAGCGGTTTCAAAATTCCCGAAAGCGTTCCCGCGGATAATCACAAAACCGCCGTTATAAGTACGGATTTGAAAGGTATACGAGCGGATATAGGAATACTTAAATTAAAAGATTTTTCGTCGGATTTCAGCGGCTTGATAGAAAATTTTAACGGCGAAAAATATCTGTACGTTCCGCCTTTTCTGACGGGAGATGAAATCGATAAGATTTCCTCAGCGGCGAAAAAATTCGACGGTATTTACTGCGATTGCTATTTCGGACTGAAACTTGCGGAAAAACTTTCTCGCAATTTCTTCGCGGGTACGGGGTTCAATATAACGAATTCCGTTTCTTTCGGCGAAATCGGCGCAAAATATATATGCATTTCCAAAGAACTTACGATTGCGGAAGCCGAGCGCATTTCGGCGCCGAACGCTTTTTATCTTACCGGCGGAAATATAAAAGTTATGGATTTGATTTATTGTCCGTTTGAAAAAAAGTGCGCCGACTGCGACAGACGCGAAGTTTACACGCTTACTGACGGAAACGGACGTAAATTTCCTTTGCGGAGATATAAAACTTCCGAATGCAGATTCGAAGTATTCAATTGCGCTGATTTAGCGGTAAATTCTCATATGCTCGGCAAACTGACAGACGTAACTCTCGGAAAAGAAAATAAAGACAAAACCCGCGGACATTCTCTGTCGGGCGTAAATTGAAATGGATACGAAAAGTTTAAAAAGACTCGAACTCGATAAAATTTTATATTCCGTAAGCAGGTACGCCGTTCTCGACGGAGGTAAACGCAGAATAATAAACTGCATTCCTTCGGCGGATTTAGGGGAAGTTCGCTTATCTTTGGACTGCACTGAAGAATGCAGTAAACTGCTTTACGTTCACGGTACGGGAAAAATCGGATATTTCGGCGAAATCGGCGACATACTCGTCCGCGCGGAGAAGGGTTCCGTTCTGTCGTGCGCGGAGTTGTTGGACGCAAACGCTCTTCTGCGTTCGGCGAGGACGGCGTTCGAAAGCATAAATAAAATTTCCGACGAAAGCATATCGGTAATCCGCTCGAAGATTGACGGTCTTTATTTTGACGGCGTTCTCGAAAACGATGTTGCCGAAAAAATAATTTCGTTTGAAGCGGTAAGCGATTTTGCCAGCGACAGACTTTTTACGATAAGGAGCAGAATTAAAAACCTCAACGAAAAAATACGTTCCAAGCTTTCCGAGTATCTGACGAAAGACGCGAAGTATTTGCAGGACGGCATAGTAACCATAAGAAACGACAGATACGTAATACCCGTAAAAGCCGAATATAAAAATCAGGTGCGCGGTTTCGTGCACGACCGTTCGCAAACGGGCGCAACTTTTTTTATAGAACCCGAGTACGTTCTCGAACTCAATAACGAGCTTATCGCGCTTACGATAGACGAGCGCGAGGAAGTCGAAAATATCCTGCGCGGACTTTCGGCAAGGTTCGGTAAAATTTCGTCCCAGCTGAAAGCGGATATGGAAATATTGAGCGGGATAGACGAGTATTTCGCCCGCGCCGAATATTGTTACGCGCACAAATGCGTTAAACCCAAAATAAACGGCAAAGGTTATATAAACATTATCAAGGGCAGGCACCCCTTGATTGACGGGAATAAAATCGTTCCCGTATCTGTGGAACTCGGCAACGGTTACGACTTTTTACTTTTGAGCGGAGCGAATACCGGCGGTAAGACGGTGACTTTGAAAATGTGCGGACTGTTCAGCCTTATGACCGCTTGCGGTCTATTTATACCTTGTGCGGAAGGAAGCAGTATTTCTGTTTTCGAAAACGTGTTCTGCGACGCGGGCGACAGCCAGAGTATAGAGGAAAGTCTTTCTACTTTTTCTTCGCATCTCTTGAACGTAATAGAATTCTGCAACGGCGCCGACTCGAACAGCCTTGTGCTTATCGACGAACTCGGAAGCGGAACGAATCCCGACGAAGGTCAGGCGCTTGCGAAAGCAGTCGTAAAGCATTTGTTGTCAAAGGGGTGCAAGGGAATAGTAACAACGCATTTTACGCCTCTTAAAGAGTTTGCGTATACTGTCGAAGGAATAGAAAACGCAAGTATGGAATTCGATTCCGACACTTTAAAGCCTCTGTATAAAATGAAAACGGGGTTTCCCGGGGCAAGCAACGCGCTCGCTATATCGAGAAGACTCGGACTTGACGAAAATATTTTAAACGACGCGTACGGCTTTCTTTCGGAAGGAGCGCGAAGTTTTGAAAACGTAGTTCGCCGCGCGGAAGAAAGCAGGGTTGAAGCGGACGAAAAGCTTATCCGCTTGAACGCGCTCGAAAAAGAACTTGAAAATAAAATCGCCGTACTCAATTCCGAAATAGAGGAAGTAAACAGGGAAAAAGAAAAAATTTCCCGCTCTGCGCGTTCGGAAAGCAGGAGAATAGTTAACGAACGTACCGAACAGGCGGAAAAAATTCTTTCCGAAATAGAGGAGATTTTCAAAGCCGAGGAAATTGACCGGGCGGACCTTATAAAGGCGCGGACTCTAAAAAACAAGCTGGAAAATATTTCCTACGGCGAGGAAGAGGAAAGAAAGAAAGTAAACGATTTCAAACAGGCTGACGGCGGCAATCTTATGGCGGGTGCAACGGTCTTTGTAACCCGAATTCAGAGCAGGGGAAAAGTTTTAAGCGTTTCCGCCAAGAAGAACGAAGCCGAAGTTCTGTGCGGAAATATGAAACTGCGCTGCAAAATTTCGGACCTTCTTATTACAGGCGAAGAAAATTCGCAACCCGGTAAGGTAAAAATAATCAGAAACATACCGCTCTCTAAGCCCGTGCTCGAAATAAATATTTTAGGACTTACGGTTGAAGAAGCGATTTACGAAACCGATAATTTTATCGACAAGGCGGTAACCGACAATCTCGAAGAAATAAAAATTATACACGGAGTCGGAACGGGTAAGCTCAGAGCGGCTTTATCTAAACATCTTGCCCGTCACAAAAACGTGGAGAGTTTCCGCTCAGGCAGATACGGCGAAGGGGAAACGGGCGTTACGGTTATACGTCTCAAATAGTCAAGAATTATCTTTAAACGTAATATTATATAAATAGTATTTCGTTTTGAGGGTAAACTATTGAAGAGTAAATTAATTGCAGTTGTTACTAATACCGTATTAATCGCCGTAGTTACGGCGGTTTCGCTCGTCGGTTTTTTCGGCGGAAAAGCTTCGGCTGTATCGAATAAAAGTTCTAACCTTTTTTACGGCGCGGAAAACGGCGCGGGCGTGAGTCTGATGTTCAACGTTTACGAACATACAGACAACGTTCTCGCTATTTTGGATATACTTGACGAATATGAAGCGAAATCGACGTTTTTTATAGGCGGGAGCTGGGCTGACGACAACGTTGACTGTGTTCGCGAAATTTATAAACGCGGTCACGAGATAGCAAGTCACGGTTATTTCCACAAAGACCATTCTATGATGTCTTTGGAGGCCAACGCCGAAGAAATACGTCCGAGTGTAAAATTGCTTAATATGATTTGCGGTACAGAGGTAAAACTTTTCGCGCCGCCGTCGGGAGCTTTTTGCGAAGCTACTCTAAACGCTTGCGAATCTATGGATTTAAGAGTTATAATGTGGAGCAGAGACACGATAGACTGGCGGGATAAAGACGTCGGTATGATTTATAACCGTGCTACGAAAAATCTGAAAAAAGGAGAGTTCGTTTTGATGCACCCTACGGACTGCACCGTCACGGCTCTTCCCGAAATATTATCTTACATAAGAAACGACGGTTTAACCGCCGTAACTGTTTCTTGCAATTTAGGAGAATAATGGTACATTACAAAACTTTCGGTAACGGAATAAGATTAATAGTAAAACAGATGCAGGGACTTATGTCCGTTTCAATGGGTATAATAGTTCATACCGGCGCGGCGGTCGAAAGCGACGCCGAAGACGGGATTTCGCATTTTATCGAACATATGATGTTCAAAGGTACGAAGAAGAGAACGTCTTTTCAGATTTCGGACGAAATGGACGCGATAGGCGCGCAGATGAACGCGTTCACGTCCAAAGACATTACTTGTTATTACGCCAAATCGACGACCGCTCACGCAAAGGAAGCGTTTGAGATTTTATCCGATTTATTTTTGAACAGCGTTTTTCCCGAGGAAGAAATGACCCGCGAAAAGGGAGTTATAATCGAAGAGATAAATATGAACGACGATACTCCCGACGATTTGTGTTTAGACCTTTTATCGAAAGCTTTTTACGGCGAACGCGGTTACGGCAGGAATATTTTAGGCACTCGTCAGAATGTAAGCGGATTTACTTTTGACGACGTCAAAAATTATATGGCAAAGCGATACGTGCCTGAAAATATAGTTATATCTATGGCGGGCAATATCGATATTAAACTTGCCGAAGAACTTGCGGAGAAATATTTTTCGGGCGTTGCATACGCTCCGGCAAACAATTCTCCCGTAATAGTAAATCTTGCAGGCAAATCTCTGTTCAGAAAAAAAGAGATAGAACAGATTCACGTAGGACTTGCTTTCCCGTCGGTTAAGAGGTACGACCCGCTGTTCGACGCAACGCAGATACTGAACGCGGTTCTCGGCGGAAGTATGTCTTCACGCCTTTTCCAGAAAGTCAGAGAGGAACTCGGTCTTGCCTATACGGTGTATTCTTACGTTTCGCCCTATACCGAAACGGGTTCTTTGATAGTTTACGCAGGCGTAAACGCGGGTAATTATTTAAAGAGCGTGGATGCGGTTTTCGACTGTATATCGGATATAAAAAACAAGAACGTGTCCAAAGAAGAATTTATGCGCGGAAAAGAACAGTTAAATTCTTCGTCGGTTTTCGCGCAGGAGAGCACGAGTTCGCAGATGCTTCTGTACGGAAAAGAACTTATATACAGCGGAAGAGTATACGATTTCGAAGAACGCGTGAAGAAAATCGCTTCGGTTACTCTCGACGACGTTTTGGCGGCGGTAGACTGCAATTTCGACAGGGACGGACTTGCTTCCGCGGTAATCGGCAATCTGGACAAGCCTCTCGAATTTTAATTATGGGAGATTTGGTTTACGGTTTCGAACCCGTGTACGATAAAGACAGCAGAATATTGATACTCGGGAGTTTCCCTTCCGTAAAAAGCAGGAAAACCGAATTTTATTACGGAAACAGACAAAACCGTTTTTGGCGCGTGGTTTGTTCTTATTTCGGTGAAAGCGTGCCCGAAACGACGGAAGAGAAACGCAGATTTGTTTTAAGACGCAATATCGCGCTGTGGGATATCGTTACCGAATGCGAGATAGTCGGTTCGCAGGACTCGACAATAAAAAATTTTAAAGTAGCGGATATAAATTCCCTCTTGCAAAATTCGAAGGTAGGGTTTATAATATTGAACGGAAGCAAAGCTTTTTCGGTATTTGAAGCCAATTACGCAAGTTTGCAAATCCCGTATGTAAAGCTTCCGTCCACAAGTCCCGCAAACACGCGTTTCAACGAAGAGGAATGGAAATATGCAATATCAAGAGCTTTTAACGGAACTCAAAGACAATGCCGACGAAGAATATAAAGCCTTTCATAGCCGTCTGTTAAAGAACGATAATGTCAACGTTCTCGGCGTACGTGTTCCCGTTCTCAGAAAAATCGCAAAAAAATACAAGGACAGTGCGGACGAGATTATGGCTTTTCCGGACGAGTTTTATGAAGTAACTTTTGTAAAACTTGCCGCGATATCGTTGTTGGAATACGGGGAATTCATAAAATACATAGATAAATGCGTTTTACTTTTGGACAACTGGGCGATTTGCGATTGTCTGGCTCCCAAATGTATCGCAAATCACAGGGAAGAATTTTTCCCTTACATATTGAAATACGCCAGTTCCGACGGTGAATTTCACCAAAGGTTCGCGCTAGTGACTTTACTTCATTTTTATACCGAAGAGCGTTATGCGGAAACCATATTCGGAATATGCGAAAAGAGCGATTCGAGCCTATATTACGTGCATATGGCGGTTGCCTGGCTGATTGCGGAAACGCTTGTAAAATTTTACGAAACGGCGGTGAATTTTCTCAAAAAAAATTCTCTTAATAAAAAAACTCACAACAAAGCTATTCAAAAAGCCTGCGAAAGTTATAGACTTTCGAAAGAACAAAAAAACTATTTAAAGGGACTAAAAAGATAAAATTATGGACATTTCAGCAAAACTCACAGAGGAATTCGGTCTCAGACCCGACCATGTAAAGAATATTTTAAACCTTCTCGACGAAGGCAACACGATTCCTTTCATCGCTCGTTACAGAAAGGAAATGACGGGCGCCATAGACGACCAGGTGCTTAGAAATCTCAACGATAGATACGAGTATCTCCAGAATCTCGAAAAACGTAAGGAAGAGGTAGCCAAGGCTATAACCGAGCAGGAAAAAATGACGGAAGAAATTCAGGTAGCTATAGACGCCGCTCAGACTATGACCGAAGTCGAGGATATTTACCGCCCGTTCAAACAGAAGAAAAAGACGCGCGCTTCCGTCGCGGCGGAAAAAGGTTTAACGCCGCTTGCAGAATTTATTTTGGCTCAGCAGGGCGACCCTTATAATGAAGCTGAAAAATACATAGACGAAGAAAAGGGCGTACCCGACGTCAATACGGCGATAAACGGAGCAAAGGATATAATTGCGGAAGTAGTTTCCGATAATGCGGAACTCAGAAAGAAACTGCGTACTCTTTTGGAAAAACACGGCGAAATGCAGGTTAAGCTCGTTAAAGACGATGAAAGAGGCACCTACGCTATGTATGCTGATTACGCCGAGCTCGTTCCCGAAATCAAAAATCACAGAATTCTTGCAATCAACCGCGGTGAAAAGGAAGATTGCCTTAAAGTTAAAATATATTTCGACGCAGAAATAGCAAAACGCGTCTGCATAGTCAAATTCGTTAAAAACAAACAGGAAACCGTCTGTGCAAAACTCATAGAGGAGGCGGCGAGCGACGGTTACGACAGGCTTATAGAACCATCGATACAGCGCGAAGTCAGAGCGATTTTAACCGACAGAGCCGGAGAACAGGCTATAAAAATGTTCGAAGTCAATCTTCGTCCTCTTCTTTTACAGCCTCCCGTTAAAGGCAAAGTAACTCTCGGTCTCGACCCGGGTTACCGTACTGGCTGTAAAGTCGCGGTCGTGGACGAAACAGGTAAGGTTTTAGATACGGGCGTAATATTCCCCGTACCGCCTAAACCCGATATAGAAGGCAGTAAAAAGATAATAAAAGAATTGATAAGAAAGCACAAAGTCGACGTTATTTCAATAGGTAACGGCACGGCAAGCAAAGAAACCGAAATATTCGTTGCAGACCTTCTGAAAGACGAGGATATGCAAGGCACCAACGTAACTTACGCCGTAGTCAACGAGGCGGGAGCAAGCGTTTATTCTGCGAGTCCGCTTGCGGTTGAAGAGTTTCCCGATTTGGACTTGACGAAACGTTCCGCTATTTCGATTGCGAGAAGGTTGCAGGACCCTCTCGCCGAACTCATAAAAATAGACCCCAAATCGATAGGGGTCGGTCAGTATCAGCACGATATGGATAAGAAGCGTCTCGACGCGGTTTTGGGCGGAGTACTCGAAGACTGCGTAAACAGCGTCGGAGTAGACCTCAATACCGCCAGCGTTTCTCTTTTGAAATACGTTGCGGGTCTTAACGCGGGCATTGCGAAGAATATCGTTTTATACCGCGAAGAGAACGGTAAATTCACCGCGCGTTCCCAGCTCCTTAAAGTTTCCAAACTCGGTGCGAAAGCTTACGAACAGTGCGCCGGCTTCCTCCGTATTCCCGACGGAAAGAATATAATGGACAATACCGCGGTGCATCCGGAATCTTATAAAAAAGCCGAAAAGCTTTTGGCTTTATTCGGTTACGGCGACGCAGATATACGCGAAAGAAAACTCGATTCCCTGCCCGCGAAGGTTAAGGAGTATGGCGAAGATAAGGCGGCTGAATACTGCGAACTCGATAAAGCGACTATGAACGACATAATTTCCGAACTCGTGAAACCGGGCAGAGACATCCGCGACAGTCTTCCCGCAAGACAGTTGAGAAAGGATATTTTAGGCATAGAAGATTTGGCGGTCGGAATGGAAGTGGACGGAGTGGTGAGAAACGTAATAGACTTCGGCGCGTTCGTTGACATAGGCGTACATCAGGACGGACTCGTTCATATTTCGGAAATTACGGACAGATATATCCGACACCCGTCCGATGTTTTAAAAGTCGGTCAGTCCGTTAAAGCGGTCGTCATAAGTCTCGACAAGGGCAAACAGCGTATAGGCTTATCGTTGAAACAGGCGAGAAAACAGGCTAACTGATGCGAAATCTTCGTATAAACGAAACGCAAGCGTTTTTCTAAGAGTAACAAACACTTGACTAATCAATCAGATTATGATAATATAACTTCATAAAAATAAATATAACGGAGTAAAAATATGTTTGAAGAAGTAGCTAAAATTTTGTCCGAGCAGTTAGGAATATCGCAGGAAAAAATTAAACCGGACAGCGACATAGTAAAAGATTTGGGCGCGGACTCTCTCGACGTCGTAGAGCTTTTAATGACGCTTGAAGACAATACGGGTAAAACCATTCCCGAAGATAAGGTTACGGACGTAAAGACCGTTTCCGACGTCGTAAATATTCTTCAATCTTTATAATTTAATACTGATTATTTATAAGTCAACGGCATTTTTTAAATGCCGTTGACTTTTTTTAATCGTCTGAAATACCTAAAATATAATCCGCAGACACGTCGAAGTAACACGCTATTTTAAATATCGCTTCCGCACCGGGTTCCTGTTTGCCCGTTTCCCAATAACTGATGGAGGCATTGCTTAATTGTAACTCTTTTGCGAGTAAATTCTGCCCGATTCCTTTTTCGTTCCGTAAAAACTTTATTCTTTCACCGACTAATTTTTTATTAAAAGCTTTCATTATTAAAATTCTAATAGTAATTAGTATAATTTACTTGACTTCTAATTATAATTAGAATATTATAGATTTGTAATTCATTGACGAATTATGTAATATTTTGTAGAATAAAGGAGAAAAAGTTTGATGGATGATGAAATCTTAGAACCGCTCAGAGAGTATGCAACGTCGCTGAGAGAGAAACACAAAGCCGTTACGGAAGAGTATTTTGATGAACTCGTCAAAAAATCTGGCGTTGATGCAGACGCTAACGCTGAAACCGTGGCAAAATACAAAGACGTAATGTCAAAACTTAACGACGCGAACAAATACGTTAAAAAGTTTAAGAATATACGTCTGGCTCTGATATTTTGTATAATCGCGCTCGGTATCGTCGAGATTGCAACGTTTCAGTTGTTTTCCGGGACTATTAAGTGGCTCAGTATCTTTTTGCCGATAGTGTGCGGTTTAGGTGCAATCGCGTTAATCGTAGTTATCTGCGTGGTTATAAACAAGAGGATAAAAGCGGGTTCGTCGCAGGCTGACGAATTGAGAGAGCAGGCGAACCAACTCGAACAGGAAGCTTGGGCGCAATTATATCCTTTGAATTCGCTGTACGATTGGAATATCCCCGGCGAACTTATTTCCAAAGCCGTACCGCAGATTCAGATTGACAAATACTTCGATTCGGACAAGTTCAAGTATTTTGAAACCAACTTTGCTCTTTCGGGCGAAGTCGACGATTGCAGGTCTGTATACTGCGTACGCACGGGTAATTCGGGCGGAAACCCGTTTCTTCTCGTACGTTATCTTACGCAGGATTGGATACAGCAGAGATACGACGGTAGTCTTACCGTTTCCTGGACCGAAACGGTGCGCAATTCCGACGGTTCAGTGGACGTCGTAACAAAATCGGAAACGCTCAGAGCGTCGGTTTATAAACCCAAGCCCGACTACGGCTTTTCGACAAGGCTTTATTACGGCAATGACGCCGCGCCCGATTTGAGGTTTACGCGTGAGCCCGTTGTTCCCGCAGGTGCCGACGATAAAAAGATTCAGGCAATTGTCAAGAAAGGCGAAAAACAGCTTGAAAAGAAGACGAGGGAAGCCGTCAAGAAAGGTACGCAGTACAACAAACTTGCTAACAGCGAGTTCGAAGTGCTTTTCGGCGCAGACGACAGAACCAACGAAATGCAGTTCCGTATGTTGTTTACTCCGCTTGCCCAGCAGAATGAAGTTAAAATAATAAAGAACAGCGTTTACGGCGACGATTTCTCGTTCTATAAGTTCGGCAAAATAAACGTTATACGTTCCGCTCACGGCGCGTCGCTCGACATAGACGCGAATCCGACGAATTTCCTTCGTTTCGACTTGCAGGCGGCAAGGGAATTCTTTATCGATTATAACGTCAACTATTTCAAATCGGTTTATTTCGATTTTGCTCCGCTTTTGGCTATTCCTCTGTATCAGCAGGAAGAACCTCAGCAGAAATACGAATATTGCGGAAAGCGCAACGGTCTGGCGGAATGGGAATTGGAATCGCTTGCCAACTTCTATAACCACGATTTGCTTACCGACCCCGAAACGGCAGTCGGCGCGATAATCAAAACCAAGATAATTCAAAGCGGAGAAAACGGCGCGACTGCGGTAATTACAGGTCACTCGTTCAGAGCTTACGAAAGAGTGGATTACGTCTCTGTAAGATGTTCGAACGGCAATTATTACGACGTAGCCGTTCCCTGGATAGAGTATATCCCAGTTCAGAAAATGACGCAGATGTCCGTTAACGCTACAGAAATGACGAGAAAAGATTTCATCGATTCCGACGAAGGAAGCGACAGCGTTATATTCGTAAACGGACTTAAAGCGTCGTTACAATAAAAAATAAAAAAACAAAGGAGAATATAAAAATGGCAAACGCACTTGACGAAGTATCCGGACCCGTAAACGAAGAGGGCAGGGATATAAACGTAATTTCTAAGCAGATTCCCGTTAAAGTCGGGGTTGGTTCGACGATTTTCGAAGTAATACTCTGGGTTTTGGGAATTATCCCCGGACTTGTATTTCTCATTATGAAAATAAAAGCGGGCGAGTATTTCAGAAAGCTCGAACAGCGTATTCAGCACGACGCTTCGCAAATAGATAACTATATCGAACAGAGAGTGGTAATATTGCAAAATACCGCTAAAATTATGGAGAAAGCTATCGAGCTCGATAAAGAAACGCTGACGCAGATTGCCGCGTACAGAGGCGGAAGAAACGCCGACGCAGAGAGAAACGAAACTGCTCAGAAAGTGGACAATATGTACGCGCAGTTCAATATGGCTCTCGAAAATTATCCCGAACTCAAAGCACACGACGAAATTAAGGACGCTATGCGCCAGAACTCGTATCTCCAAAAAGAAATAACGGCGGCGCGCGAAATTTACAACGATACCGTCAACACCTGGAACAGAGATATTCAGATTTGGCCCACGAAAATGATTGTAGCTGCTAAACAGGGCTACACCACGAGAATTCCTTTCTCGACTTCTAAAGAAATGAAACAAAAAGCGAGAGAAGTAATATTCTGATAGCGACAAACAAAGCGCCGCGGCTGAAAGCCGCGGCGCTTTGTTTATCAGAGTATTATATTTATAAGTCTTTTCGGTACTAAAATAAATTTCCTGATTTGTTTGTCTGCAATGAGGGGAGCGATACTATCGTGTGATTTCACAAGCTCTTCGATTTCGTCTGCGGGCATATCCGCGGGCACGGTTATTTTCGCTTTTATTTTACTGTTAATCTGCACTGCGTATTCGAACGTGTCCTCACCGCATTTTTCAGGGTCGTAGGACGGCCAGCTTTCGTACGCGATAGTTCCGTCGTGCCATAAAACCGTAGTCCATATTTCCTCGGTCAGGAACGGTATAACGGGATTTAACAGCTTTATGAGTCCTTCCGCGTATTCGAGCGGGAAATTGCGTCCCTCGCTTATTTCCTTATAAACGGCGTTTACGAAAATCATCATCTGCGAAATCGCGGTATTGACTTTCATTGCTTCGTAATCTTCACCGACTTTCTTGACAGTCTGGTTGTAAATTTTTTCAAGGTTGGGGTTCGGAGCGGGGGTGATTGCTTCGAGTTCGCAGTAAAGTCTGTAAATTCTGTCTATGAATTTTTTTACTCCCTCGATATTCGCCGTGTTCCAGGGTTTGGTGTCGGCAACGGGACCCATAAACATTTCGTACATACGAAGAACGTCCGCGCCGTAATCTTTTATAATGTCGTCGGGATTTATTACGTTGCCTAAACTCTTAGACATTTTGTTTCCGTCCTCGCCGAGTATCATACCCTGATGGAAAAGCTTTTTAAACGGTTCTTTGCAAGGAACCAAACCTTTGTCGAATAAAAAATTGTTCCAAAAGCGCGAGTAGAGCAGGTGTCCTACCAAATGTTCTTTACCGCCGATATAGAAATCAACGGGCATCCAGTGTTTTAAAAGTTCGTAATCCGCAAACGCTTCGCTGTTATGCGGGTCGCAGTATCTCAAAAAATACCAGCTCGAACCCGCCGAACCGGGCATCGTCGTAGTTTCGCGTTTTCCTTTTAAATCTCCGATTGTGACGTTGACCCAATCTTGCGCGTTTTCAAGCGGAGCGTTGCCTCCGTGCGCTTTATAGTCGTCCATTTCGGGGAGAGTGAGAGGGAGTTCGCCGTCGGACAAAAGCACGGTTTCGCCGTTTTCGAGGTGAATAACGGGCAGAGGTTCGCCCCAGTATCTCTGCCGCGCGAAAATCCACTCGCGCAGTTTATACGTAACAGTCTTTTTACCGCAGCCGTGTTCGGTAAGCCACTCGGCCATTTTGTCTATGGCTTGTTCTTTTTCGAGTCCGTTTAAGAAATCCGAGTTTATATGCTTTCCGTCGCCTGTGTAGGCTTCTTGCGATACGTCTCCGCCTTCGAGCACCTGAACGACGGGAATATCGAATTTTTTTGCAAATTCGTAATCGCGCGTATCGTGCGCGGGTACCGCCATAATCGCGCCCGTACCGTAAGAGGTGAGTACGTAGTCGGAAATATATACGGGAATTTTATTTCCGTTTACGGGGTTCACCGCATACGCTCCCGTAAATACGCCCGTCTTTTCCTTATTGAGGTCGGTTCTCTCCAAATCGGACTTGCTTGCGCATATGTTTTTATATTCTTCGACTTCGTTTTTCCGGGCGGGAGAAGTAATTTCGTCAATCAATTTATGTTCGGGCGCGAGTACGCAGTAGGTAACTCCGAACAGCGTATCGCATCTCGTTGTGAATACGGTAAAGATTTTGTCCGTTCCGTCGACTTTAAATTCGACGTTTGCGCCGACAGACTTTCCTATCCAGTTTCTCTGCGCGGTTTTAGAAGCTTCGGGCCAGTCTAATTCGTTCAGACCTTCTAAAAGTTTTTCGGCGTACTTGTTTATGTCGATGACCCATTGTTTCATATTTTTACGGACGACGGGATAACCTCCGCGCTCCGACTTGCCGTCGATAATTTCATCGTTTGCGAGAACGGTGCCGAGTTCCTCGCACCAATTTACGGGCGTTTCTACGTATCTTGCGAGTCCCGCTTCGTAAAGCTGTTTGAATATCCACTGCGTCCACTTGAAATAGGAGGGGTCGCAGGTCGAAACGGTATTATCCCAGTCGTAAGTAAGTCCGAGCATTTTCAGCTGTTCCGTAAAAGTTTTTATGTTTTCCTGCGTGAAGCCTTCGGGATTGCGTCCCGTCTTTATTGCGAACTGTTCCGCAGGCAGTCCGAAGCTGTCGAAACCGATAGGGTGCAAAACATTGTAACCCTGCATTCGTTTCATTCTCGCAAGAATATCGGTTGCGGTGTAACCCTCAGGATGTCCTACGTGAAGCCCCGCTCCCGAAGGATATGGGAACATATCCAGAACATAGTACTTGGGTTTTGAGAAATCTCTTAAATCGGTACGGAAAGTTTTGTTTTCGTCCCAATATTTAATCCATTTTTTTTCAACTGCATTAAAATCGGTGTAAGCCATAAAATTTTTTCCTTGAATTATTTATTCAATTATACTCAATCCACTTAGATTTAGCAAATAATTTGACTTAAAAATTTTTTTCAAAAGTGGTTGAAAACTTTCATAAAATGTTTTATAATTACATTGCGCTGTGCGTATTTTGTTGAACCGTATTAGAAATAACGGTTAAAATACATCGGCAGAATAAAACATTTGTCACGGGAGAAAAATATGAAAAAAATCGGAAAATGCTTAATAGCGCTTCTTTTTATTTTTGCGCTGTTTTGCGGCGGTATATCCGTGCTCACGGCTTGCTCGGATAATAATGTTGTGCTTGAATCCATAAGCGTTACGAAAAAACCGTCAAAAACGGTGTATGTCGTGAACGAATCTTTCGTTCAGACGGGAATGGAAGTGACGGCCGGCTATTCGGACGGAACGGAAAGATTGCTCGGTCAGGACGAATATACTTGCAGTGTACCGAAGTTCGGTGTTCCGACAGGTAAGTTCGAAACGAGCCAGACCGTTACAGTTTCGTATACAGAAGGTGAAATAGTTAAATCAACCGAGTTTTCGGTTACGGTAACGAATAAAGTCACTTCGGTTGAAATACTGAGCGGACCCGATAAAACCGAATATTATCCGGGGGAATATTTTAATCCCGCAGGACTTAAAATCAAAGCGGTTTTCCAGAACGGTTCGCAGTCGGAAATAGAAATCGGCGAAAGCAACGCGGCTTTTTCGGTAACGGAAATTTCTGCGGGTACGGAATGCGTTACCGTTACGTACGGCGGTTACGGTTTTACAATTGATATTGCCGTCAAAAACGGCATTTACATAGAAGCGGAAACAGGTTTGCTGAACGGTAAGCCCGTAAGCGACGATAACGCTAGGACCCTTTCTTATGAAACCGTAAAAGGGCTTGTTTTACAGCTTTACGAATCGCATCTTAAAGTTGCTTACGGTAAAAAACTCGGTGAAATAAAAAAAGCCGAACTTATCGCTTCGGGGGTTAAGGATGTCGAATCCAAACTTTCAGAGTATTATGCTTCCGAGGAATATAAGACTGCTCTCGAAAATTATACTGCGACGAACGAATTCAAAGAATTGTCCGAGGCGTATAAAAGCGGTACGAACTCGGATATAGGAGAATGGAACTATATCCGCGATTTGGCGCGTTATAAAGCTCACGGCGATTCTTACGTAGGCGAACTGAAAAAGAACGACGAAATTTCTTTCGTGTTCGAAGCTGACAAAGCGGGAACAGGCAGTATAGCTTTCCGCCTTGCTTCGACGTACCTTATCCGCGATAACGGAGAATGGCTTCCTATCGAAATGGGCGCGGTTCGCTTTGACAAGGTTTGCGAATTTTATGTAAACGGCGTAAAAGCCGACGTTTCGAGCGGCGGCGAGATAGCGGGAGGCAAAACCGAAGACGGTTCTCCTAACGAAATATTATGGACTAATTGGAACGAAGTCAAATTCAACGGCGTAAGTTTCGTCGAGGGACGTAACGTTATACGGCTTCGTATGCTCGAACACAATCTCGTATCTCCCGCGCAAAAAGACAATAAGGCGATACCGAATATCGATAGCCTTATCATCAGCGCGGACGGCGACGCCGTAATAAGCGGATACGATAACAGCGCGGAATTCAGTTACAAAGTTAATTCAATCGCACTTGAAAAATCCGAAGATAAGGTAGAATTAAAGGTTGAGGGAGATATCTCTGTAAACACGGGTTATATAGAGGATTTGTTCAATATAAAACTCGGCGCGGTAGATATGTCGGTCGACGTCGCGGGAGGCAAATTCACCGCTTATGCTGACGTATCGGCTTTAACGGCAAATGCGGACGGATATGCTCTTACAATATTAGGCAAGACTGTTGAGGCGGGCGATATAGATATAACGTCCGGTACGGTCAGCGCTTATAAAGATTACAGACTGGACACGCAGAACTTTGTAAAGCTGATAGTCGAGGACAATACTCACGGCGTACGTCTTGACAGCGCCGAGATAGCGAACCCCGAAGTTACGCTCGGATTGAGAGACGGAAAACCGCATATAATCATAGGCGGAGGCGTTTATTCGGCAACGGTGCAGGGTTTCGATTTGACGGTTCCCGAAGACGTAAGGCAGATAAGATTGGAAATAGCTTCGGCAGTAAAAGATTTGTATCTTTTCGACGTGCAGTTGTTCGGTGAGCCATACAATACGGTTATTCCCGACGGAACGCATACCGTCAATGTTTTGGACGACAACAAGTTTGAAATAGTATGCGATATTTCCAAACTCGGTATAGACAACGGTTACGGAGTTCATTTTAATAAAAAGGGTTACGGCAAAGATAACGACTTTAATTCACAAAACTTCCCGAATTTCAAAGAACTCAAACTTATCTCGCTCACGGAAGGCTCAACGAAATACGAAATTTTCTATAACGATAAGGACAGCGGACATTCTTTCGACTGGGATACGCTTGCGGTTTTTGTTTCCGATATTCACGGCTATAATAATGAAAATATTTCTCTTGAAAAATCCGCCGACGGTAAAATATATGCGGTAATCAGCGGTAAATACGAAGCGTATACGAAAGAGGAAATGGAAGCGGAGCTTCTCAAAATCAAAGCAGATTACAGATACGATGAAGCGCTCGGCAACATTACGAACATTACCGTACCCCTCGCGGGTAAAATAACTTCGCAGGTTTTCGAAGGCGAAAACGGCGGGACGTATACAATCAAACTCGATATAAGCGACGCAAGAGACGGAAAAATTTTCTTCCATCTCGATTTCAACGAAGGTAAAACAAATTTTGTCTGCAAGCTCACAGACGACGAAATTAAAAGACAGGTCGAAACTTCGTCGTATAGATATAAACTTTATACAACTTCCGGAACAGGCAGTGTCGGCGGTTGGGCAGACGGGCTCGTTGCCGTTGAGATAGTTAATCTGCAAACTCCGTCATACGGCACGGCTGAGATTGAAGGTTTCGAAAAGGTCGGAGACAGGGTATATCTTGTTATATCGGGTTCTTACGTCAATCATACCGCCGAATCACTCAAAAGTCTTATTACTTCGCTCACGTTCCAAAAATCAGACGATTTAGACGGAGAAGAAGTTTGCGCCTCGTTAGACAACGTAACCGTAACTGTGGACGACGGAAAATATTTTATCAGGTACGATATTACGGAACTTGAAATCAGAGAAGCGGGCAACGGTTATCTTGTTCATCTCAGCCCGTTCGGAAGCGGCGAATATTCGGACGTCAACGTTCCTGTCGACGGCAATGTTTCCGAAGTAATTTTAAACGGCGTTTCTTATTCTTATACAGAATATAATTTCGGGACTTGGAGCAGAAAAATTCTTACTAAAACCGATTTGCACAGTTTCGTCAACGAAAGCGTTGCTCTCGGCAATACGGACGGAGAAGCATACCTTGTTATAAGCGGAAGTTACGCTTATTATACGAGAGACTGGGTGGACGCACAGTTAGAAAAAATCAAAGCCGATTATATGTACCATAAAGCTCTCGGCAACGCGGATGAAAAAACCGTTATTCTTGACGCAAACGACATAAAAACCAACGTTGCCGAAGGCGCTGACGGCGGTACGTTTACAATCGGTCTTAAACTTAAAGACAATACGGCAGGCACTGTATTTTTCCATTTTGACTATACAGACGGTAAAACGAACTTAATCTGCAAACTTACCGATGACGAAAGTAAAATTCAAACCGAAACAGACAACCGTACTTTTACTCTGTCGCTTTACGACGGCGGGGAAGAATGGACTAACGGTCTTGTTGCAGTGACCATAGTACTGAAAAATGCGGCTTACGGCGAAGTTCGGCTCGTCGGCTTTGAAAGCTCTGACGGCAAGGTCTATGCCGTGTATTCGGGAGATTGCACTGCTTATTCCGCGGACGATATTAAAAATATGATAACTCTTTCGGAATTTGAAAACAGCACGGACAGCTATCATAAGGTTCAAGCGGATTTGACAAAAGCGGTAATATCCGTCGAAAACGAAAAATATATTTTGAAATTCGATATTTCGGATTTAATCGTTGTTGACGATAAAGACGGCAGAAACGGCGGTTATTTTACGCACATTAAACCCTTCGGTAACGGTGATAACGGCGACGTGTTTAATGCGGAAAACGTCAATGCGCTGACGGTAGGCGGATTTTCGTATTCGGCGGAAACGTGCAACATTTACGGCTGGACGGGCAGCATAATCAAAATAAAGGACGTACGCGTATTCAGCGGAACCGAAAAAGCGGAATTCGTCACGGATAACGGAAAAATTTATTATCAGACGACTTTCGCAACCCAAAATATGCAAAAAGACGACGTTGTGAATAAGATTTCCAAAATCGATTTGGAATCTACGTCAGGCGGCAGAATCGATTATATAGGCGATGCGCTTATTTTCGGAGAAATGGATTCTAACGGAAAAATTACCGTCAGAATAGATATTTCCGCCGTCGGCGCAGGTGTTTATGTTCCGCATTTCTTTACCGACAACGAAACTTCGGGAAAAAATATTTGCGACAATGCGCCTGTTACGGCAACCGTTTTCGGCGGTAAATCTTACGAGGTTAAAGAAACTAACGTCGAAGCTTGGAATTGGACGGCTTATCTTATCAATATTACTGAGATAACGGAATAAATTTTCAAATAGAAAAGGCAGCGGGTTAGCCTCGCTGCCTTTTCCGTTATTAAGTTTAAGTCCGAAAGCGCGGTAAATCCGAGTAATGCTTGAAAATCGGATAAAGATATGTTATATTGTTTTCGGAGTGTTCGCTGATGAAGAGTTTAGGTTCATTTATCCGCTACGTGAGAAAAAGTAAAGAGCTGACGCAGGAGCAGATTGCGGAAAGTCTTAATATTGCAACGCCTGTATTAAGTAAATGGGAGAACGACAAAGCCGTTCCGTCGCTTGATTTGCTTTGTAAACTGTGCAATATTTTAAACGTTAGTATAGAAGAATGTATTTCCGCCGAACTGTCGGACGGCGATAAAACACTTCCGCCGGAAAAATTCGATTCTTTAAAACTCGGTGAAAATATACGACTGCTGCGTATAAAAAACGGATGGTCGCAGGCAGAAGTAGGCAAAAGACTTTTCGTTTCTTCGCAGACGGTAAGCAAATGGGAAATCGGCGGAATATCGTCTTTGGAAGTTCTCGGCAAACTTGCCGAGCTGTTCGGCTTGACCCCGACGGAACTGTTGAACGGAATTGAACGTATTCGGTCTATACCTGAAAAACAAACTACCGCCGAACAGCTAAAAAAGCCTTACAGATTAAAAATAAAATTTACTGCCGTAATACTTGCCGTAATAATTTTTATGGGTGCGATTGCAGGGCTTATAGCCGGACTTGTATTAAAAAATAAAAACGGCGATAGACAAAATGACGGAGATAACACTCAAACGGAACAGCCGGACGATAGCAATCCGCCACAAACGGAACAGCCGGACGATAACAATCCGCCACAACCGGACGACGCCGTTAAAATTGATTTTGCAAGTCCCGTTAAATCGTTTTACAGCGCAGAGGTGAGTTCTATTTGTCCCGATTCATATAAATTCAATACAAATAAATTATTGTTTTTTGAAGTGGAGACGGGCGAAGAGATTTACGCAGCGGCGGACGGCGTAGTTGAAAGGTGCGGCTCTATAAGTATCTGTATAAATCACGGTAACGGGCTTATAAGCAGTTACTCTATGATTAAGGCATTAGAAATAGAGGTGGGCAGTGAAACTAAAAAAGGACAGCTAATAGGAAAAACAGCCGCTCATCATTTAGATTTCGGATTAACGCTAAACGGCGAACCTGTCGATCCTTTGGAATATCTAACCGAACTGCCCGAACCTGTTGAACGTCACGTTCACGTGTGGGGCGAATGGCAAATCGGCAAATTTCTACACTGGCTGGAATGCTCCTGCGGTGAAAACAGCAAGTTAGAACCTCATACGTTCAAAGACAATATATGCACCGTATGCGGTTACGAAATTCCGAATATATCAACAGATATAGACAAAAACACTTTTTGTTTACCTATGCAATCGAATATATATAGAGTCTATGAGGAAGACATTATTTATAATGACGGTGTGACTACTGATCATTATGGCATAGATTTTTCTGCTGATGCGGGTGACAATGTTTATGCAGCTTCAGACGGAGTGATTGAAAGAATTACTGACAAAACAGATTATTGTTTAATAAAAATTAAACATAGTAGCGGCATAGTAAGCGTTTATTCGGGAGTTATTCCCAAAGATAATCTGAGTGAAGGTAGCAAGGTCAAAAAGGGAGATTTGATTGCGTTCGTTTCGGAAACGCCGATCAACAGAGAATGTGAAGACGGACCGCACCTGCATTTTACTATGTTTTTTAACGGCGAATATGTTAATCCGTTAGATTATATTCCGTACAAAGAAACTCAAACTTAACAAATACGCTCAGAATTTAACGCGTCTGCAACTAAATGTGCAGGCGCGTTAAAATTGTTTTCGGTTATAATTTAATTAATGAAAACACAGTTAATTTTAAGTCTGTATGATTCGCTCGTTCAGGGCGAAAAGATAGACAGACAAAATTTTTGCATAAAAAACGCAATTTCGGAAAGAACGTTTTACAGGTATATCCGTGAAATCAGTCTGTTTTTAATGCACTCCAGACATAACGCAGTTTTGAAAATGGACGATATCGATAGCATTTATTATCTTGAATTGATTAACGACTGACAGTTTCTGTCAGTCGTTTTTAAGACAATGAATATTTAAAATGGTAGAATTAAAAAGAAAAAATTTATGGGGTTATCTATGAAAAAATTTTTATTAATTTTTCTTTCGTGTATAGCTATTGCAAGCTGTGCATTTGCTCTGACATCGTGCAACAAGGAAAATAAAGATTCAAATCCCGCACCTGTCGCAGGGCTTTTTGAGTTGAAAGATATTCCGTTTTATTATGAAAATCTGCTTATAACCAAGTATGATTACCAATTTTATACAAACGGTACGGTAAAAACAACCGTATACGCATCAGCAATTTCAGGTAATTATTCAGATGTAAAAACCAATTACGGTACGTATGTTTGGTATGAAGGTACTGATTTTATATATGTTTCTTGGTCCGACAGTTCGAACGTAATTGACCTGAAATATACGGGCGAATCTATTACGAACGGAATAATGACGAACTATTTTGCGGGGGCAAACGATAACGGTGAAGTGGCGGGAAAGCTCGCGCTTGCAAGTTACTCCGTCCATACTTACGCAAACTATTACGTGTCTAATGCCGGCGGAACGATAAGAGGTGAAAAAGAGCAGTACATAAAAAAAGGAGAGAACGCAACGACTGTTACTGCCGTGCCGAACGACGGTTTTGAATTTATAGGTTGGTCGGACGGAATAACGGAAGCTGAACGTCACGATGTTAACGTTACTGATAACATTATAGTTACCGCAAATTTCAAGCAGGTTGATGAAATATATAAACTCAATTATGAAGCGAGTTACGGCGGAAAGATAGAAGGAGAGGAATATCAGGAAGTGGCGGAAGGGCGTAACGCTTCAACCGTAAAAGCCGTAAGCATTGCCGATAGTTATGTTTTTGTGAAATGGTCTGACGGTGTTACGACTGCAGAAAGAACAGATTTGAACGTTACTGAAAATATTAACGTCACGGCGGAGTTCGGCTGGGCTTTGCCGTTTACGTACGTAGCATCTGAACACGGCAGAATAGAGGGTGAGACAACTCAGTATATAGCAATGGGTACTTACGGTACGACAGTAACCGCTATTCCCGACGAAGGATACAGATTTTACCGATGGTCGGACGATTTAACTACTGCAACGCGCCGTGACGAGCATACCGAACACATTAATAAGTGGAAATTCACAGCATACTTTTTACCTGACGATACAACACCGAGCGTACCGGACACGCCCGAAATACCTGACACCCCAGACGTGCCTGACACGCCATCGCTTCCCCTACCGGAGAATTTTGAAATTGGTGACGGAACTCAAAGCAATCCGTATATGATTTCTAATGTAAATCAGCTTGTCAACGTTGAAAACTATCCCAATGCTCATTTTAAGCTGCAAAATGATATAGTGCTTAACAATGTTAATAGCGGTAAGTACAATATTAAGCCTATGTTTTCTGATGACAATATGTTTAACGGCGTATTTGACGGTAACGGACATAAAATAAGTAATCTGACTATTTATAATACTACAACTTTCTATGCGGGGCTTTTCGCCTGTATAGGGGAAAGCGGTTGCGTTAAAAATCTTATTCTCGAAAACGTCGATTTAAAGGGTACAAACTACATAGGCGCAGTTGCGGGTTACTCGCTCGGCGTGATAGAAAACTGTACGGTAAACGGTGAAATAAACTATCTTTCCGAAAATTCTTACAAAGTTTTCATTGGTGGTATTGTTGGCAGAATTGACAATAAAATCGACAAGTGCTCTTCTAACGTAAATATTATTTGTACCGAATTAAACGGCGAAGCAAATTTGGGCGGTTTAGCAGGTTACATTGACGGGGAGAGTTTAAGTTTATCGGATTGTTTTGCGGTAGGTAATATTTTATGCGAAAGTAAAAAATCGACACTATATGCCGGCGGACTTTTTGGGTATTCAGGGTCCATTAATTTAATAAATTGCTACGCAACCGGAGATATAACGGCAACTGGTTGCCAATATACCTATGTAGGCGGATTCATAGGTCGAGATTTTTCTATAACAAGTTCTATAACAATAAGCAATGGCTACGCAACCGGAGATATAACGGCAACTGGTTGCCACTATACCTATGTAGGCGGATTTGTCGGTAGTGGTCGTTTAACAGTCAGCAATAGCTACACGACGGGAGATATAACGGCAACCGGTTGCGACTATACCGATGTAGGCGGATTTGTTGGTGATGGTAGTTTAACAGTCAGCAATAGCTACACGACGGGAGATATAACGGCAACTGGTGACTACGATGCCTATGCAGGCGGATTTGTGGGGGACGGTGGTACTATTAACGTAACTTCGTCCTACACGGTAAGTAAAATAAGCGTTGCTTCCGAAGGAACGGTTTATTCGGGCGCATTTGCTGGATATACAGACAATTTCAAAATGACAAATGCGCATTGGCTGTATTATGAGGAAAGCGGTGTGGAATATGCAATCGGGTACGGCGGTTCTATGGGTATTCCATCAAGTATAGGTTCTACAAAGCATACTAAAATTTCGGATTTCTACACGCTTGCTGATGCTTTAAATACAGGGCTGGAAACTCCTGTATGGGAAAATGTAAACGGCGGATTGCCGACGTTAAAATCAAAAAAAGAGGTTGAATAAATTATGATGAAAACTGAAAGACTTGAAGAATTGAAACGAAAGGTTTTGCTCGTTATAAAACTTTATTCTGTGCCAAAAGAAAGATACTTTGATGGATTTAATCGCGCAGAAATTTCAATTGCAGTTGATGAATTGATAAAAGAAGGTTTTATCAAATTTGTAAAAGAAGATTATAACGATATGCATTATAAAGTAATAAAAAAAATTTTATAAAAATAAAGGCGGCTTATCGCCGCCTTTGTTTTTGCTTATTTCTGTTTATCGTCTTTGTCGTCGTTTGATTCCTTTGACTTTATCGAAAATTCTATGTTTGTATTGGCTTTGCACAGCGCATCGATAAAATCGTCGTACCAGTCTTCTTTAACCACTATGACGATAAAATTATTGTCGTTAAAATAAACGGAAAGTTTGTTCGTAGTGCGGTCTAAAAGCACGGTTTCTATTTTTGTTATATCGTATTTGCTCTTTATGATTCCGAAGCTCGTTTTGAGTGTTTTTCCGTCAATCGAATAGTAAGAAGATACTAAAAGGCTGATTAAAATCACGAGCAGAACGGCGGGAATCAAAAACATTAAAGAATATTGGATAATCGGGAAGAAGATATTTGCGGCTGAAGTTATATCGCCCGTTACGACCGTAAAAACATTAAGTCCGATACCGATAAAAGAGAGCGCTATGCCGACGCAGATTAAAATATAAGTAAGTCTTGTAAATTTGTATTTAAAAACCTTCATATTTTCAATTATACTTTGATATAAGACAAAAAGCAATCAAAAACTATTGAAAAAAATCCGTTTATGGTATACAATATAATTATGATTAAACTTATCAAAGGCGGAGTATATTACTCCGAGGGTAAACTCGTTAAAGAAAACGTAGCCTTTATGGTAGAGGCTAAAAAACAGAAAGCGGTAAAAGGCACTCTATCTTACGGCGTTTTGAATTCTCATAATACGGGCGGTGAAGAAAATCTTAAAATCACTTTCGACGGTCTTGTGTCCCACGATATTACTTACGTGGGAATAATTCAGACTGCAAAAGCTTCGGGACTTAAAGAGTTCCCTCTGCCTTATACGCTTACGAACTGCCATAATTCGCTCTGCGCGGTCGGCGGAACCATAAACGGCGACGACCATCTGTTCGGACTTACGGCGGCAAAGAGATACGGAGGCAATTACGTCCCTCCGCATATTGCGGTAATTCACCAGTATATGCGCGAAATGGGCGCAAAATGCGGTGCTATGATACTTGGCTCCGACAGCCATACCCGTTACGGCGCACTCGGTACAATGGCAATCGGCGAGGGAGGACCCGAGCTTGTAAAACAGCTTTTAAAACAAACATACGATATAAAGC
>CAJUHC010000011.1 GCA_910586345.1 uncultured Christensenella sp.
TAACGTTTCCGTTCGCGTACCATACCGCGCTCGGCATATTCGTCGCGTGGTCACCCACTTTTACATAACTTATATACTCGCCGTAGACCCTGTTGCCGTTAACGTCTTTGAGTTCTTTTCCCGTATTTCTGCCATTCAAGTCTTTCAAAGGATAACTCTTTATTCCGTTCGGCATTTCTATATATTCTATTTCTCTCGCCGCGTTATTCTTGTATGTATAGCCGTATTCCTGCGTTATTGCTCCGCCGTAAGTTTTGCTTATGATTTCGTTTCGGTCGTTATATTTATAACTTTCCGTTAGTTCCGCGTTGCTTATCTTCGAAACTGTCTTATTTGTGTTATATTCGTATTTCGAGATTTCTCCCGTTACTTTATCTTCAAACCTCTTTAACAGTCCGTCTTCGTATACGTATTCCGTCTGTGCGTTACCGTCGATTTCCGTTCTTATTACGTTTCCGTCTTCATCTTTATACGTTTTATATTCCGTACCCGCAAACGTTACCGTTGTTTTGTCGTCCCTATCGTCGTATGCGTACGTCGTTTCCGTGCCGTTAACCGTTACTTTCTTTATTCTGCGTTTATAATCGTATTCATAGTATACCACGTTATTTCCGCTTGTCAAGCGCGTCGGCAAGCCCAACGTATATTTTATACTCGTACTGTTCTCTTCTCCGCTCTCCGTGCTCTGCGTTATTCCCGTTACTCTTCCGCTTTCGTCGTACGAATAGCTTACTTTGCTTCCGTTCGGAAGTATACGCATTTTTACTCTGTCTCCGACGATTTTATTCTCTGTTTTTTTATTCATATTTTCCTCCAAATTTGCTTTCGGCAACTATTTTATCACCCCTTTTTTTATTTATTAAACATTTGTTTATATTTTTAGTATAAAAACAACGCGTTCGCTTTTTTGAAGCACACGCGCTGTTATATTTACGATTTTATTTTTTATTCTTCTTTTGCCCCGCTGTTGCCGAGGAAAGTGCCGAAATAAATTTCTTTCTTACCGCGTTTGGCTCCGCCGTTACCGCCCGTAGGACGGCCGCCTCTGCCTCCGCGTCTGTCGAAGTTTTTTTCACCGCGGACTTCTCTGCGTCTGTTGTCGTTCCTTGCGCCGAACGGCTTTTTTTCGCCGTATCTCAAACCTTTATCGTAAGGTTTTGCGTTGTTGGGAATAACAGCAATGTATCTGTTCGGTTCTTTGCCCTCCGATACGGTTTTAACTTCGGTATTATTCGCAAGCGCGGAGTGGATGATGCGCCTTTCATAAGGGTTCATAGGTTCGAGGGTCATTTTTCTGCCCTTTTCAACCGCTTTTTTAGCAAGTTTTTCCGCAAGTTCTTTGAGCGTTTCTTCGCGCTGAGAACGGTAATTCTCGCAATCGACAACTACCTTTTTATATTCGTTTCTTCCGATATTCGCAACCGCTCCCGCAATGCACTGAATTGCGTCGAGTACGTCGCCCCTCTTTCCTATTACTTTTGCCGAATCGGTCGTCTTAATGTCTATTACTATATTATCTTCAGACTCTTGAATTTCGCTTACTGCGGAGAGTTTAAGAATTTCCATAAGTCCGTCAATGAAGTCTGCCGCGCGCTTTGCGTCGGAAGCTCTTTTTTCAACCTTTACTTTTGCTTTCACAGAACCGAAAAGCTTTTTCTTTCCCTCTTCCAATACTACTATTTCAGCCTCTTCCCGCGTGATTCCGAGCGCGGAAAGTCCCGCGTCGATAGCCTCGTCTACCGTTTTAGCGGTAAACACGTTCATCTCTTCCATTACTTTAACCTCTTTCTGTTATTCTGATTTTTTATTTTACGCTTTGCGTTATAGCCGCCGTTCGCTTCCTGTTTTGCAAAACTTACGTCCATCGCTTTATTTATTATTACCGTTGTAATTAAACCGTAAATAGTGTTCGTTATCATATATATAGAGAACGCGGCGCTGTAAAAGAACGAGAATACGCCGTAAATTATCGGCATCATAATAAGCATCCATTTATTCTGTTTTGCACCTGAACCGTCGACGGTCGTCAATTCGTTTGCGTCCTTTTGCGAACGCATAGAAATAAACTGCTGTAAGAACATTAAACCTATCGCCAGCAAAATAAGAATAAAATATCCGTTCACTTTTTTACCTTCAAGCGTCTTTACGGGATTTTCGGGGTCTGCGTTTCTAAGATAATACGTAACTTCGTCATACGATTCTTCGTAAGAATAATCGACTCCCGAACCCATTGCGCGGGAAATAGTTGAACTGAACTTACTGAAGTCGGGAACCTCTTTGTTGAAAGGCGAATCCGGATACCAGACGTTTTTTACCCAAAGAAAATTATCCCTGTTTTCTCTGTAATATTTTGCTGCGGCTCTTCTGCCGTTTTCTTTTACGAAACTCCTTACCACTCCGATTTTTTCGGATTCCGTTTTTCCGTCGAAATCTTCGGAAACTTTATAAATCTTCTTGAATGCTTCGAAATCTACGCGGTAAGCGATTTCGTTTATCGATTCGTCTTTGACCGCTATCAAAAATCCGTTTTCGTTGACTTTATTGCCGTCTGTATCCGTTAAAACGTAAGCTTGTACGCTCTCGTTATATTTTCCGACCATATCGTTATACGTGGAAAGGTTTGCATACTGGGAATAAGTTGAAAACGCGCCGAAAACGACCATAAATATAACGAGAGTAATTATCATAGGCAGACAAGCGCCGAACATCGAAATTCCGTTCTGTTTCTGCAACTCCATTACTTTCTGACTGTACATATTTTTATCGTTTGCGTACTGCTGTTGGAGTTTCTCCATTTCGGGACGCATACTCTTCATTACGAGCGATTGCTTTTTCATCTTGACGCGCGAATAAACGTCCAAAGGAAGAACCACCGTTTTGAGAATAAGCGTAAACAAAATAACGCCTAAGCCGACTATGCCTACGCCGTTAACAAGCCATTGGACGACTTTACCTATCCAGTTAAGGTCTATCATACCGATTTTTTCTACCGCAAAATCGATAAAATTCGTCGATACGTCAAGTAAGTTAAAAGACATTTATATAACCCATTTAAGTTTGAAATAATTCTCCGATACGGGGTCGTATCCGCCCTTTGACAAGGGATTGCACCTCAAAAGCCGCCAGCAACCTTTTAAAATTCCCAAAATTACGCCGTGATTGTTTATGGAACGGAGCATATACTCCGAACAGGTCGGACAGTAAAGACAGGTATGTCTCGAAAAACGTTTCTGATAAAATACAATCAGTCTCATTAACGCTGTTTTTATTACAGGTTTAAAAACTTTTCGCCGTAAAAACTTAAAAAATTTTCTCAGCTTTTTTCGCATTCGTTTACCTTCTTAAAACAGGATAAGAAACTTTTTTCGAAAGCATTGTAAGAATATTCATCCATAACGCGCGGAAGCACTATAAAACTGTAATTTTTTTCGAGATTTCCGCACGTCTTCGAAAACGTCTCACGCACGAGTCTTTTAATTCTGTTTCTTGTTACGGCTTTTCCGTGTTTTTTCGAAACAGCTATCCCCATCGAAAGTTTTTTCGACGGAAAATACAATAAAGAAAGACAAGGGGAAAATACTCTTTTTCCCCTGTTAAAAAGCTTTTGGAAGTCCGTGTGTTTTTTAATTCTTAAATATTTCACGCCATTTTATGCGGAAAGCTTTTTTCTGCCTTTATTTCTTCTGCGTTTCAATACGTTTCTGCCTGCTTTGGAAGCCATTCTTTTTCTGAATCCGTGAACTTTGCTTCTCTGTCTCTTTTTAGGTTGGTAAGTTCTTTTCATAAAATTTATATTCCTTTTTTTGATTGTTTTCTTATTTAAAATACATTAACGCAAAATGTCTGTCAAGCGTTTTTTTGTTCGACCGTCAATTAATATTTATTGAATTTAACCCGCATTACTCGTGCGTACAGGCAAAATAAGATAGAGCCTGTCCTTTTCCTGTTCGTTTTCGCATATAAACGGCTGTATCTGACTGTTGAAAGATAACACTATTTTATCTTCGTTCAAAGCCGAAACGGCGTCGATGATAAACTTCGAATTCATAGCGATTCTCACGTCTTTTCCCTCTATTTCAGCTTTTACGGGTTCCTGAACGTTGCCTATTTCCGAATTAGACGAAATTTCTATCGTATCACCGTTTATATCGAAAATTATAAGACTGTTTTTGTCGCTTCTCACTAAAATAGCGGCTCTTTCGATACTCGCTTTTAGGCTCGCCTTATCCACTTTCACGACCGTAGTGAAATCTTTAGGAATAATGTTCTCTTTCTTTATAAAATCACCGTTGTAAAGTCTCGACGTCAAAACCGTATTGTCGGACGAAACAAGAATCATACCGCGCTGAACGAATATCTGAGTTTCACCGTCTCCGTCGGGTATCATTTTTTCTATCTCGTTAAGAGTACGCGCGGGACAGACAATCTCCATATCGCCGGTGGAAGAAACTACTTTTCCGTTGACCGTGGCAAGTCTGAAACCGTCGAGAGCCGTAACGCAAATATCGAATCCTCTTATAATGAACTGACAACCTTTTAAAATAGGTCTCGAATCGTCGGCGGCGCAACAAAAAGAAGTAGCGGAAATAAATTTTTTCAAATCTTCCGTTTTAAGGGTAAAACTGTTTTCGTTTATATCTAAATCGATTTTAGGAAACTCATCCGCAGAAAGTACCTGCATATCGGTCTGACTGTCTGCGTAAATGATTTTCATTTTTTTATCTTCCGCCGAAAGAGTTATCTGTACGCCTTCGAGCTTTTTAATAAAGTCGGAAAAATATCTTCCGGGAACGCAAACTTCTCCTTCCTCGTAAACTTCTGCTTTGATTGTTTTCTGTATGGAAATTTCTCCGTCGGCGGCAGTTAAAATAAGTTTATCGTTTTTCGCGGAAATTTTAATACATTCCAGAACGGGGGTCACAGTTTTCGTTGCACAAGCTTTTACGACTTTTAATACCGCATCGGATAAATCGATGCCTTCACAAACGCATTTCATTTTGCTTTTCCTTAAGAGATAGTTTATTTTATATTTATTATAAATTATTATATTATAAATAGTATTATAGGCGGTGGAATTGTGAATATCCGAACGCTTTACATCTAATACATTATTATAATAACAAAAAACGCGGTAAAAAGCAACAAAATTGAGATTAATAAACTGTGGAAAAACGTTAATTTTATTGTTGACATTACTGTTTAAGGATTGTGGAAGAGTGGAATAATTTAAACCTTAGAAAAATAATTAAAAGCCGTAAAAAATCCGATAACAGAAAAAAATAAGTTATTAACCGAAAATTGTGAATTGTGGAATTTTATTGCGGTTAATAAAAAAATATGATATAATCAGTGTATGAACAATCAAAAGTATCTGGATTTGATAAACGGCGAATTTGCGGACAAATTCGGAAAGTTTAAGGATATTTTGTTAACTCAGAACAAAATATGCAATCTTACTTCCGTATGCGACGATAAAGGAGTCTTATATAAACATTTTTTAGACAGTATAGCAGGAGAATTCCTTTTTTCAAAGGGGGCGCACGTTGTTGAAATCGGTTCCGGAGGAGGGTTTCCCTCTATTCCTCTTAAAATAATAAGAAACGATTTGGACTTTACTTTAATTGATAGTACGCATAAAAAATGCGTATATTTAGAACAGGTTGTGGAAAAACTTGCTTTGAATTGTGTACAGGTGAAAAATATCAGAGCCGAGGACGGCGCAAGAGATAAAAGTTTGCGCGAGAAGTTCGATATTTCCTGCGCCAGAGCGGTAGCGAGACTCAATACTCTTGCAGAATACTGTATGCCTTTCGTGAAAGTCGGAGGTTCTTTTATAGCGTATAAAGGAGATTGCACGGACGAAATTAATGAAGCCGGACGCGCCGTAAAAATTCTCGGTGGCGAAATTGCGGAAGTCTTTACTTACGATTTACCGGAGAACTGCGGTAAAAGAACTTTGATAAATATAAAAAAAATAAAATCCACTCCTTTATTGTATCCGCGCGGACACGGTATGGAAAGAAAAAAACCGTTGTAACCGTTTTTACATAATTTAAATATAATCATAAAATAAATCGGGTGAAAGTTATCACCCGATTTTGTATTATTTTAAGATTTTATGTCAGATAATATTTATAAAGTATGCGCTATAAAAATTTAACGGCGCACAAGCAGTTTGCGTCTGTTTTGCAGGCAGGCGCGAGTATTAAAGAAAGTTTTTAAAAGCGGACGCATAAGCTTCTTTTACTCCTGCGTTCTGAATATAGTCCAAAATGAAAGAAGTAATTCCCTCAGCGATTATTTCCGACATTTTATAAATTACGTTTAACCTCGTTGCCGAAAAAAGCGAATAATTGAATACGGACTGTTCCGCTATTATTCCCATAATAGAAACGTCGCCGACTTTGGCAAGCTTTTTATTTGCTCCGCTGCCTGGTTTAAGTCCGCGGTGTGCGATTTTTATAAGACCTATATCTCCGGCAAGTCCGACTGCGGCGTCGACGGCTATGATTGGACTGTCCGGATGAGTGCATTTTAAAAAATCGTTCATATATTTAACTTCGTGAGCCGTGATGGGCTTTGATAAAGTTCCGTAAACGTAACAGTTAAGCCCTGCAAGCATTTTTTTAAGCTTAGTTCCCGTAACGGGTCCTAAACTGTCGCCGACAGACAGGTCGCTTCCTATACAAAGTATTACGGGTGCGCCCTTATCGGACGGTACGACTTTTTTAAGCGCAAGACATACGCCGTTAGACGCAAGCGAATTATATAAATTAAAAGAATAGTCCATAATGTAACCTCTCGAAGGTTATTGACCTGTTTTTATTAAAATATAATAATTTCTGAAAAATTGTTAATTAAATTATTAAAAATAACTTTATTAATTAATTATCAAAATTTTTATCCACTTAATTTCCACAATTAAACAGTTTATTTAATCGTAAACACGTTAAATTAAGGCATTTTAACTCTTTTATTACACAAAATATATAATATAAGGGTTCTAATCAATGTATTTTTTATTATTTTAAGAGGTTTAATTGCAAATAAATCCACAAAAACAGTAAAAATTATCCACAATTTAAGAAAAGTGGTAAAAATAAGCACTATACGTTTCACGTGAAACATATAAAAAGTCAAAAAATTTGGTTGAATGTTCCACGTTAAACACTTTTTATTATAAAAATAGTTCAGCGCAAAACAAATTTTACCCTAAAATATCAAAAATTAAGTAATTAGTCATTAAATCAGTATGTGAAAAACATATAAAATTTAAGTGATATATTTATTTTTTTAATTCAAATACTTGAAAACCCCGATATTATATGTTAAAATAGCAAAGACAATTTAACAAGGAGATTTATTTTGAGCAAAAAAGGCAGAATTATATCTTGGGTCATAATCGCCGTGCTGTTAGTTTCCGTGGCGATAGTGGTCGCTACACAGTTAATGAACGGCGGCGCGAAAAAAATTGACCGAACGCAGTTTAAACAATACGTTGAAAATGCGCGATATTATGTAGATGGCGATAAAATTAATAAATTGATTTTGAAACAAGACGCGGAAGGAAATTATTATCTTCCCGACAAGGATTCCGAAGATTTCGACCCTGCAAACGACATAGTGGCGGACGTTAAAATCGAAGGTTACGCCGTAAAGGACGGAAAAATCGTTTCCGTCGAAATTAAGGACGATAACGGTAAAATTATACAAAAAGCCGGCGAAAGTCTTCCCGTAATTACTAAAATATCCATTAGCGGATATGAGTATTCGGGATATATCGACGGCGCAAACGGTAAAAAAATACGCGCTTATTTTTGTTACGGTCCGTCGGCATACGGAAGCGAAATATGGGATTCGTCTACGTTTAATAAATGGGATGCTCTCGGAGTTGTAATAGACCCGTCAGACCCTAATGCGGGAAGTTGGGTATCTACTGCGTTCTCGGTTCTGATGCTTGTAATCGTATGCGTAGTATTTTTCCTGATTATCCGTTCGTCTATGGGCGGAGCGGGCAAAGTAATGAGTTTTGCCAAGACGAAAGCGCGCGTATCTACTAATATTAAGGTACGCTTTGACGATGTTGCCGGCGCGGAAGAAGAAAAAGTCGAGCTTGCGGAAGTCGTCGAGTTCTTGCGTCAGCCTAAAAAGTTCTCGGATTTAGGGGCGCGAATTCCCAAAGGCGTACTTTTGGTAGGGCCTCCCGGAACGGGTAAGACGCTGTTTGCCAAAGCTGTTGCGGGCGAAGCGGGCGTTCCGTTCTTTTCGGTTTCAGGTTCCGATTTCGTCGAAATGTACGTCGGCGTCGGAGCTTCTCGTGTGCGCGACCTATTTGAAATGGCTAAAAAGAACCAGCCTTGTATAATATTCGTCGACGAAATCGACGCCGTCGGCAGACACCGCGGTGCGGGTCTCGGCGGCGGTAACGATGAAAGAGAGCAGACGCTTAACCAGATTCTCGTTCAGATGGACGGTTTCGAAGCGAGCGAAGGCGTTATAGTTATAGCGGCTACTAACCGCGCGGACATTCTCGACCCCGCGTTGACCCGTCCCGGCAGATTCGACAGGCAGGTTTACGTAAATCTTCCCGACGTTAAAGGCAGGGAGCAGATATTAAAGGTACACGCGCGCAATAAACCGCTTTCCCCCGATGTAAATTTAAGAAACGTTGCGCGTTTAAGCGCGGGCTTTTCGGGCGCCGACTTGGCTAATCTTTTAAACGAAGCGGCGATACTCGCCGCACGTGCGGACAAGAAATTTATCGGCAACGCAGAGCTTTACGAAGCGTTCGATAAGGTTGCGATGGGGCCCGCGAAGAAGAGCAAAGTAATAACCGAACAGGATAAACGTCTTACCGCGTTCCACGAAGCGGGACACGCGATACTCGCAAAACTTTGCAAGAATTGCGACCCTGTTCACGAAGTAACCATAATACCCCGCGGAGCCGCAGGCGGATTTACTATGATGAGACCCGAAACGGACAGAATGTATTATACCAGAAGTTTTATGCTCGACGATATATGTATGGGTCTCGGCGGACGTGCGGCGGAAGAGATTGTAATAAAAGAAATCGGTTCGGGGGCGACGGGCGATATAAAACAGGCAACTAAATTCGCCCGCGCGATGGTAACGGAGTTTGGTATGAGCGAAAAGCTCGGTCTGATATGTTACAGCGACGATTCTCAGCCGATGTTTTTAGGAAGGGATATGGCTACCCATAACAGCTATTCCGAAGAAACAGCGAGAATGATTGACGAAGAAGTTCGCAACATCGTTGCTACACAGCACGAGAGAGCCTTAAAACTGCTTACAGAGAACCGTTCTATCCTCGATAATATGGCGAGAGTTCTTATTGAACGCGAAACCATTTATACGGAAGAGGTTGATTTGCTTATGGAAGGCAAATCGTACGAGGAAGTTTTAAGTTATATGGACGAACACGAAAACGACCGTGCCGATACCCGTTTCAAGAAATACGAAAGCTGACACGTTCCACGTGAAACCAATTCGAAAAATTTAAAAGTCGGTGGAGAATATGGGAAAAATAATAGCATTTACGAATAAGAAAGGCGGAGTGGGTAAAACCACTACCGCCGTGAATATGGCGGCTTACTGCGCGGAGTTCGGGAAAAAGACGCTACTTGTAGATATTGACTCGCAAGGGAATGCGACTACGGCGCTTGGGTTTTCTAAGAGCGCATTAAAAAAATCAGTCTATAACGTGCTTATAGAGGACGACGGCGCGACAGCGAATATTTTGCCTACGCAGGTTAAACTGCTCGATATTTTGCCTGCGAACGTCGATTTGACCGGAGCCGAGGTGGATTTGGTATATAAACGCGAACGCGAGCGGATTTTAAAGAATGCTCTCGAAAAAGTCCGTTCCGAATACGATTACATATTTATAGACTGTCCGCCTTCGCTCGGACTTTTAACGATAAACGCCTGGGTCGCTTCCGATTCGGTTATAATTCCGCTTCAAGCGGAGTATTTCGCGTTGGAGGGAGTGAGCCAGCTTATGAACACGATAGCTCTCGTTAAACAGCATCTTAATCCCAATTTACAGATAGAAGGCGTAATAATTACGATGTACGACGGCAGAGCTTTGATTTCCAAGCAGATAACGGCGGAAATCAAGAAGTTTTTCAAAAAGAAACTTTACGAGATTATAATTCCGAGGAACGTCCGCCTTGCCGAAGCTCCCAGCCACGGCAAACCCGTAATGCTTTACGACCCGAAGTGCGTCGGGGCGAGAGCTTACAGGGCGTTGACGGAAGAATTTTTATCTAAACAAAAGTAAAATCAATTAAAAATATTATTTTTATACGTTAACCGCGGTTCTGCGGAGGAGGTAAGCGATATATGGCGAAAGGTTTAGGCAAGGGACTTGAAGATTTATTTAAAGACACCGGCGCCGCATACGAACAAGTGTTCGAGCATAAAAGTGCGTTCGGTTATACCGAAGAGGAGCGTAAAAACGCCGAGGATATGAGCCTTGACAAAATTACCGCGAATCCAAACCAGCCGAGAAAGAATTTCGACGAGCAGGCTTTGCGGGAGCTCGCCGAATCGATAAAAAAACACGGCGTAATTATGCCGATTGTCGTAAACGATAACGGCGACGGCTCGTATATGATTATCGCGGGCGAACGCCGTTTCCGTGCAAGCAAGCTTGCCGGGAAAAATACGATTCCCGTTGTTATACGAAATTATTCCGACAGGGAAATAAAAGAGATTTCCCTTATAGAGAACTTACAGCGAGAAGACCTCAATCCCATAGAAGCGGCTACCGCTATGAAACAGCTTATGATTGATTATAAGCTTACTCAGGACGAACTTGCGGAGAGAATAGGCAAATCGCGGCCCGCGATTGCAAATACGTTAAGACTTCTGCATCTCTGTCCCGAGGTTATGTCTCTCGTTTCGGAGGGCAAACTTTCAGCGGGACACGCAAGAACGATAGTGCTGTTGCCTGCCGAAGAACAGATTATGTTTGCGAACGAGGCTGTAAGAAGCCAGACTTCCGTAAGGGAACTTGAAAAAAAAGTCAGAGCCCACACGATGTCTCCCGAATTGCTCGAAGCGAAAAAGCAAAAGAAACGCGCGCTCGCGTCGGTAGAGCTTAAACAGCTGATAGAACGTATGAGGTTTGCGTTCAGAACTAAGGTAAGCCTTATCGGCAGCGATAAAAAAGGCAGAATTTATATCGACTATTATTCCCGCGACGATTTGGAGAGAATTTCCGAAATACTCGATATAATCGATAAACAGTAAGCCTTATCGTAGGCGAAAATTAAAAAAGCGTTTACCGAAAAATAATAAAACGAAGGAGCGCAGATAGATAAACTGCGCTCTTAAACTTTGTAAATTACCTCTCGACAATATAGACGATTATTCAAAAAGGTCTATTTTCTATATGTTTCGGTATAAGAAAAGTTTTATATAGGGAGATAAAGAATTGAAGAGCATAAAAAGAATTACAATGTTGTACGCGGTTGCCGTTTTGTTTTTGTTAATTGCGGTTTCGGCGTTAGCGGGTTGTACGGGAAACAATGGAACGAAAATTAAAAACATTTCGGTAAATTCGACCGGAGCAAAGACCGTTTACTATTACGGAGAAGAGTTAGATACGGGCGGGTTGGTCGTTACGGCGCATATGAAAGACGGAACTTCGCGCGAAGTTGACTTGAACGAGTGCGTTTTTGAAGGGTTTTCTTCTTTCTATGCTATTGAAGGCCTTCCCGTTACCGTTAATTATCGAGGGAACGTGGCGGAGTACGGAATAACCGTTATAGTGACGAAAGAGAGTTTGCTCGAAGGACTCGGAAACGATAAAACGCTTGCATCGGGTTTTTTGCAGGAAGGCAGAAATATAATCGATAAATACGGTACTGAACGGATAAACGAAACTGTCTTTTACGGAGCATCGAACTTCGCGTACTGGAAAGACGCTATGGAAAAGGATTTGAAACCGTACAAAGTACAGAACCACGCTTTCGGCGGTTCGTCCGATAAAGATTTGGTCGCGTACGCTCCGTATCTTTTATATCCTTATAATCCGTCGTTCGTATTTTTCCAGACGGGCTCAAACGACTACGTTCAGAGCAGTAAACCCACAGACGAGGAAAAAATCAAGGAAGCTATGGACTATAAAAAGCAGATGTTTTCGGCTTTTCACGAAATTATGCCCGACTCGACTTTTATCGTAATGGCGGGAATATTACTGCCCGGCAGAGCGGAGTATCTCGGTATGACGCAGGAAATCAACAGGCAGTTGAAAGAATATTGCGATTCTCTGGATTATCTGCGATTCGTTGATTCCGAAGCAATGACTTACGACAGCGACGCGGGGTTTAAAGATAATTTATTTTTAAGCGACAAAATTCATCTTACTCCCGCAGCGCGTATTATTTGGTCGGAACGGTATATTTTGCCCGAACTCGAAGCGATAGGCGCGCCTCGTTACGCGGAATTATAATTACTAAGTAATCTATATTAAATAATCGCGAACCGTTAACGAGCCGAGAAGAAATTCTCTGCTCGTTATTTTCGTTCACGGGTTGACAAATCAAACCGCGGAGGAGTACAATAAACGCGTAATTATATCCCATATTATAGAAGGAGGAAATGATGTTAACGGTCAGAAATCTCGTCAAGGTCTATAAGACCAAAGGCGGAACGGAAGTCAGGGCGCTCGACGGAGTGACGGTTGATTTTCCCGAAACGGGAATGGTGTTCCTGCTCGGCAGAAGCGGTTCGGGTAAATCGACGCTTTTAAACGTTGCGGGAGGGCTCGATAAACCCGACAGCGGCGAAGTTATCGTCAAAGGCAAAAGCAGTAAAGATTTTACGGGCTCGGACTTCGACAGTTACCGCAATACGTTCGTCGGTTTCGTTTTTCAGGAATACAATATTTTAAACGAGTTCAATATCGAACAGAATATTGCGCTCGCGCTTCAACTCCAAGGTAAGAAAAACGACAAAGAAGCGGTCAACGCCATTTTAGAACGGGTCGACCTTGCCGGTATGGGGAAGCGTAAGCCGAACACTCTTTCGGGTGGACAGAAACAGAGAGTCGCCATCGCGAGAGCTTTGATAAAAGAACCCGAAATAATTATGGCGGACGAACCTACGGGTGCGCTCGACTCGAATACGGGCAAGCAGGTTCTCGACACGCTTAAAAAACTTTCCGAAACGAAGCTTGTTATAATCGTTTCGCACGACAGGGAATTTGCGGAACAGTACGGCGACAGAGTTATCGAACTCAAAGACGGTAAAATTCTTACGGATACGACAAAGACTTACGCAGAGCCTACCGACGTAAGCTCTAACGTCGCCGCCGTCGGCGGCGACACCGTTCGCATAAAAGATTGGAGCAAACTTACAAAAGCGGAGTTCGACGGTATCTTCGCTATGCTCAAAGGCAAGAGCGGAGAGGTAATAATCGCATCGTCCGAGTCCGATATTCCCGCGGTGAAACGTGCTTGCAGGATAACCGACGGCGGTTCGCGGGAATATTTCAAAGACACCGCGCCCGAAAGCGTTAAAATCAATTCTTACGACGGTACTCAAACAAAGTTCATAAAATCGCGTCTGCCGATAGGACACGCTATAAAAATGGGGGCGAGCGGGCTCAAAACCAAACCCGTGCGATTATTTTTCACGATACTTATATCGATAATTTCGTTTACTCTCTTCGGTGTGCTACTGACGATGATGATGTATAATTCCGTGTTTTCGATTTCCGAGGCGTTAAAGAAAACGGGGTATACGACGGCGCTTCTCGAAAAGACTTATGACGCCGAACGCAACGAGTACAGAATCGACGCGGACGGAAACCGTAAACTCGAATATTCGACCGATACGAAAGAAACCGACCGCATTGGCTTAAAAGAACTTGCGGAAATGAACAATAACAACAAGAACATTAAGTTCGCGGGCGTTTACGGCAGAGGAAACCACGATTACGTTAATTGGCTCGGCAGTTTGTCGGGCAACGCGAGCGACGGTACGAAAGTGACCTATCCGACGACCGCGTTCTGCGGTTTTTCCGACTGCGGCGAAAAATTTATGTCCGATAACGGTTTTGTAAAAATTGCGGGCAAATACCCTGCGGAAGCGAACGAAATCGCTGTTTCCGAGTACGTTTACAATCAATTCAAAGATAAAGGTTACCGCAGTTCTTCGGAAACCGAGAGAATAAATTCTCCGGCGGACTTAATCGGCAAAGAAATAGGCGTTCTGGAAAATCAGGCTTACGGCAAGAAGCCTCTTAAAATAGTCGGTATTTACGATGTCGGAGATTATCTCGGAAAATACGAAAATATATTAAAAGGTACGACCGTAGATAAACAGTCGAAAGATTATTTGGCACAAAAAACCGAATGCGAGGACGAAATTCAGTACGGATTCCAATCTCTTGCTTTCGTATCGGATAAATTCTATGATGAATATAAATCTGCTTTTAACGGCGAATCGTTCGAATATATCCAGTCACGCTATATCTACGGCGCACGTATGAACGTAAACAAAGACAATTGGTACGATAAGCCTATACAAGAATACGACAGCGTTCCGTATTTTTCCGAAGAAACGGTCAGAAATAACGCGGATAAGTTCAAGATTTATTCGCTTGACGGCAACAAAATAGACAACTCGAAATTTTCGCCCGAAGAAGACGAAGTTTACGTTGAACTTCGTTATCTGATGGACTCGGCATATATGCTTGCCCAATCATCGAAGCTGACGGAGATATTTTACGATTCGGACGGAAACGTTTTTTACGATAAACGCGCAGGCTGGACGAAACAGGAAAAATTCTGGACAGATTACGCCGGCAACGTATCGTTCGAAGAAAAACCGAACTACGCCCTGTTCGAATTCGGCGAAATCAAATACGTTCACAAAAACGGACCGAGCGCAACTTACGAAGAAATATACGGTATGTACGAGTATAAAGAATGTTATGCCGATAAGGACGGAAATCTTACGACTGTCCGACCTGCCGACGACAGTATTCTCGAAGTCCGATACGGCGTATATTATACCGACGGCAACGGAAATTATTCATTAGAGAAAAAGGAAGACTGGACGCAGGTATCAGGCGAATATTATTATTCGGAATCGGGTAACCTTATATTCATTTCGATTCCCGAGGGGTATTACGAATGGGCGGGAACTTATTACGTAAACTTGAACGACCCGTCCGAAATAGTCGGAGACCTGCTCGAAAACTGGCGTATGGTCGACGGTTATTATTCATATGCCGACGGAAGTTTAAGTTCCGTGCATCCGGAAGGATACAGCTTGTGTGAGAACTTTTTCGTCAACAAAGAGACGGGAGAGCTGTCATTAACGTATAAAGACGGATTCGAATTTGCCGACGGTTTCTATTTGGATTCCGAAGGAAACGCTGTGGTGGACTCCGAAACAGGTTACGATACCAAGGTTTACGGCGTATTCATCAATGCGGAAGGAAAACTTTCTCTGACGAAAAAAGAGGGTTACGTCTTCCGTTCGCAATGGGTTTATAACGATACGGAACAAAAAGTTATATTTGCGGATAAACGCAACGGTTATTATACTAACGCCGACGGCGAAAAAGTTTCCGACCCCGCGTCGGAATATACTACAACGCAAAACGGAAATACCCTGTGGATACGGTACGGAGAACACAACAAAGAATTTGCGGAAGCATATGAAAGGCTTGTACGCTCGGCGGGATATTACGGAGAAGCGCTCGGAGACGAAGTAAATACCGAAGACGTCGCGCTCGTACTCGACTGCATTAAACTCGACCGAGCCGATTGGGCGGAGAGCGGATACGAAGATAGGGGTAAATTGCCGGAAACGCTCTACGCGCGTAACAGAAACAACGAAGAAAGAGAGCTGAAAATCAAAGGCTTTTACTGCTTGTCGAATAGCGGAGACATACCGATTATTTCTTCCGCGTTTGTAAAGACGTTTGCCGTCGTTCCTGACGAAGGGTATTCGGAATGGGTGACCGAGTACAAAACCGATTACGTCGCTCCCGATGATTTGAGATACAATTACATTATAGCGAAGTCCGATTCACTCAGCTCCGACGTATATTTTATGCTCGAAGAGAAGTCAAATTCGGTAAGTTATAAAATGTACGGCAATTCGATTTACGACGGAGCAAGTATGGCGATTGAAATGATAGAACTGCTGTCGCTTGTTTTTCTTATAGTAGGTTTGGTAATGGCGGTATTGTCCGCGCTGATGCTGTTCAACTTTATTTCCGCGTCGATTTCGGCAAAACGCAAAGAAATCGGAGTATTGCGGGCGGTCGGCGCAAGAGGTACGGACGTGTTCAAAATATTCTTTGCCGAAGCTTTTATAATAGCAATGATTTGTTTCGTTATATCGGCAATCGCCGGAGGAGTGCTGTGTTTCGTTCTAAACGGAGTTTTTGCGGGAGCGATAAATATCACCGTTCTGAATTACGGTATAGTGGAAATTCTGCTGATTTTGGGAGTCTCCGCAGTAGTGGCGGTTCTTGCAACTATACTGCCCGTGTATTTTGCCGCTAAGAAACCTCCCGTCGAATCTATCCGCGCATTGTAAACTATAAAGGAAAAAAGACGCGTTGCGGCGTCTTTTTTCATATTTCCGAAAGAAATTAAACCTGTGTTGAATTTGCAATAATTATGTGCTGAATTTGCAATTTACAAACACGATAAAAAATTTTATACTGAAAGTATTAATAATCGGGTTTTATCGGGGAGGAGAAAATAAGTGAAAATAAAAGAATTCTTTAAAACCCGCTCCGCGGCGTTTTACGTTGCCGCGGCGGCGGCCGTGCTTTCGGTAATATTATCGATAGTGTACGCTTGCTGTTACGGCAATACGGAATATATGTCGTGGTTTGCGTTCGCGTTGACGCTAATCGCGGGGTTTGCTTTTTTCGCGCTTGCTTTGTTCAGACAGACGCAAGCGTTTGCATCTGCGGTTACGGGACTGCTTGATTTTATCGGGTTTCTTCTTTTTATCCGCGGGGTATACTGGTATTTCAGCACCGTCTTTTTCGGCGGATTCAAGGCGTCACTTCTCGGCGAGGTAGACCCTGCTTTTTACGCAGTTACCGTGCTTTACGTCGTAACGATTGTCGCAAGCAACGTATGCGTTTATCTGAGAATCGCTAAAAAACAAAAAACGGAAGAGATTCAAGCATCGGCGGAGGTGGAAAAGTTATGAGAAAAGTTTTGACTATAACGGCGAAAATTACGGCGAACGTTCTTGTTATCCTGTTCGGTATTCTTGTTTTGGCTAACGTAATTATGAAAGCGAACGCTCCGCAGATAAGTTCCTTTCTCGGCGCGACGACGCAGAGAATAGAATACAGCGAAGAGGACGAAAAAAAACTCGAAGAGAATTATCTTGCGTTCGAATATTTTCCTTCCGACTATAAAAGCGTAGCCAAATTAAAAGAGGCGAGCACCGCAATCGTCGAGGAAGTAATGGGCGAGGGCGCGACGCTTCTCAAAAACGAGAAAGGAGCGCTTCCTCTCGAAAAGAATTCGGCGGTCAGTCTTTATTCCGTTTCGTCCGTGAACCTCGTTCACGCGGGTTCGGGTTCGAGCGGTACGAATACCGACGGCAAAGTAAATCTGAAAGCCGCTTTGGAGAAAGACGGAGTAAATCTTAAAATCAACAACGACCTCTGGACCTGGTATATAAACAATACCCGCGCCAACAACGGCGGAAACAACAGTTACGGTGCGGACGCGGCTACCGGTCAGGTCGGTAAACTTTACGATATTAACGAGGCGCCCTGGAACGTATTGCCGGACGCAAAGAAGAATAACGCGGGCGCGGCTATATTCGTGCTTTCGAGAAACGGAGGCGAAAACGCCGACGTAAAAATCAATAATGGTTCGGGCGACTATACGAACAAAAATTATCTCGAACTTTCCCCCAACGAGAAAGACGTTTTAAGGAATTTAAAAGAATTAAAGGGGACTGCGATAGATAAAATAATAGTAATTATGAATACCGCTAATCCCGTGCAGTGCGATTTCGTCGACGACGAACAGTACGGAGTAGACGCTCTGCTATGGTGCGGTGACCTCGGCGCGAACGGCGCGAACGCGGTCGCTGACATTTTAGTCGGTAACATTAATCCTTCGGGAAAACTTTCGGACACGTTCTGGAAAAATCATAACTACAATCCCGTATACGCAAACTGGGGTCCGACGACTTATACGGGAACGAGCGCCGGAAGCGGAAACGACAATACTTACGTAGTGTATCAGGAAGGTATTTATAACGGTTACCGTTATGCGGAAACGAGATACGAGGACGTTGTTCTCGGACAGGGCAACGCGGGTAACTGGAAGTATCAGGACGCGATTTCTTATCCTTTCGGTTACGGACTTTCTTATACTACTTTCAGTTATTCGGATTTTAAAGTCGAAGCTCCCAAAATGGGAACCGATTATTATACTGTGTCGGTAAAAGTAAAGAATACCGGCGCGGTTGCGGGTAAAGAAGCGGTTACTTTCTATCTGCAAAAGCCTTACACTTCTTACGACGTCGAAAATAAAGTGGAAAAGGCTTCTGTGGAAATAGTGGGTTTCGGAAAAACGGATATGCTTGCGGCGGGCGCGAGCGAGACCGTCACGGTCGAAGTTCCCGCAAAATATTTTGCATCTTACGACGCATACGGCAAAGGCACGTACGTAGTCGACGAAGGCGATTATTACTTTGCGACGGGCAACGGCGCGCACGAGGCGCTGAACAATATTCTCGCGCTGAAAGGAAAATCTGTTTCCGACAACGACGCTATGACCGCCGACGGCGACCGTTCGTTGGCTCGGCTTGTAGCCGACGTTGATTTCGACGCTAAAAAATATTCCACTGCAACGATAGCGAAAGAGCGCGGAATCAAAGACGATATTACGGAAATAGTCAACAGGTTCAACGATACGGATATTAATCTGTACGAGGGCAGGGGCGACAACTCCGTCACGTATATAACGAGAAGCGATTGGGAAGGGACCGTGAAACTCGGCTATTCTCTCGACCACGCGACGAAACTTAATAATCAGGTCATTTTAAAAGGTACCGAACAGATGAAAGCGGATATGAACCCGCAGGTTCAAAAGGACGAACGCGGTTATCCGACGTACGGCGCGCAGAACGGACTTACGCTCGCTTCGCTTCGCGCTTACGACGACAAAGACGACGACGTAACAAACGACAAACCTATCGAATACGACAACGAGCTGTGGGATAAGCTTCTGGACCAGCTCACTTGGGAAGATACGGTGACCCTGCTCGAAGACGGCTACCGCAGAACCGTAGCGATAGAATCGATAAGCAAACCCGAAACAATCGACCATAACGGCGCTACGGGCCCCGTAGAAGCTTACGGCGCGAACGGAAACGTAGACGACATAAACAATTCGACCAATCAGGGACTTGCAGTAAGAACGGTCGCGAACGAACTCAAATCTGACGAAAACGCGGATAGGTCCGCTCTTAAAATCAAACCCGTGGTTTATCCATCCAACGGAATATGCGCTTCGACTTTCAACGTGGAGTTAATGGAGAGATACGGCGAAATCTGGGGAGAGGACTGCCTGTGGGCGGGATATAACGGACTGTACGGCCCCGGACTCAATATCCACCGCGGTGCATACGGCGGACGCGCGTTCGAGTATTACAGCGAAGACGGATTCCTTACCGGCAAAATAGCTTCCGCTATGACGAAGGGAATGGCGGCAAAAGGCGCTTACGTTTATTTAAAGCACTGTTTTCTCAACGACCAGGAGCAGAACAGAGAAGGTATCTGTACCTGGGCGAACGAGCAGAGCATAAGGGAGATTTATCTCCGCGCTTTCCAGATTGCAATAGAAGAGGGCGGAGCGCAATGCGTAATGACGGGGTTCAACCGTCTTGGCGCAAAGTGGACGGGACATCACGGTTTCTTAAACAAAGTGCTTCACGACGAATTCGGAATGACGGGATTTGCGGTCACCGATTATTATAAATCTTATATGACTTTGCCCGCGGGAATACTCAACGGCAACGACTTACCCGACGGACCCAACGACTGGGGTAATTCCAAAGGTCAGCTCGACAAGTATAAGCCAGACGCGAACGGCAACGGCGATTACGGCGAACTTGCCTGGGCAATGAGAGAATCGGCGCACAGAATACTTTACACGGTCGCGCAGAGCAACGCGATGAACGGCAAGACTGCAAGTACGAAGATTATTCCGCTTACTCCCGCTTGGATAAAGGCGATAGACGGCGTTACCATAGCGGCAGGAGTACTTTTCGGACTTAGCGCGGCAGGGTTGATTACCGTACTTTGTTTGAACAAATTCAAACTATCGGACAACGTCTGATTAATCTCTTTTAACGCTTACGCATAAAGATTTCCTTACGGAGAAAAAACGAAACAAGAAACGGAGGCAACTTTCGTTGCCTCCGTTTCTTTATTACGTTTAATTAAACGTAACCGCAGATTATTAAGATACGCGGTTAAGCGGAACGCTTACGATTGTTAGCGTATCGTCGGTGTATCGGGGACGTAATCAAGATACGCGGTTAAGCGGAACGCTTATGCTTGATTAGTGTTTCGTCTGTGTTTCAGGAACGTAATTAAGATACGCGGTTAAGCGGAACGCTTATTTTTGCCAGCTCTGCGTTTCTGATTTAACGTGCATTTTGTAATTATAATCGGGTTTGTTTACTCTGTTAATAACGCACTCGTCGTAAATCTCTCCGCTCTGCGCGCGTATAACGTTTTTATCTTTCAACTTGATTTTGAAAACGAAAGTATGCTTATCGGCTTTTTTTCCTTTTACCGTCTGACCGTTGCAGACGAGCGAAACGTTTTCGCGGTTGCTCATAACCGTAATTTTCGTCGTTTTGCCGGTACGGTTTTCAAATCTTTTTCCGCAGATGTATACGAGCGGTTCGTCGTTCCAGTACGCTTTATAAGCATAGAAACTGTCTTTTTTGATTTTTCTGTCAAAAGTGACGAGCCCTTTATGGTTCATTCCCGGTTCGCCGCCCTGATTTCTCGCGTCCGCGGCGAAATCGAACATATTCCAGACGTGGGTCGCCCAAAGGTAAGGATGCCTTTCGAAAAACGCAAGCATATACCTGTGATAATCAAGCTGGTATTCTTCCGAATTATCGCCCCTGCGCGGACGTTTCGAGTGCAGATTAGGCATACACTCTGCTCCGTATTCGGATAATCCGATACAGCGTTTCGGATAAAACAAACGGAAAAACGCGAACCAAATATCGTTTAGGAATTTGCCGGGGACATACCAGCCGAGATATAAGTTCCACGAAACGAGGTCGGTTATGTGCGCGGATTTGTTAAACGGCGAACACATAGCGAAACACGCGAGAGTGGTTAATCGTACGGGGTCGATTTCGTTACACAGCGCGTTTAATTTTTTATGCAATGCGAGCATATCTTTTTTGTGCCTGCGGTACATTGTAATTTCGTTTGAAATTCCCCAGACGCAAATACTCGCGTGGTGGTATTGCTGATAAATGAGTTCTTTCATCTGCTCGACGGCGTTAGAATTCGCTTCGGGCATATGACGCGATATATACGGAATTTCAGCCCAGACCACGAACCCGTATCTGTCGCATAAATCGTAAAAATAATCGTCGTGCTGATAATGAGCGAGTCTTACCGTGTTCGCGCCTATTTCCTTAATGAGTTCCGCATCCTGCTCGTGCTCCGCTTTTCCTATGGCGTTACCGAGGTTTTTGCGGTCCTGGTGACGGCATACGCCTCTTAAAGGGTAGGGTTTGCCGTTAAGGAAGAACCCTTTTTTCGGGTCTGCGTGAAAAGTTCTGAACCCGAAATTCAGCCTTACTTCGTCGGCGGCTTCGCCGTTTACGATAAGGACTGCTTTCGCGCAATAGAGGTAAGGGTCTTTAACTCCGTTCCACAGCCTTATATTTTCTATTTTTATCGGCTTTCTGCTTTCGCCTCTGCCGACGCACTTTCCGTCCGCGTCGAGTATCTCTATTTCTACCCGGCCCCTGCCGGTAACGTAGTCCGTAACCGTAACCTGTCCGTCTTTTCCGTTTACGGCCGCGTCTATTTTGACGCCAGGGCTCCCGTAAAAGTCGAGGTCGAAATGATTTTCCGAAACCGTAATCAGATTAACGTCGCGGTAAATTCCGCCGTAAAAAGTAAAATCCGCCGTCTGCGGATAGACTTTTTCGGTTTTCGAATTGTCGACGCGCACGACGAGTGTGTTTTCGTCTTTAAGGCAATCGGTAATATCGGTGCGGAAAGTCGAATATCCTCCGTCGTGCTCCGCTTTATTAATTCCGTTAACCCAGACGACTGCGGAAGAATTTACGCCCTTGAATTCTATATAAACCCGTTCTTTTTGCGTAAAGTCGGGTCTTTTGAATTTTTTTACGAAAACGTAAGCGGCGCGCACGTAATCGTTTCCGCCGTCCTGACCGTCTATATTGTTCCAGGTAAAAGGAACGTTTATTTTTTCGCCCTCTGCGGTTTCTGCGTCCTCGGGTTTTAAATCTTTTTTAACGAATAACCAATTTTCATTGATATTGACGATTTGTCTCATTGATTTTCCTTTTTATTTTATTGACTTTATGTTATCTTATAAAAAGAAATAATTCAATAGCAATTTTTATATAAAAACATTGCATTATTCATTTAGTACGTCGTGCGAGCGGATAAGCTGTTTGTACGCGCGGTAAAAAGTAGAATAGGTTTCGAATCCGAACAGCTCCGCGACGTCCGTTTTTTTAGCTCCGCTCAGTATCATATGATGCGCCGCCATAATTTTTTTCGAACGCACGTACTGCATAATGGGTATTTTCATATGCTTTTTGAATTCGATGCTTATAAACGATTTCGAATACAAAAATTCGTCCGCGAGCGTCTGCATAGTTATCGCTTTCGTAATGTTCGCGTCCACGTAATCGATTATTGATTTAATAAATTCGTTGTTTCTCCCTGCGGGCGATGGGGAAACTTCGTGACAGAGCAGTATCGTAAGTTTAGCCACGTCGCAAAGAAAGAGCGTATAAAGTTCGTCGTCCGAATACTGTCCGAAGTATGCGTCGAACCGGCTGAACATACCGCCGAACTTTTTGCAGTTGCAGTAAAACGAACTTTCTCCCGAGAGTTTTTCGCGTACGCAGTCGGGAATAACATATTCGGGAAATTTGAGGACGTAGCGTTCGTAAGACACGCTCGAATCAACCGCCGCGAAATGATATTTTCCGGGAGGAATAACGACTATGTCGCCGTCCGTTAGTTTCCGCGTTTCAGACTCCACCGTATAGTTAACGTTTCCCCTTATAAAGAAAATAATTTCGTAGAAATAATGGATATGTTTAAAATACTCCTCTGCGGGGGAGCTCGGCTTATCGAGTTTATGCGCGAAATCAACTGCTTTGTGTACGTAATTAAACATATTTAAATTATAACATAGAAAAAATAAATTGCAATCATTTTAGGAAAAATTTGCAATTGAGTATTGCGAAAAACAGGTGTATAATAAGTTTACGGAATAAAATTTCGTAAAAACGATTAGATAAAAGGGAAAATATGGAAAGTACGCAGACGCTCGGTCATAATCGCGCAAAACCCTGGCAGATAGCTCTGTTCCCGTTCAATAACGCGGCGACAAACGTATATTTTGCATTTTACACTTATTTCACTTATTTCGCTATGCTGTTTTTAACGGGCAGTACGGCAAAATCTATGGCGGGGGCTATAGTTTCGGGCGGGTTAGTGCTGATAGTCACCAACTTCAATATGCTGTTCGCACCGCTTATGCGCATATTCGACGGATTGACCGACCCCGTTCTCGGCGGGCTGATGGATAAGACCAGAACCCGAATAGGTAAATTCCGTCCGTTTATGATTACAGGCAATTTACTGCTCGCGCTGTCGTTGGTTCTGATGATGGTCGTTTTCCGCGGGGCGGGCGACAATCTTGCCTGGCTGCGCTGGACGGCTTACATAGTAAGTTATATAATTTACGTTCTCGGTTATACTTGCCAGTGCGCGGCAACGAAAGCGGGTCAGACCTGTCTGACGAACGACCCCAAACAGCGTTCGCAGTTCGTGATATGGAATATGATAGGTATGATAGGTTCCATAGTGCTCGTAAACGTAATGGCGGGAGGAGTGCTTACGAACGAGGCTGTTTGTCCCAAGGGACTTATCATACACGAAGTAACGGGTAAGGGCTTGTCCGTCGAGGCTTTGATTGCCGAACTGACGGCAAAAGGTATCGACGTTTCGAATATCGACTTTTCGGCTCTGACGGGAACGAGCTATACTTATTTGTACGGCGCGTCGTACGGTATACAGTTCTATAATATAATGGTGCCGTTCGTAATCATAGTTTCCGCCGTCTATACGGCTATGGCGGTTGCGGCAATCTGGCAGAAAGACAAACCTCAATTCTGGGGTATTTCGGAAAAACCCGCTAAAATAAAAGATTATATAGGTATAATAAAAGGCAATAAAGAAATCCGCTGGCTGGTTCTGTCTTCGGGCTTGAATAAACTCGCCTCGACGGTTGCGACTTCCGGTACGGTTGCGTTTCTCGTGTACGGCTGTCTTATGGGCGATTACAACGGGCTGTTTATTCCGTTCTACGCTCTGTGTTTCGTGTTTATGGGCGTGTTCTTTTTGTGGGGCTCGAATACCGCGGGCAGAAAGGGTCAGAAGCGGGGCGTCGCGCAGTTCACGGTATTCGCGTTTCTTTTCTATATAGGCATATTGATACTGCTTTGTATTTACGACCGCGACAATACTTCAACCTGGCTTTCGCTTTATAAAATCGACGACAGCGGTTTTCATCTTACGATAAACGCGTATACGGTGTTTTTCATAATATTCTACGGTTGCGGTTACGGCGCGTTCAACTGTTGCGATAATCTGACCATACCTATGGTTGCGGACTGCACAGACTACGAAATTTACCGTTCGGGCAATTACGTCCCCGGAATTATGGGAACGATATTCTCGCTCGTAGACAAAGTAATATCTTCATTACAGACCGTGCTTCTGACGTTATTTATCTGTACGATAAATCCCAACGTCGACGCGCTCCCCGCGGAGGGTTCGCCTTACGTCGACGGAATGCAGATTTCTGCGATAATCTGTTTCTGCGTTCTGCCTATGCTCGCCTGGCTTGTCACTACTTTCTGTATGACGAGATACGGGCTGTCGGGCAAGAAATTGCAGGAAATTCAGGCGGTGAACGCGGTCAGAAAAGCCGCGGTTCAGGGCGGAATGACTATGGAACAGGCTATGCAGACCTGGCAGACTATCGACCAGGTTCCCGCGGCTTTCGTTCCCGTCAAGAAACCGAGAATAAATAAAAAGACGGGCGAAGTTATCGAAGAAAAGGAAAACTTCCTCGATAAAATTTACAACAAAATTTTTACCCGACGGGAAAAAGTCACGTCGGCGCCGCCTTCGTCTAACGCGGTGGAAATACCCGACGGGTATCTGACGGACGAAGTGCGCCGAAGTATTTCGGAATTTAACGGCAAAACTGCTGAAATAAAAGAGGACGACAATGAAACTGACGTTTAGATGGTACGGTGAGAAGGACGAAATCCCTCTCGGATACATAAAACAGATTCCCAATATAAGCGGAGTGGTTACCGCAGTATACGGAACGCCCGTAGGCGAAGTATGGGAAACGGAGAAAATACAAAAATTAAAATCAATGTGCGAAGGTTACGGGCTCGAAATGCAGGTTATAGAATCCGTGCCCGTACACGAGGATATAAAACTCGGCAAACCCTCGCGCGACGCATTAATAGCTAATTATGCGCAAACTATTTACAATCTCGGCAAAGCGGGAGTAAAATGTATCTGTTATAATTTTATGCCCGTCTTCGACTGGCTCCGTACCGATTTAAAGAAAAAAGCCTCGGACGGCAGCAATTCCCTCTCGTATTGTCACGATACGTTAATGAAACTCGACGTTAAAAATCTGCGTCTGCCCGGGTGGGACGAGAGCTACACCGCGGACGAAATCAGCGGATTGATTGAAGAATACGGCAAAATCACTCACGAAAAACTTTTCGGCAATCTCGTTTATTTCTTAAGAGGAATTATGCCCGCCTGCAACGAAACAGGAATAAATATGGCGATTCACCCCGACGACCCGCCTTGGGATATGTTCGGGCTTCCGAGGATAATAACGGGTGCGGAAAGCTACGATAAACTTATTAAAGCCGTGCCGGATAAGCATAACGGATTTACTTTCTGTACGGGTTCGCTCGGCGCGGGGCGGGGTAACGATTTGCCCGCTATGGCGGAAAAGTATGCGGAACGGATTTACTTCGCTCATATACGGCAGTTGAAATTCGACAACGAAACCGACTTTACTGAAGCGGGGCATATTACGGACGCAGGCAATCTCGATATTTACGCAATCGTAAAAGCGTTGGTTAAAGGCGGCTTCGACGGGTACGTCCGTCCCGACCACGGCAGGAACATATGGGGTGAGGACGGCAAACCCGGTTACGGGTTATACGACCGCGCTCTCGGCGCGGCGTATCTCAACGGTTTGTTCGAGGCGGTAGAAAAAGGAGAGAAAAATGGTTAATCCTATCAATACGAATTTGAAAGGCAAAGTCGCGGTGGTTACGGGCGCGGGCGGAATTATATGTTCTATGCTCGCAAAATCTTTGGCTGCCGCGGGAGCGAAAGTTGCTTTACTCGATTTGAACGAGCAAGCGGCAAAAAATTACGCGGAAGAAATATTGGTTTCGGGCGGTATCGCAAAGGGGTACAAAGCTAACGTCCTCGATAAGCAAAGCCTTGTCGAGTGCCATAGCCGGATACTTGCGGATTTCGGGAAATGCGATATTCTTATAAACGGCGCAGGCGGAAACAATCCCAGAGCCACGACGGATAAAGAGTATTTCGAACAGGGGGATATAGAAGCGGATACGAAGTCGTTTTTCGATTTGGAGCAAAGCGGAGTCGAGTTTGTGTTCAATCTTAATTTTTTAGGTACGCTTCTGCCGACGCAGGAGTTCGCGCGCGATATGGTTGACAGAGAGGATTGCAATATTTTAAATATATCGTCTATGAACGCTTATACTCCGCTTACTAAGATACCCGCGTATTCGGGTGCGAAAGCGGCTGTGAGCAATTTTACGCAATGGCTCGCCGTGCATTTTTCCAAGACGGGAATAAGAGTGAACGCAATCGCGCCGGGGTTCTTCTCGACAGCGCAGAATAAAAAACTTTTATGGAATGACGACGGCTCGCCTACCGCGAGAACGGGAAAAATACTCGCCGCGACGCCTATGGGCAGATTCGGAGAGATGGAAGAACTCGTAGGTGCGGTGCTGTTTTTACTGGATAAAAAATGTTCGAGTTTTATAACAGGCGCGGTTATTCCGATTGACGGCGGATTTTCGGCGTATTCCGGAGTTTAAAATAAACAGCCGTCTTAAATTACGGTAGAGGCGTGATATGAGTTACATAAAAAATAATTTTTTACTTGAAACAGGGACGGCGGAAAAACTTTATAACGTCTATGCAAAGGACGCGCCGATTTTCGATTATCACTGTCATTTATCCGAACGTCAGATACTCGAAAACAAACCTTTCGGGAATATTTACGAAATCTGGCTAGCCGGCGATCATTATAAATGGCGGCTTATGCGAAACTACGGAATTTCCGAAGAATATATTACGGGGAATAAGAGCGCCGAAGAAAAGTTTATAACCTATTGCAGTGTGCTCGGAACAGCGTTCGGAAATCCTCTGTATCATTGGTCGCAGGTCGAACTGAAAGAATTTTTCGGTTGCGAAACGGAAATAAACGCAAACAACGCGGAAGAAATCTGGAATTTCTGCAACGCATATATAAAAAACAACCGCGTTACTCCGCAGAGTCTTATAGAAAAGAGTAACGTGACGAATCTGTTTACGACAAACGAAGTATTCGACGATTTGTCAGTGTTCGGAAAAATTGCAGAGAAAAATTACGGCTTCAAGGTCGCGCCCGCTTTCCGCGCCGACAAAATTATGAACGTAGAAGCGGAGCTTTATAAAGAATATTTAGGACGGCTCGGCGAAATAAAAGACCTCGGCGCGCTTGAAAAAATACTCGAAAAACGGCTTAAAGAATTTATCTCGGCGGGCTGTAAGGCAAGCGATATTTCGGTACAGAGCGTATATAAGGTTCCGGACAGACGTTCCGCGTCCGAGGTTTTCGAAAAGAGACTGAACGGCGCCGAAATTACGGAAGAAGACGCGAAAATATTCAAAGGATACCTTACGTATTTTCTTATGAAACTTTACGCGGAATACGGAGTCGTAACGGAACTGCATATCGGCGCAATGCGCAACAATAACACGTCTGCGTTTAAAAAACTCGGCGCGGACACGGGTTACGACAGCGTTGCGGAGGATACCTGCGTGAATAACCTGTCGAGATTATTCGACAGACTCGAAACCGAAAACGCTCTGCCCAAGACTATAGTTTTCAATCTGAACCCTAAAATGAACATTGAAATTACGGCGCTTTTAGGCTGTTTCCAGTCGGATGCGGCAAAGGGAAAAATGCAGTACGGTCCGGCTTGGTGGTTTCTCGATAATAAAGCGGGAATGGAAAAACATTTGCAGGACTTAACCGCGACGGGGCATATCGCGTCGTTTACGGGAATGCTTACGGACAGCCGTTCGTTCCTGTCTTATCCGCGCCACCATTATTTCCGCAGGATACTGTGCAATTATCTTGCAAATCTTATGGAAAAAGGCGAAATGACGGCGGATTTAAATCTTGTCGGCTCAGTCGTAAGAGATATATGCTACGGCAATGCCGTAAAATATTTCGGGGTTTAACGAGGAGATTTTTATGGATAAATTAATTCCTGTGGTTGTAATAAAGAATTTAGCCGAAACGGAAAAAATTATGAACGCGCTTAAAAACGACGGCATAAATTGCGCGGAAATCACGTTCCGCACGGATTGCGCGGCGGAGGCAATCGCGCTTGCGGTTGAAAAATTTCCCGATATGAATATCGGCGCGGGTACCGTAATAAACGCCGGACAGTGCGAAAAGGCTTTAAAGGCGGGAGCGAAATTCATTGTTTCACCCGGACTGAGCGAGGACGTCGCGAAAATATGCAAAGCGAACGGAATCGATTATTTTCCGGGATGCGTCACCCCGACGGAAATTATGCGCGCGCTCGATTTGGGGATAACTACGGTCAAATTTTTCCCCGCGAACGTTTACGGCGGACTTAAAGCGCTTAAAGCGCTGAGCGCACCGTTTCCTCAGGTCAGATTCATACCGACGGGCGGAGTGAACCGCGAGAATCTTGAAGAATTTCTTGCGTTTGAGAGAATCGCGGCGGTAGGCGGAAGCTTTTTCGTCGAGGACGCGTTAAGAAAAATCGGCGAGGTGAAATAAAATGAAAAAGGTTGTGACTTTCGGCGAGCTTATGCTGAGGCTCGCTCCCGAAAATTATCTTCGGTTCGTACAGAGCGATAAATACGAAGCGTCTTTCGGAGGCGCGGAGGCAAACGTTGCGGTAAGCCTTGCAAACTACGGAGCGGATGCGGCTTTCGTTACTAAACTTCCGCCGCACGAGATAGGACAGGCGGCGGTGAACAGCCTGAGAAAGTACGGGGTAGACGTTAGTAAAATAGTGCGCGGCGGGGAAAGAGTAGGTATTTACTATTGCGAAAAGGGCGCGAGCCAGCGTCCGAGCAAAGTCATATACGACAGAGCTTATTCTTCGATTGCCAAGGCAAAGCGCGAGGACTTTAAATGGAGTGAAATTTTGGACGGGGCGGAGTGGTTCCATTTTACGGGAATAACTCCCGCGCTTTCCGAAGAAGTTGCGCAAATCTGTCTCGACGCGTTAAAGGAAGCAAAAAATAAAGGAATTACCGTTTCCTGCGATTTGAATTATCGCAAGAAGCTTTGGAGCAAGGAACAGGCGGGAAAAACTATGGGCGAGCTTTGCAAGTACGTCGATTACTGCATTGCCAACGAGGAAGACGCGAAAGACGTTTTCGGAATCGAAGCCGAGGGAAGCGATATAGACGGCGGAAAACTCGATAGAAACGGCTATATTTCGGTTGCGAAAAAACTTGCCGAAAAATTTTCGTTCAAGGGAGTTGCGATTACTTTGCGCGAGAGCAAGAGCGCGAACGATAACGACTGGTCCGGTATGTTTTACGACGGCAAGGACGCGTATTTCAGCAAAAAATACAGTATGCATATAGTAGACCGCGTCGGCGGCGGAGACAGTTTCGGCGGCGGACTTATATTTTCTTTGCTTAACGGTCGGGATGCGCAAAAAACAATCGAATTCGCTGTTGCGGCGAGCTGTCTCAAACACAGCGTGGAGGGAGATTATAATCTCGTTTCCCTTGCGGAAGTAGAAAATCTCGCGGGCGGCAACGCTTCCGGACGCGTACAGCGGTAAAATGCTTTGTTTTGACAAAGTTTCAAAACTTCGAAGTTATTAAAACTCGTACTATAATCAAATTTAAACTAACCCCCGAACGGAATCCCGTTCGGGGGTTAGTTGATTCGTGATTGGTAATTAAGAAACGCGGTTAAGCGGAACGCTTACGTTTGATTGGCGAATTGCCTGTGTCTTGATAAGCAATTAAGATATACGGTTAAGCGGAACGCTTACATTAAAGCTCTGCCCTGAGCGGTTCCGACAACGGTGAAAACTTCGATTTCTTCGCCGGTTTTAGCGTCGACGTAGATATAATAAACGTTTCCGCCGTAGCTTCCGTAGAACTCGTAAGCGAGCGTTTCCTGTTCGTCGAAAGGTATTACGGTGAGTCTCGAACCTGCGATTTCGAAATCGGGGTTGAGGTTTGCTTCCGCTTCGCTTTCCGAAACGGTTGCATCGTCCGCGCTCCTTTCAACGTGGTTGAGAACGTAAGCAATGCCTTCCATACCGGTTACGATACCTCTTTCTTCGCAGACCTTGACTTTAATCATATCGGGATAGAATATTACTCCGTCCTGCTCGTAAGCGAAATTAAGATTGCAAGTGGTGCCGTTTTCGCTCGTCCAGACCGCTTTCATATTATCGAAGCCGAGCGCTCCGAGGAAATCCTGTGCAATATCGGTACATCTTTCAACCGAGAAATTCTTATCGGCGCAGTCCTTGTAGCTGTCGAACATAACGACTTTCCCGCCCTTTTTGGAAATCTGGGCAAACATTTCACCGTCGTTCGTCGTAAGACATACGTTGTAGCATTCTATCTGTTCCGCAATGGTTTCGCCCGTGCAGCGCGCGTCGGTTAAACCGTACGCATTGAAATATTCCTTAGCGAGTTCTTCGGCGCGGGTGGAATTGATTTCTTCCAAAGCTTCCAGATTCTTCGCCGTAACTTTTTTGATGCTGTCCGAGAAAGGACCGTCGTTTATTTCCTTGGGAGTTTCGATAGTGTTGTTATTGAGGTCGCCGAACGATTTGAACATAAGGCTGTTTTCTTTGCCTTTCATAGCTTTGAGCATTTCTTTTTCGTTGGACGACGAAGTGAGCTCGTTTATAATGCGCTTCATTTCGAGATTGACTTCGTACATATATTTTATCGAAGCTTTCTGGCTGTCGGTAAGTTTTTCTCCGCGAGCGACCGCATAAAGCATAGACTGCGCGCTGTCGCCCATTTTATTTACGAACGAAGTCATATTCTGCGTAAGCTGGGTTCCGACGGGAAGTCTTTCGAGCACGACTTCCGCCATTTCGCTTTCGATTGCTATATCGGATAAAATTCTCACCTGTTCGCCTGCCGAATTGGAAACTCTCGCCTTTGCGAGATTGGTGTCGAGATTGTCTACAATCGAGTTAAGCTCGTAAAGCGACTGGGTGTGTATGCCTGCCATATCCGCCTGCATTCCATTCATATTCATCCAACCGAAAGTCGTCATCGTTCCGAGCGCGAGCGTCGTTACGCCGAGCGCGATAACCGCGGCAAGCCAGCCGCCGAAACCGGGCGCGTGCTGTCTTTCTTTTCTGTCCGCGCGTTTTTCCGCGCGTACCTTTAAGCGGTGTTCGCGTTTAGCCTGTCTTTCCGCCGCGGCGGCTTCGCGCTTTGCGTTTCGGGCTTCGATTTTTGCTTCGCGTTCTTCGGCTTTGCGCTGAATACGCGCTTCCTTGCTTTCGTGCTTCAACATATCTCTGCGCGCGCGTCTCTTTTCGCGCTGTTCAGCGCGTTTTTCTTTGAAAGCCGCAATTCTGTCAAGTCTTTTCTGCTTGTGTTCGAGCTGTTTTTCGAGACGTTTTTGTTTCTTTTCCGCTCTGATTTTTGCGGCTGCGAGTTTCTTTTCTTCGCGCGCCTGCTGTTTTTTCAGCTTTTTCTCGTTGATTTCTTTTTTATTTTTAGCGGGTTTTACCGATTTCTTTTTCGTACCGGTTTTTGCCGTTTTTGATTTTGAGTTCGTCTTCGCCTTTGCCTTTGCGGGTTGGGAATTTTTCGTTTTTGTGGAATTATTGCTCTTGCGCGTCAGTTCTTCAGCTTTTTCCGCGCCGCTTGAAACTTCTTTCTTCACTTACTGCCTCCTATATTGCGAAAATGTGTTTACCGATAGTGGTAACTGTCTTTCTGCTGAAAATCCAGGAACTCGTTGCCACCGCGGGGTTGTAATAATAAAGACAACCGTAAGTGGGGTCCCAACCGTTCATAGCGTCGGAAGCGGCGTTCATAGCCGTCTTATTGGGTTCGAGATTGATTTGTCCGTCGGTAACCGCGGTAAACGCGCCTTTCTGATAAATGACGCCCGAAATGGTGTTCGGGAAACTCGACGACGCGACGCGGTTTAAAATTACCGCACCGACCGCGACCTGTCCCGTATAGCTTTCGCCTCTCGCCTCTGCGTAAATACATTTAGCTAACATATACAAGTCGGAATTCGTGTAGTTCGAACCGGAGTTGTTTTTGTTGCCTTCCAGAACCTTGACAGAGTCGTTCATACCAAGCGCCTTGTAAGTCGCTATGCCTGCAATACCGTCCGCGGTAAGACCGTTTTTCCTCTGGAACTTTTTGACCGCTTCGACCGTACCTTTACCGTAGATACCGTCTACGGCTCCGTTGTAGTAGCCCCAGTTTTTAAGTCTGCGCTGTAATTCCTTTACTTCGCCGCCGGTTGCACCCTGCCTTAATACCGCAGTCTGCACGTAGGGCATAGAAAGGTAATCTTCGCTTGTGTGTGCCGTACCGAATACAGCCGTCGCACTGCCTACGGCGGCAACCGCCATTGCGACCAAGCCTATTCTAAGTGCTTTTTTCATTTTTCCTCCTTGCTCTCCTTACGGCGAGCGTTTAAACGTTAAACGCGGCGTAAATCTCCGCTGTTGCAATTATTATGAATAATCTTTAAAAAGTTATTCCAGGGCCGAAAAAATTTTTTAAAGGCACTTTTTTCCCTTGCGCAAAATAAAATACTGTAAACGAATTACAAAATTTTTAAAATTTTTTCATAAAAACACTTGAAATTTAAAAAAATGATAGTATAATGTTTTTTGCAAGTTAAAACGAAAGGCGGTTTTTGCCCGCAAACCAAATAGATTATGGAGGGGATAGATTTTTGAATAGTTATCGTAAGTCCGATATTTTAAAGATTTTAACTAAGACGGTTGGAATTCTTATCGCCGTCTTTTCATTGACCTTTTTCGGCGCGTGCGGATTTTTCAACGGCAGTAATTCCGGAACGACTGAGGACGAAGTGGTTATTTCACAGTCCGAAGCGGAGATAAAAGTCGGAGAAAGCGTTACGCTTTCCGCGGTATCGTCCGAGAAAAGAGAAATAAAATGGAGCTCGTCCGACGAGGAAATCGCGCAAGTGGACAACGGCGTCGTTACGGGTTTGAAAGCGGGCGTCGTTTCGATAACGGCGAGCGACGGTAAAAAAATGGCGAGCTGCGAAGTCACCGTAGTTAATTTGCCTCCTGCGGTTACGATAGAAATTTCCAATTCGAGAGCGGAAATCGAAGAGGGCAAAAGCATAACTCTTACCGCAACCGTTTCCAACGGTTCGGACGTAAGTTGGTCTTCTTCCGATGAAACCGTAGCGACGGTCAGTGAAAACGGATTGGTTACCGCAATAAAAGCGGGTACGGCAAACATTACGGCCTCGGGCGGGGGAGTAAGCGCGAAATGCGTTGTTACGGTCGTTCCCAAAGGTACGGACGTTCCTTCGGTGACTATAAAATTGTCACAGACGAAAGCGGAAATTAAAGCGGGTGCGAGCATTACTCTTACCGCAACCGTTTCCGACGGTTCGGATGTAATCTGGAATTCTTCGGATAAAAATATCGCTTCGGTCGACAGAAACGGCAAAGTTACGGGCATAAAAGCAGGCACGGCGGATATTACCGCATCCTGCGGAAACGTAAAAGCGGTTTGCAAAGTCACCGTTACGGCGGTTACCGAACCCGACCCCGATACTCCCGTCAATCCGGACAGAAAACTTGTTTGGAGCGACGAATTCAACGGCGATGCTCTCGATATGTCTAAATGGGGTTATCAAACGGGGACTCAGGACCATTACGGTGATTCGTGGGGTCCGTCAGACTGGGGCAACGGCGAACAACAGTATTATACAGACGGCGCAAACGTAAAGGTTACGGACGGCGCGTTGCAGATAATAGCAAAGCGCGAAAATATGGGCAACAAAGGCTTCACGTCTTCGAGAATTACGACACGCGACAAATTCAGCAGAACTTTCGGATATATAGAAGCGAAGATAAAGACTCCCGCAATAGAGGGTATGTGGCCCGCGTTCTGGATGCTTCCTCAGCCTCCGAACCCCTCTTCAAGCCTGACGGATTACGGCGGTTGGGCGGCTAACGGTGAAATCGATATTATGGAAGCCAAGGGCAGACTTTTGAATAAAGTCGATACGACGATACATTTCGGCGGCGAGTGGCCTAATAACACGTATCTCTCGCACGAAACGACGCTTAATTCCAATACCGACGAGTGGCATACTTACGCCGTCGACTGGCGGGCGGAGTACATTGCGTGGATAGTTGACGGAAAAGAAGTTTATAAGCTCGATAATTCAAAGTATTGGAGTTCCGCTTCGAGTGCGGCGAGCGCGCCTTTCGATAAACCGTTCTATATTTTATTAAATCTTGCCGTTGGCGGGATGTACGACGGACATAGAAATCCGCCTGCCGATTTCGTTTCGGCTTCTATGTATATCGATTACGTGCGCGTTTACGAATAATTAAACCGACTTAAAATTAAATAATTCCGAACTGCAAAGGGGTACCCCTTTATGCGTTACAAGGTAACGCATAAAGGGGTACCCCTTTATGCGTTACAAGGTAACGCATAAATAAACTTGATTGTTTCAAACTTATTGCAAATCAAAACGGCTTTGCCGTTATGAATATTAAATTTTTATTGGAGGAAAAAAATATGAGAAAGAAGTTTGCCATACTTTTGACGTTCGTTCTTGCTTTTGTTGTCGCGCTTGGCGTCTTGGCCGGCTGTAACAAAGAGAAAGAAGGCGTTACTGTTGACATACTCAGAACCACGCTGAATCTTGAAACCGGCAAGTCGTTTACGTTAACCGCGACGGCTTCCGACGGTTCCGAAATCGTGTGGTCGACCAGCAGCGAGGCAGTTGCGACCGTTAACGAAAACGGTAAAGTTACGGGCGTGAGCGCGGGCAAAGCCACCGTTACGGCGAAAGTCAAAGACGGCGAAGCAAGCGCTTCCTGCGAAGTTACCGTAAAAGACCCTATAAAGTTTACGTTTAAAAACGATGCGGGCGATGTGATTACCGAAGCTACGGTCGACAGAAACATCGGGCCCGTTCAGCTCAGCGCCGAGGCTTCCGACGGCGGAGCTATTATAAACTGGACTTCTTCGGACGAAAAAATCGCGACGGTTTCGGATAAGGGGCTTGTAACGGGTCTTCACGAAGGCGAGGCAAATATAACCGCAATCACTGCTAATGCTTCCGCAACGATTAAAGTAACGGTAATCGACTCGTTCGACGGGGTTCATTACGATATTAAAACCGCAGGAGAGACCGAAGCCGGCAATTGGTATTATCATTCCAACTCGACGAAAGGTCAGGTTATCAATATCAACCAGGCGGAAGTCCGCGGAGAGACGATTACTTTCGATTACGACGGTAACTGCAACTGGGACGTAGGCGACGTATTTATCGCCGTTAACAATGCCGATATAAGCGAAGGTTGGCATAAACTCAATATGACGATTAACTCCGACGTGGTTACGTCTATAACAGTCAACGGAACGCGCGTAAATCTTATCGAAGGCGATAATACCGTATCCGTAGCTTACGAACAGAAAGAAGGCGCGGCGGCGGCTCATATTATACTCGGCAACTCGGACGCGCAGACTACTCCCAAGGATATAAGACTCGTTATTAATAACGTAACTTGGGCGGACTTCACACCCGTAGACCTTGCGGTTCCTTCGTTTACGCTCGATGCGGACAACAACGTCGCAATAACCGATGAAACGAACACCGAAGGCGTTAAGCAGTATGAAATCGGCTTGTTCACCGAGGAGGGTACTCTCGTTCACAGACAGCCGCTCCTCAGCAAGAACGGTAAACTCGATACGGAAGCTGTTGAAACCAACGGCGAATTCATAGTTAAAATCAGAGCTATCGGAAACCTCGGTTACAACGATTCCGACTGGAGCGACGGCAACGAT
>CAJUHC010000012.1 GCA_910586345.1 uncultured Christensenella sp.
CCGTAATACCCAAACCGCTAATTACTGCGCCAATACCCGCAACCGTGCCGCCTCCAACAACCACTCCTGCTCCTGCTGACAAACGTTCCCTATAATCTTATTTTACCATTTTCACTCTGTTGCTGTCAAGATAGAATAGTCCTCCGCAAATGCGGAGGACTATTCCCATTATTATTTTTCTTCCATTTGCATATTTTTTAATGCTTCCCAACAAGAATTATCTTTATCATAAATTCTTTGCAGATAGTGATTTGCTAATTTTAAATGTCCCAAACCACATAAACATATATTATTTGTAATCATAAATTCTATAACTTCAGGAGGTAAAAAATCATACATACTTTTATCATTTAAAGTATCTATTATCATATCCCACGCTTCTATTAATCTTTCACGCGGTATTCTTAAATCACATATTTTCAGCAACTTAGTCTTATCAAAACCATCATTTATTGTAACTTGGCAAAATATATTTTTCCTTGTATTTACAACTCTTTCAATGTATTCGTTTATTTCCAATTTATATTTCTCCAAATAATTTTAAAAATTGTTTCCAAAGTTTTTTTAACGCCTTGCTCTGCTGTGCATTCAATGACGGTTGACCTTTCAACGGTAACCCATCTCTTCCTATTTTAATATCCGTACCATCCGTTCCTTTTAAATGTATATGGTCAGGCTTATGGTCATTAGAATATTTTTTTCCATAATATCCGTTACTTTTCCCTGTTTGAGCAAACAACACCGTAATACCCAAACCGCTAATTAAAGCACCGACGCCCGCAACCGTGCCGCCTACAACAACCGCTCCTGCTCCTGCCGCAATTGTGCCTGCCGCAGCTGCACCGCCGCCCGCTATCGCCATTGCCGTTTGATTTGACTTGTTTTTTTAAGTATAACACGTTATTTTCACTTGTCAATACAGCAAAATAACGGAGAGCCGAAGCTCTCCGTCATTTTGCCGGCAATAGATAATAATGTTTGGTTTCACGAATAAATTTTTAGTTAATCAATCTTTTCTATACAACAGCATTTTCACGGGTGCACCGTAAACGACTTCATCTTTCATAACAACGAGATTTTCATTACAAATTATCACGTACACTCCACAACCGTCACACATATTTTCAAAGGCTGTTTTAAACGGCAATTTTTTACCATCGTCGGAGTGTTCCGCTATTACGTAGCAATCAGAATTAATATTGTAAAAATCGGTAATCCGTTTTAACAAATCCGCGTCTTTAATTTTACTGTCGCATAATATTGCATACCGTTCGTCCGCATAATTTACTAACCGCAGAATTGTTTGTATACGTTTTTTTATCGAACCGAGTTCAAATATCGTCCTCTCTCGTTTATCTTTTAAAATGAATTTCTTAACGAATTTTTCTTCAATCGACTTATCCATAACACTCCTTTAATCATCATATCCCATTCCCAATAAAAAAAATATCAAATAAAAGTAATGGTCGTGATAAAAAGGATGCCTCTCTGGTACGCCGGGATGGAAATGAGGTCCAATCCATCTACCCAATTTTTTATCAAATCCACCTTTATGATGTCTAGGAGGTCTACCGCCTCCACGCCGCCTTGCCGCTTCTTCAGCTTCTTTTTTCGATTTATTTCTTACTCTTTTCCCTCGCCTAGGCGGCTTATAAGACGGCTTTTTTAATTTGATATTGAAATTATAATCTAAACTTAAAAATTCATTATTAACCCAAATTAATTCTTTCAAATCATCCGGTTGTAAACACGAAAAACTATTACCTGCACTAATATTTCCACTTCCCGAATTAATAGTAATATCATTAGCCAAATCACCGACAGCGTTTCCTATATCCTGAATTGCATTTTGTATGGGATGAAAAGTAATTTCTATCAATCCTAGCACAGCCGCCACAGCAGCTATTATACCGAGCCCAACAGCTGTTGACAGTGCAAACTCTCCGGTCGGGTCAAAACCCATTACAGGATTGTTTCCGCAGTACGCGTAAAGGTTCAGTCCGTTCAGCGTTTCGGGGTCAGCGTATTCCACGGAGTCCGCATTTAAAAACCTGCCCGTTCTCGGGTCGTAGTATCGCGCTTGAAGATAGTATAATCCCGTTTCTTCATCGTAGTAATATCCGCGGTACCTGTACGGATTTATTTCCGCCGTTCCTCCGACGTTCTTCGTTACCGTGCAATTCCCCCAGGCATCGTAAACGTATTCCGCCTCCGGTTCCCCCGCAGAGTTTACAACGGCTATTATGTTGCGCTGTGCGTCTTTCACGTAATAGTACGTGTCAAACCCTGTCTTGAAACCCGCAACGCCCGTATGGTCGTAAAAATAACTTATTCCGTTTTCTTTGACGAGCCTGCCCTGCGAATCGTAACAATATTCCGTTCCGCCTTTGCCTGTCCTTCTGCCCTGTCCGTCATAAGTAAACGTAATAGCTCCGTACGCCGTCAGTTTTCCGCCTTGCCAGACGAGCTGTTTGCCGTTATATTGCTTAGGATTGCCGAGTTTATCGTAGAGTATAAACGCTCCGTCGTTGATTTGCACGAGTTTGCCGTCGCCGTATTTATACGCGTCAGTTTTCAAAGCAGTTACAGTGTTTTTATACTTGTATTCGCTCTTTTTCGTTATATTCCCGAAACCGTCGTATTCGTATACGTACGTTCTGTCCAACGCCTGATTGTCTTCGCGAATAAGCCTGTTTGCGTCGTCGTAAGCGTATTCGGCTAATTTCCCCGTCCCGCCGTTTACGGTTTTTATATTACCGCGTTCGTCATAATTATAAGCTATTGATTTCGGCACGGAACCGACGGTGTACTTAAATTCTGCGGGCATATAAGATTTATACCTTAAAGTCCGCGTTTCGCCGTTTAAGTCAAGCACATAAGGCTTTTCGCCGTAATTTATCTTTTCGGACAAAATTTCGTTTCCGTCGCGTTCGACTTTTCTGCCGACGTTGCCGCCTGATTTATCGTATTCTGGCGTTATCACGGTTTGCTCGGATATCGTTATATCTTTAAGCTTTCTTTGCAATGAGCCGCCGTAACGGTATTTACAGGAAAACTCCGCCGCACCGCTTTGCGTAATTTCAGCAACCGAGCCGTACATATTGTAAACGATTTTTTCCGAATATACCGCCTCGTTGTCTTTGCCGTACGTATAATCGGTAAGCAAACCCAAATCGCTATAAACGTATTCCGCAACGCCCGCGTCGGTAAATTTGGTTAAATCGCCGTATTCATTGAATTCCGCTTCCGCTTTTAAGCTGTTGCCGTAATATTTTTTACAGTAAGTAAATCGCTTGTCCGCTTCGGCTTTATAGGTTTCGCCTGCCGCATTTTTCAGCGTTAAACTTATTACATTCTTTAAATTACCGTAGTTATCCCTGTCGTCATAGGTAAATTCTTCATATACGCTCCCGTCGACAAGAATTTTTTGCACCCTGCGGTCGGAGTCGTAAACGTACTCGATTTCTTTCCCGTCGCAAGCAAGGCTCGTTACTTCGTCATAGCAGTAGCCGAGCGAGTTTCCGTCTAACGGTACGTTGCTTTTAAAGAAATTAATATTAACGGGTCTATTCCGTCCGTCCCTGTTATACTCGCTGATAATGCCGCAAGGGGAAACGACGCTGTAAGGCTGTGTTTCCGTACCCGAATAAGCGTAAGCGGTTGCAGGTATAAACGGGTCGTATTTTACGCTTTCCAGCCTGCCTAGTTCGTTATACGAGTTTTCGGAAACGTGAGCTTTATCGGGTTCAAGACTGTTATAATAAATAACTTTTATGCCTTGACCGTTTTCGTTATAAGCATATTCCCGTACATCTTTGCCCTCGGTTTCGGCTTCCTCTTCGAAATACGCGGTGCGCTTTACGAGCCTGTTGTAACTGTCGTAATCAAATTCGGTAACGTAAATATAAGTATTTAAAGTATCGCCGTTTGCGATGCTGTATCGAGTTTCCTCTTTTGTGACTAATCCCGTTTCCTCGTTACGGGTAAAAGTATTAGTACTCTCTAAATAACAATTATCGGCAGTTTTGATATTTTTGCATATTTCTTTTTGCGGTTGGTTTTTTTCATTATAATCAATTCTATAACTCTCTGTCAAGTCCGTAACGTTAAATATAAACGATGAGAACGGTTTCTTGAACAAATCTGCTCTATCCGCAAATTGTACCGTCAAGCTCAGATTAGGCAAGAGACGGAAAACGTATTTCTCAGCATAAGTAACGACTCCGTTTGCCTGACAAAAATAACTTGCGACGTATCTGACATTTTCGCTGATATTGCTAAGTTTGTAAAATTCGGAATTGCCGTCTATATCTTTGATTTCCGTCGTATTGCCTATTGTAATCCGCCATTTTGAAAGTGCGTCGTTATATTTCAAATTGAGCCCGTCGGGGACCTTATTTACGGTAGAGCGGACGGAAACGATAATATCCGAGTCCTTGTCCGAGCTAACCGTAGTCAGATATTTGTCCGAGGACTCGATTTCGGAAATAATTTCACCCGAATATGTTAGCGTCTGCTTTACGCCGTTATTGGTTATAGTTGTAAGATATCCGTCGGAATAAGTAAACGTAATCACATCGTTCCGCCTCGAAATTTCCGATAACAAACCCTGTGAATTATATTTCAAATTATAAGCGTCGGTAGTATTAAGTATATCGTTGCAATTGATTTTCGTTATTTTATCGAACGCATCATAATAGAATTCGTAATAATTACCCGAATAATCGCTTATCATTACAAGTTTGCCGAACTTATTGAAACCTCTTATGAGCGAAGTCCCGACGAGCCATTCCACGGGCAGTAAGTTGTCGATATTTTCCGGCAACGGGTTATCTCTGTATTCAACGTATAAAGGTATCCTGTTAAGCGAAGGGGGTTCTTCGGCAGTATAAATCATATCTTTCACGCAGTCGTTTTCCGCTTCGTAACAAATACCTGCTCCGTCGGTATAATAGATTTTTTCGTCTTTCTTTTTAAGACATTCGCAAATATTCAACGCAAAACCTTTACCGAAACCTATATTTTCCCTGCCGCAACGGTATATATGCGAAATATCCAAACCCAGATACGTATTCCTGCCCGATAAATCATTAAAGCAGTAGGCAAGCGATTTATCGATTATGTTATATTTTATTTTTATGCCGTTCGGCAAACCGAAATTTTTCGAACTGCGTTCGCCGCTTACCAATTTGCAGAGTTTATTAGGAATACTGCCGGTAGGCCCGGCGTTATATTTAGGCAAAACGGTTATAGGCAAATTGCAAACCAAACCGTTATGCAGAACAGTTATAAACTTTTGTCCCGCCTTTAAAGGCACGTCCTTCTGCCGTATCGTAAAGTTTTTCACCGTATCGTAAACCGAATTGGAATAGAGAGCTCTTACACTCATACCCTTTTCTTCAAAACGTTCGTCTTCGATATAAATAGTTTTATCGGGCGGGGTGCTTATTTCTATTTTTAACTCTTTTGCGTTTATGATTTTGATAGGTTTTTCTTCTACCTCGACGTAAGATTTTACTTCCCAAAATATTTCGTTGCAAAAATCCTCGTCGACCTCTATTTTAAAATTAGCGCTACCCGTCGCCTCATAGACGCGCTTTAAATCTACGGGATAACGTAAGAACCCGTCTTCGAAATAAGTATGTCCCGTATATATCTTTTCACCTGTTTCCTGCGCACACACATCGAAATTATCGTGATACATTTTAGTTTGCCCCAATAAAATCAGATTGCACGCTACTACCTTTCTCGGCGTATAGCCGTGAGCGTTCAAATAGTTCGGATAATCGAAATCACCGTACAGCGGAATATTGCTGTTCAGACACGTATCCGTAATCTTTCCCGAAGACGTAATATTATATACTATATATTCTATTCCCTCGGTTGTTTCTGCATTTTTTAAGTTTTTGTTGTCCATCATTTCTCCTCTTAAATAAAAAAATTTGCAATTGCACTTATTTAATCAACAGTTTTTTTTAATTTAAACACAAAAAACGAACATTTGTTTAATATTTTAGAAAATAATATATAAATCAGAGGGAGCGCTTAAAAAAGCGCTCCCTCGGGTTTATTTAATTTCTATACCGTTCACCTGTTCGGGAGTTACTCCCGAATAATTTATAACAACGCAACGTTTTTCAGTTTCAAAAGGCGACAGCAGATAATCGGAAAGACATTTAACCGCTATTCCGTTTTCTTCGGCGCAACGTTTTATGTATTCGTCCGAAGGAGCCGTCGGAAATTCCGCGAGAAGATGCAGACCGCTGCCCGTATCTTTCACTATGCACGGAAGCCCGAGATTTTCCGCCTTTTGCAATACGACGCGTCTTACCGTACGGTAATAATTTCTGAGTCTGTTTATGTGTCTTTCGAAATAACCGCCGTCCAGCATCAAAGCAAGCGCTTTCTGTTCGAACAGCGGAACTACGCAAGCTGAATGACCGAAAAGTTTAAGATACTTTTCATATAGCTCGGGCGGAAGCACCATATAGCCCATACGCATCGACGGCGCAAGACTTTTGGAAAAAGTGTTCATATAAATAACTTTATCGGGACAGAGATTGCGCATACACTGCAACGGTTTTCCGGACAGACGGAATTCGCTGTCGTAATCGTCTTCCACAACGTACCTGTCCCCCGAATTCGCCCAGCCGATTATACGCGCTCTGCCCGATGCGGGAATTACCGCACCCGTAGGGAACTGGTGCGACGGAGACACGTGCAGAACGTCTGCCCCGCTCTTTTCGACGTCTTCGCAGTTTACGCCGTTTCCCGTTACGGCTATATACTTACAGCGCGCTCCGTTCAAAGCATAACTTGCGGATATTTTGCCGTATCCGGGATTTTCGACCGCAAAAATCTTTTCTCTGCCGATAAGCTGAACTATAATTCCGTACAGATATTCCGCTCCCGCGCCTATTACCACGTAGCGAGGGTCTGCGTCTATTGCGCGCGCGCGGTAGAGATAACTTGCGACAGCGCGTTTCAATTCCCTGTCCCCGTCGCACGGAACGCGTTCCAAAAGATGCTCTCCGCAATCGGAAAGCACTCTGCGCATCAGCTTTGCCCATACCGAAAAAGGGAACAACCGCGTCGCCGCGTTTCCCTTTACGAAATCTATTTTATATTTCTTTTCCGATTCGGGCGGTTCGGCAGGAATTTCCCGCCTGCCGTAAAAATCCGCGTTGACGTTTTCTACGAAATATCCGCTTCTCTCCCTCGATTTAATATAACCTTCGGCAAGGAGCTGTTCGTAAGCCGTCTGAACGGTAATCACGCTTACGCAAAGGTTCTCCGCCATAATGCGTTTCGACGGAAGCCTTTCCCCGCCTTTCAGTCTACCCGAAAGAATATCGTCGCGGATATAAGCATACAGCGAATAATATTTGTTTTTACCTTTTAAATCGTAAGTAAGCATTTCATACTCCAACCGCGGACGTTAAATCTGGTATTATTAAAAATAATTAAATTGGATATTTTAATAATACCAAAATAGATTATAATAGTCAACAGTAAATATAAGGAAAACGATTATGCTGTCAAAAAGAATACTTACTATGCAAGACCTTTCGTGCGTGGGGCAATGTTCGCTTACGGTTGCTCTTCCCGTACTTTCGGCATTCGGCGTCGAGACCTGCGTCCTTCCGACGGCGATACTGTCAAACCACACTATGTTTGAAAAATGGAGCTGTGTCGACTTTACGGAAGAAGCCGAAAATATTATGCGCGTCTGGAAAGAAAACTCGTTCAAGTTCGACGCGTTTTATCTGGGATATTTAGGTTCGGCTCCTCTTACGGAAGTTGCGAAAAAGTGTTTTGCGCAATTTTCTTCCGAAGGCGCGAAGGTAATAATAGACCCTGCGTTCGGCGACGACGGAAAACTTTATCCAGCGTTCGACGAAGAATACGTGAACGCAATGCGCAAGCTGATTAAGAGCGCCGACATTATTTTACCGAATCTGACGGAAGCCTGCTTTCTCTGCGGCGCAGACTATGAGCAAAACGCTTCCGTAGAATTTGCGAAAAAAGTAATTAAAAAACTTTCGGCGATGACCGACGCCGTTATAGTGCTTACGGGCGCGGAGAAAAACGGAGAGATTGGCGAGATAATTTATTCTGAAAATCAATTTTCTTACGTATGGGCAGAAAAACTGCCGAAGCGGTACCACGGCACGGGAGATATTTTCGCGTCCGCATTCACGGCCGTATATCTCGAAAGCGGAAATCTTGAAAAGGCTTGTTCTGTCGCAGGCAAGCTTGTGGCTGACAGCATACGGAATACCGACCCCGAACACCGTTACGGCGTGAACTTCGAATACGCTTTAAAAAATACAATCAAGTGAAATTATGAAAAACAAGAAAGTGTTTTTTACTACTAAATGGATTTCATATACGGCAATGACGACCGCGATAGTCATTGCTACGAGCTTTATAACGCACGTTCCCATTCCGCCGTTCGGAAACCTGTACTGGTGCGACGCGGTCATATTTTTAGCCGCGTATCTTTTAGACCCCCTTGCAGCGTTTATTACGGGAGGTATAGGCACATTCCTTTACGACGTCATTCACGGCAACAGCGCAATGATGTTCGCTTCGCTGATAATACACGGCTTGCAGGCCGCGACGGTATCCGCGCTTTTGCACTACGTATTTCCCAAAAAATTTAAAAAGCTCGAACCACTGTGGGCAGGAATCGCCTCGGTCGTCGGCGGAGTTGTCGTAATTGCGGGATATTTTATACTCCGCTATTACATAAACGGCTACGAGCTGATTGCCTGCGGTTATAAGGCGGTCGCAAACGTTATACAGGAAATCGTAGGTATGGCGATAGGAATAATTATCTGCTACGCAACTACGTTTAAAATACAATTAAAGAAAAACAATCTTTTACCCGATTTCAGAAATGAAATTTTAGTTAAAAAAGATATTAAACAAAGCAACGAAGAGGCGGCGGTCTGAACGCCCGCTTCCCAGAGAAATTTAATAATTAAAGAAAAACGCTCTTGAACTGTTTGTTCAAGAAAAAGGCGCGGATTTACACCGCGCCTTTTTCTTGTTTTATTGCGATTACCTAAAATTCTCTATAAACAAATGTAACGGTCCGCCTAATTTTATTTTAAATTCTCTTTGCTATCTCATACAAAAATTCCTTCGAATTAAGTTTATTTACGGTTACTCCTTCGCGTTTAAAAAGCGGAATTAAGTCGCCTGTAATATAACCTTCTTCGATAGTTTTCAACGTTGCTTTTTCAAGACATTTTGCAAATTCCGCAAGCTCTTTGTTTCCGTCCAATTCCCCGCGTTTTGACAGTGCGCCCGTCCAGGCGAATATCGTCGCGACGGAATTGGTAGAGGTTTCCTCTCCTTTCAAATGCCTGTAATAATGTCTCGTAACGGTTCCGTGCGCCGCTTCGAACTCATATTTGCCGTCCGGAGAAACGAGAACGGACGTCATCATTCCGAGCGAACCGTAAGCGGTAGCGACCATATCGCTCATTACGTCGCCGTCGTAATTCTTGCATACCCACAGCATACCGCCCTCGGAGCGCATAACCCTTGCGACAACGTCGTCTATAAGCGTGTACATAAAATATTTTCCGATTTTTTCGAACTTTTGCCTGTATTCGGCTTCGTATATTTCGTTGAAAATATCTTTGAATCTATGGTCGTAAATTTTTGAAATCGTATCCTTTGCGCCGAACCAGACGTCGAGATTATTTTCGAGCGCGTAATTAAAACAGCTTCTCGCAAACGCCGATACGGAAGCGTCGAGATTATGAACCCCCTGAACGATTCCTCCGCCTGAAAATTCGTGAACAAGCCGACGCCTTATTTCTTTACCGTCTTTATCGCATATAACAAGATAGGCGTTCTCGCCCGCGTTCACTCTGTCCTCGACGGCGTTATATATATCGCCGTAAGCGTGACGGGCAAGAATTATGGGCTTTTTCCAGCCCGGAACGTACGGACGTATTCCGTCGGCGATAATAGGCGCGCGGAAAACTGTTCCGTCCAAAATTCTGCGTATAGTTCCGTTCGGACTTTTCCACATCTTTTTGAGCTTGTATTCCTCAACGCGCTGAGCGTTAGGAGTGATAGTTGCGCATTTAACCGCAACGCCGTATTTCTTAGTCGCCTCCGCGCTCTCGATAGTGATTTTATCGTCCGTCTTATCTCTGTTGGCAAGCCCCAAATCGTAATACTCGGTTTTTAAGTTTACGTAAGGCGTAATTAATATTTCTTTTATCCACTGCCACAGAACACGGGTCATTTCGTCCCCGTCCATTTCTACTAACGGGGTCGTCATTTCGATTTTTTTCATTGCGGTCTCCTCTTTTGTTTAATTGTACACTATTTTCTGCCGAACTTACAACTGTTTAAAGGCAGATTATCGAGTACTCCTGTATTCAGAATCTTTTTTTCAGAACTGCGTTTATAATCTTCGAGCGCCTGAATTATTACGGCCTGCAACACGGGATAAAAATCTCTGAACCCGCTCGACAGCAGATAATAAGATAGCGAACCGGGAACCGTGTTGACTTCGCTGAGATATACCGAGCCTCCGCTCAGTATAAAATCGAAACGGACTATACCGCGCATATTGAGTTTGGAATACACGTTTGCGGTGATTGCCTTTATTTCGTTCGAAACCGCCTCGGGTAAATCCGCAGGCAAAACCGATTTACCTCCGCCGGCGTATTTATCGTCGAAACTCAATATATCCCCGCCCGAAACTGCTTCTTCACACTCGGAAGTCACAACCTTGCCACCGGAAAAATAAGCGGCGCAGTTTATTTCTCTGCGTTCTTCGAGATACTTTTCGCAGAGAACGCCGTCGTCGTAGAAGAACGCGGACATAACTGCGGTTTCGAGTTCCGACTTATCGTTTGCTACTTCTATTCCTATGCTCGAACCTAATTTGGCGGGTTTGACTATTACGGGAAAACCGAGCTCTTCCGCTTCGGAAAAGCCATTTATCTCGCGTATATATACGTACGGAGCTACTTTTACGCCCAAAGACGACAGCACGAGTTTGGTATAGTATTTATCCATAAACGCGGCGGATTCAAACATACCCGCGCTTGCAAGCGGTATACCGTTAAGCGCAAACAGACCGCATACTCCGCCGCCTTCTCCGAACCCGCCGTGACAGCAGTTCAGAGCGACGTCAGTTTTAACGAATTTTTTAGGTCTGCCGCGTTTATTCAGGATATATATTCCGCCTTTTACGATTACGGCGCGCGGAAAGGAAAGATATTTTTCGTTTTTGAAATTTTCAATATCGGCGAGTCCGTCGCCCGTAAATAAATCGCCTTGCCGCGATATATACAAGGGTATAACGGTATCTCCTCCGCTTTTGAGAACGTTCGCCGCCATTGTACCCGTAATTACCGAAATTTCGTTTTCACAGGATTTTCCGCCGAAAATCACGGCTATATTTCTTTTCATAAAAAAATCACCTCGGACAAAAAATTTTTTTGCTTTGGTGATTTTAAGTTTTTTTCAGTTGTCAATACACGTCGGGCAAATCGTTTAAAAACAACACCGCGTCGCCTTGTCTGATATAATTTTTCAATTCTTCCTGCGCGTCGCTTAACGTTGATTTTAAAACTATTTTCCCCGCGTCCCCGCCGTTTTCGGCGTAACCGCGTTTGACGGGAGTCACGAGCGTGTCGCCGACAAGAATAACCAAATCGAGACCGACGAGATTTTTACCGAGCTCGTAATTTTCCTTTTCCTCGAGAACGCCGAGTTCGACGAGCCCGGGAGTGACGGCGATTTTTCTGCCGTTAAAGCTTTTCAAAACTTCTATCGCGGCGCGGGCGCCCTTTACATTTGAATTGTACCCGTCGTCGAGTATAGTCACTCCGTTTGAAACTATCGGTTGCAGGCGGTGTTCGATATAATCTATTCCGCCGACCGCTTCCGCTATTTCGTCAAGACTCATTCCCGCGATATAAGCAGCTTCCGCCGCCAACCCTATATTATACGCAGAATGCGCTCCCAAAAGTTTCGTCTTTACGCGCTTCGAACGTCCGTCGAAAGTGAGAGTAAATTCCGTTCCCGTACAAGTACTCCCGACTTCGGAAACACAGGCACAGCGCGATTTAGCGCAGGGATATTCTGCAAACAAATCATAGCAGTCGTCAGAAATTATCGCCCTTTCTTTCGTATATGAGAGTATCTCGCCTTTGGCTTTAACTATATTCTGAAAAGTTAAAAAAGTTTCGATATGCTGACCGCATACGCCCGTTATAACGGAAATATCGGGCGGACATATTTCGCATAGTTCCGCTATATCGCCGAGATGCCTCGCCCCCATTTCTGCAATAAATATATCGTAATCGGAAAGTTCGTGAGTGTTGAGCGCGAGCGCGATTCCTATCGGAGTATTATGCGAACTCGGCGTAATCAGAACGCGGTACTTCGACGCCAGAATACTGTTTAAGATAAATTTCGTACTCGTCTTGCCGTAACTTCCCGTAATTGCGATTACTTTGATTTCAGAGCCCGCAAGTTTCGCCTTCGCGCGTTTAACGAACTTTTTATTGTGAGGTATTTCGTATATCTTCGCAATACAGTTCGATAAAAGCATCAGAGGAATTAAAAGAACCGGCAGAAGTGCGAGAGCGCAATACCTCAGATACGAAAAAATCTTATTGCCCCAGACGTAATCGGCAAAATTGAGAAGCGTTACGAACGCGTACGAAATTACCGCCGTTACGAGAAAAAGTATAGCATACAGACGGTACAATCTCGGAGTAAAGACCGTTTCGGAACGCAGAGCGATTTTGGAATCCGCAAAAACGTACAGTGCGAAAAACAAAACGAAAGCCGAAAGCGAAATTACAGCCGCCCACTCGCCCGTAAATGAAAAACAAAGCCCGACGACGGCGGAAGACAGCGCGCAAAGCATAGCGAGAAGAACGAACCTTTCGTAAGCAAGGTTGCCTTTCTTTTTAAGCCACTTAAAATATTTAGAGTTAGAATAACCCGACGACTGCAACACGCCGAGTTGTCTGTAAGCCGAAATACAGAGCATTACGGCAAACGCCGCCGCTATGATTATACACTCTATAGTTTTGGGAACCGAGATAAATACGCCCATTTATTTCTCCGTCAGAAATTCATATATTAATTTATTGAAATTATCGGGCTGTTCCGAAAAACAGAAATGCCCGCCGTCTGTTATTTCGAGACGGCTGTCCGATATAATTTTTTCAAAAACCGCTCCCTCTTCTTTAGGCGGGGTCACCGTATCGTCCCTGCCGTATATCAGAAGGGTTTTGTTTTTTATCTTTTCTGCGCAGGACTTCAAATCTTCGTTGACTATTTTTTTATAACTCTCGCGCATTATCGGCGGAAGAGTACGGTATTCCTCGCTCCCGAAATGCTTTTCAGCAAACTTGGGAAACAATTTTTTTATCCGCCTGTACGCCTTTACCCTGCGCATATATTCGGGTGAACGCGGTTTTACCAGCCCCGCTCCGCCCGTAATTATTAATTTGTCCGCCTTTCCGGAATTTTCGCTTAAATATTTAAAAGCGACTCTCGCGCCGAACGAATGAGCTATAATATGCGGTTTTTCAATCTTCGACGTTTTTATAAACCGTTCGAGCCACTCGCTGTAATCGCCCACGGAATATGCCTTATCCAACGGCGAACTTTTACCGAAACCGACAAAATCGGGAGCGGTAACTTTATAATATTCGGACAAGAATTTTATCTGATAGTAAAAGCTTTCCTTACACGACAGATAGCCGTGCAGAAACAAAACGTCTTTGCCCGCTCCCGCTCGGAGAACGGAAATATATTTGCCGTCTATAAAAATCTTTAAGCTCCTCGACCGTCAAAGCTCCTTTGCCATAACAAGGCAATCCTCGCCGTCGGAATAATAACGCGTTCTGGCGTACGCTCCGATAAAACCGTTTTTCAGGTAAAGCCTGAGCGCAGGCGAGTTAGACACGCGGACTTCCAAAAACACTTTTTCGGCGCCGCGTTCCTTTGCCGTTTCGCAAAGCCGTGAAAGCAACGCCGTGCCGACACCGCTGTGACGGAAAGGTTCCGTAACTGCTATATTATCTATGTCCGCAGAACCTGCCGCAACGGTTATTCCGCCGTAGCCCGCTATTTCCCCGCCGTCCTCGGCTATGACGCCGAAAAACGTTTCCGTATCGAAACTCGAAGCGAGCATCTTGAAAGTCCAGGGCTCGCGAGGGAAACACTCTTCCTCGATTTGCGATATGCGGAGGATATCCTCGTATCTCCAAGGACGGATAATCATTTTCTGCCCTCCTCGGCCTGGGATTTGCGGACGTAGAGCGCACTCATTTCGTCCGAGATTTTATCCGCGTTGAGCGATACCGCCGAATACAGACATTCGTCCGCGCGCAAACGCGTATAACCCGAAAACGGCAAATCTTCAAAACCGAACAGAGGATACGGGAGAGCCTCAATCTCCTCCGCGCTCATATAACAGGGTCCGAGCGTAATTTTCCTGTCCGCGCCGTAACCGCAAACGTAGCAGTGTCCGTGCGAAGCGTCGATGACGGTATAAAAATTTTCGCTGTTGACATTATATGCAATTAAATCGAAAGAGGTTACGGACAACAGCGGTTTACCTGCTCCGAGAGCGAAACCCTTTACCGTAGCGATTCCTATTCTTATTCCTGTAAACGAGCCCGGGCCCGTGACGGCACAGAAAAAGTCGCATTGCCCGGGCGCAAGGTCGGTCTCTTTCAAAGCCGAATCAATTTCGTCCATTAAAATCACGGAGTGCCGCATTGCGCAGTCGGGCGAGTGTTTTAAAACCTTTTTACCGTCTTTTACGGCGAGCACTGTAAGATGCCGTGAAGCAGTATCGATTGCAAGAAAATTACTCATACGTTATCTCCCTTTCGCATCCGCCGAGTTTTTTTATATTAACGGTTACAGTCTTCTCGGGCAGAACGGACGATATATTTTCAGCCCACTCGATAAGACATACTCCGTCCGCGTAAAAATAATCGGTAAGCCCGAGCGACTCGGCTTGTCCGCCGCAGGAGAGCCGATAGCAGTCGAAGTGATAAAGCTTCCCGCCGTAATCGTTCATATACGCGTAAGTGGGACTTAAAATTTCTTCTTCTATACCTAATCCCTTTGCAACGCCTTTCGCAAATACCGTCTTACCCGCGCCCATTTCTCCGTTAAGAAGAACAACGGTTCCTGCGCGTAAAGTTTTCGCAAACCGTTCCCCGAAAGCAAAAGTTTCTTCGGGGCTTTTGGAAATAAAAATTGCCATACGGGTATATTATAACCCGCACGGCAATTTTTTGCAATAATTTATTTTAATTTTCATTAAGTTTTAATGACGGCCCTAATCCGGATAAATCTTTTATTGCTTCGCCCGCCATTATAAGCCCCGCAACGGACGGAACAAACGAATTGCTCGCGGGTACGGTACGCTTATTTTGCGTTTCGCCGCAACATATTGCCGGGGTAACGGGTTCCTCTTTCGAATAAACCACCTTTAAACTTCGTATCCCGCGCCGCCTTAATTCCCTGCGCATTACTTTGGCGAGCGGACAGACCGACGTCTTATAAATATCTGTTACTTCAAAAGCCGTCGGGTCGAGTTTGTTGCCCGCCCCCATACAGCTTATTACCGGAACCCCGCATTTTTCCGCGTTCTCGGCGATAGCGATTTTGCCCGCAACGGTATCAATCGCATCGATTATATAATCGTATACGGAAAAATCGAATTCTGTTTCAGGCAGATAAAATATTTTATGCGCCGTAACTTTGCAGTCTGGATTTATATCCGCAATACGCTCCGCACATACGTCAACCTTGTATTTGCCCACGGTACTCAACGACGCGATTATCTGTCTGTTGATATTTGTAACGCAGACTTTATCTCCGTCAATCAAATCTATCGCGCCCACGCCCGAACGCGCCAGAGCCTCGACGGCGTAACCGCCCACTCCGCCCGTTCCGAACACGGCGACGCGCGATGAGGCAAGCTTTCGCATAGCCTCTTTACCGAATAAAAGTTCCGTCCTCGAAAACGCATTTTCCATAGTTCAAGTATAGTTTTTCTCTTTGATATTGTCAACATAATAATTTTCAAAAAACTGTTGACAAGTATATATTCTTCTGCTATATTGAATATACTTAATACAGATAATACAGATTAAAATTATGAGAACGGCTAAGCAAAGCGTATACGCGATAATCGTAGACGACGTTAAAAAGAAAATAAAATTAGGGCTTTTGAAAGAGGGCGAAAAACTCCCCTCGTGCCGCGAGCTCGCGCTTAAAACGGGAGTTAATCCGAATACCGTCCAAAGAGCTTACACCGAACTCGAAGAGAGCGGATACATTTATACTCTGCCTAAAAAAGGAGTTTACGTTTCCGCGACAGACAAGACGGCTTACCGGAACGAAACGGCGAAGGAAAAATTATGCGAACTTAAAAACGCGGGAATAACCCGCAAAGAGCTCGAACTGCTGATAGAAGAAATTTACGGAGGGAATTATGATAAGAGTTAAAAATCTCTGCAAAAAATTCGGAAGCAAAACCGTTTTAGACAATGCGGATATTTTCGTCGACAGCGGAAGCATATGCGGACTCGTAGGCGTAAACGGCGCAGGCAAAAGCACTCTTTTAAGAATTCTGAGCGGGATTATAAGATCAGACGGCGGACAGGTATTATTCGACGGCAATAGCGTTTTCGAAAACGAAAGCGTTAAAAAAAATGTATTCTTTCTTTCGGACGAACCCTATTACGATTCGAACGTTAGCGGCGCCAAACTCAAAGAATTGTATAAAACTTTTTATCCGTTCGACGGTAAAATATTTTCTTTCTATATGAAAAAGTTTTCGCTGGATGCAAACAAACCCATACGCAACTTTTCAAAGGGTATGAAAAGACAGGTATTCATATCCGTCGCGCTCGCCTGCAAACCGCAGTACCTTTTTTTGGACGAAGCGTTCGACGGATTAGACCCGCTTGCAAGGCTGGAATTCAAACGCGGACTTATAGAACTGCAACAAAGCGGTTCAACCGTAATCATAGCTTCGCAATCTTTAAGAGAGCTCGAAGACATATGCGACAGTTTCGTGCTGATAGATAACTCTACAGTTAAAGTCAGCGGAAATATAGACAAAGCTCTCGATAAAATATTCAAACTTCAATTTGCGTTCGAAAGAGCCGTCGCGCGCGAAGAACTGCCGTTCGAATGCGTTCATTACGAATCGAGCGGACGTGTAATAACAGCCGTAGTGCGCGGAGATAAAAACGAAATAATGAAAATGCTTTCCGATATGAATCCCGTTCTTCTGGAAGAAATACCTATCGATTTCGAAGATATGTTCATCGAGGAAGTGAGAGAACGGGGGTATCTGAAATGAAAAAATATTTTCTTTACGAACTCAGAAAAAACGCTTTTCTGATAGGCTGTCTTACCCTGTTCGCATCATTGGTATACTGCGCAGCGGTACTCACTTCTGGCAACCTTTTGAGAGGAGCGTCCGAAACGTACGTGTGGATAATTTCCTCAATCGGGGGAACGTTCGCGACAATTGCGCCGATTTGGTTTTTCGGTTATAAAATGAAAAGACGGAGCGTCGATTTATATTTTTCTTTACCGATTTCGCGCTTAAAAATTCTGAGCGTTAAATTTTTAATAGGCTTAATCGTAATTTTCGTTCCGTATACCGCGGCATATTGGCTGGGCGCATTCTCGGCAATGGCGCGCGCGTTCGATGAAATGAACGCAGTGTACTATATACCGCAGTATTTCGCGTCTTTACTTCCTATATACTTTATTTACGCAATTTCGTCGTTTGTCTTTACCAGAGCGAACACTGTTGCCGACGGCGTTGTTTTTATATTTTTCTGGGCGTTTGCCGCAGGACTCGCTGCAAACGTTCTCGCACAGCTTACCGCCGTTACCGAAATTACAGGTTACGACATTTATTATGGAACTCCTCTACACCGCACGACGTATTATATCGAAGCTTCGCATTATTTTCCGTTCGCGCCTCTCGATTACGCAACGGGGCATTTTGAACAGCATATCGCAAATTATTTGAATATCCACGCGACGCGCATCGAAGCAACAGAACTTGCAAACGTCATTGCGGGCTTTACGGTAACGTCGCTTTCGGCAACAGGAGCGACCGCAGGATTATTTCTTAACGAAAAACGCGCGAAAGCCGAAAACGCCGGACAGATTTCGGAAAGCTATTTCGGATATAGAACTATGATACCGCTTTACACCGTCTGCCTGTCTGCGGTTTGTTTCTCGCCGGTATTGCTCGCTCTTATTATTGCGTGTGCTTTTTTCCTTACGGTCGCTTATAAAAGGACGTTCAGGATAGGAATTAAACAGACCGTCGTATTTTCCGTCTCCGCGGCAGCGGGAATAATATTATATTTAATAATCGTTTACGTTTAAAACGAGCCCCGCGCTTTAAAAGCGCGGGGCTCGTTTTATTTTACGCGTTTTTCTTCCGCTTGGAAAATTTTTCGTTAGTTAACTTAATAAGTCTTGACAACGGCTTATACAAAAGCACAACGGCAACCGATAAGAGCAGACATTTAATGAAATTAAACAGCACCGCCCAATACCATACGGTCAGATAAAAAGACATACCTTCGGTCCACGGCGAATTCTTCATTGCGTTTAAAAAGAACGGGAAAGTCAGAAGATAATTGACGGGCACGGAAATTATTGCCTGCGCGACACAACCTATCGCGATAGTAATAAGAACGGTTTTAATTCCTTTATATTTTTTGTAGACGATTGAGGGAATTAGAATAAACGGCAACATTATAAGTATATTCGCCAGCTCGCCTACTCCTATCGTCTGCGTAAACGAGAGCGCGTAAATGAACTCTTTAAGTACGCTCACTATTACTCCCGCTACCGGACCGAGCGAAAAGCCCGCTATTAAAGCGAACACTCCGGAAAAATCAATTTTCATAAACGGCACTGCGGGGAATATGGGAAATTCGAAAACCGGCAGACGCAATATAAACGAAAGCGCCGTAAATACCGCGATATAAGCCATTCTCGTAGCCGTGAAATAGTTTTTGAAAATTTCGCCTACGTTCTTTTTACTCTTTACCTCTTTCATTGTTTCGGCGGGCACGGCCGCCGTTTCGCTGACCGCAATTTCATCGGTCCGATTTGTTTCCTGCTCCATAAAAGAACTCCTTAAAATAATATTTTTAAAGCCGTTCTTTGAAAAAAATCGCCCCGAAAAATCGGAGCGAAATAACGTACGAAAAACGTATGTATTCTTTTAACATCCGGACTGTACCGTCGGTACGGGAATTTCACCCGTTCGGGGCCGATAACGGCCTTCGTGGACTTTACCACCGGTGGGGAATTGCACCCCGCCCCAAAGAATAACTTTAAATTGTGATTTTATTATATACTTTCATTTTTCCGCCGTCAAGCGTTTGAAAGCGTCTTATTTTTCAAAAATATTATTTCTTTAAATAATTTTTTATCTTCTCGGTGAAGACCTTTTTTTCGGAAATGTTTCTGTCCGCGCGCTCGATGTACCGCATAAGTTTTTCCTTGTGATTCTTGCGTTTTATACCGTCGCTCTCGTATAACTGCAATTCGGCAAGACCGAGAAAGTATTCCATTTCGATATTGTTTATAAACGCGGAATTGATATTTTTAAGACTGTATTCGTCGTAAAGTTTTTTTCTCTCCTTGAAAGAAAGTTCGAGACAGTTGAGAAATTTTTTACGACGGCTCTCTTTATCTTCCGAACGCGGAACTATTTCAAGACTTTCTATCCTCTCCAAACAATTTAAAGCACAGAACATATCGCGGTACATATAGCCTCTTAAAAGAGTGCAGAGCTGACGGTTTACGTTCGGCGCCTGACCTTCAATAATAATACAGAGGTTCGCCGCCTTTTCGGAAACATCGTAAAGTCTGTAACAGTAATCCGCCTTTTTATCGTCGGGCATTACGTCATCGTCGATTTCGTCGCTGTTTACTATTAAAAGATACAAATACGATATAAAATCGTAAACGAAAGCGAGAAGCCAGTTTTTCAATTCACTCTCGGGCAAGTCGTCTATCCTGTCGAATAAATCTTCGAACTTTTCGCGGTGCTTGTAGAATTTTTCGAACTTGATATACTGTTCGTCCGTCACGTATTTTATATCGAGGAAAAACTTTATCGAAGTAACGGCAAGCCTCGCCGCGAGCACGAGCTCCGCAGACTGAAAACCTGCGTCGTCTAATCTGTCGAGAAAGTTCTGCATATCGTTCAGCGCTTCCTGCCTTGTTTCGACATATATATTCGAACTGTAAATATAGCAAAGGATATATTGTGCCATTTCGTAATTCGAGCAGATAGGGTCGACGAGATGCGCGAGAATTTTCTTTCTCGTTTCGTCTCTGTTGATTATCAGCATCATCTTATTTTCGGTGAGCGTATTGTTTTGGGAATCGAAAAACTTATCCGTAAGTTCTGCGGCAATTTCGCACTCCGTTCGTCCGTCCGTGGAAACGCTGTGCGCCCATACTCCGTGCAAGTCGCTCGGCAAAGCGGGGTCGTTCGGCGAAATATCTAAGAAATAGTTATGTATCTTTTTTATATTGAGTTTGGCGAGCAGATAGCCCCATTCAAACATAAGATTGGGACTTATAGCGTTAATGCGCGGATTTTTCTGTATAAGCAAAATAGCCTGGTCGCACTTTTTCATCTGCTCGATAATAGTACCGCCGACGTAAATCGAGTCGTGACCGTAAAGATTTCCGCCGACTATCGCCTCGTAACCCGTTTTCTCGTCTATAAGCGTTTTTATCCGTTTTGCGATTTCGTTATTTCCGCTCCAAGCGATAAATACTTTACTCATACGTTTCTCCAAATCTTCTTATTTTATCAATAGATTTCTGCAATCGTTTACAAAGCTTTGTACCGCGTTAAACGCGTCCGTTAACGGTTTGCCGTCTACCAACGCGTGACTGACCGTAATGTTTAAACTCAATTCGTATTTCCCGTCCCGAAAAACGTATTTCCCCCAGCATATGCGCGGGATACTCAACGATTCGACCGAGTCGGGAATAGGGTCGCTCATAGTATCGAAGTCGAGCCAAGGCAGACAGGTTACGTAATAAACGTCCGCGGAAGCGTCTCCGAACTGCTTGTTACCGCCGTACCCGACGGTTTCGTCTATCGCATCTCTTATCCGTTTACGGAATACGTCCGGATTATCGTCCCATTCCGCTCTGCAAATATCGAACAGCCCGCCGCGTGTCGCTACCGTGAAAGACGGCGAAGGTGCGTCGTATTCGACTACCTTATCTTCAACGATTCTCAACCTCATTTCGGGTACCGAATTCAAAGCTTTAACCGTGAGATAAAGCATATCCTCGAAAAAAGAGCGCTTATATTCGTTTTTCAGATTTATCAGCGCGCTCACGTCTATCCTCGCGCCTAAATGATAGGCGGGATTAGAAAACCGAGAAAACCAGTCGTAAGACTTTTTTCTGTCCCAGCTGTTTACATCTATTATTTTCATAAAGTTACTCGCAGATAAACAAAACTCCGAGAGTACCCTTTCCGCAGTGCGAGGTAACGACGTTGCCCGCAACGGTTTCGAGAATCTCGTCGAAACAGAAAAGACTTTCTACCTGAGCGCGGACTTTTGCCACGATTTCGGGTTCGCTGCCGGAATGAGTTATAAAACAACGCGTTCTGTCATAATTTAAGTAAGTTTCCGCAAGTTCGTTTACGTAGTTTTTAAGACAGCGTTCTATTCCGCCCATATATTTCTTTTTCGCGTAAAGCTTTCCGTCTTTCATATCGATAAGCGGATGGAGTTTCAAAACCTTCGCTCCCATAAGCGCGGCGAGAGAACATCTTCCTCCCTTATGCAGATAATCGAGCGCGTCCGGAACGAATGAGGTGTTTACCTTTGAACGGAGATTTTCTAAAATTTTTACAATCTCTTCGGGCGATTTGCCTTCCGCGGCAATATCGCAGGCTTTCAGAACGAGAAGCCCCTGTCCCGTTGAAAGAGCGAGAGAGTCGACAGCGAAAACTTTTCCCTTGAAACTCTTCGATGCGTTGACCGCGTTGTCGTGCGAAGAAGAAGTTTTCGAAGATATGTTGATATGTATTACGGCGTCGTATTCGTCCGTAAAATTTTTGAAGAATTCTTCGTACTCGGAAACGGAAGGCGCCGCCGTCGTCGGAAGTTTACCCGATTCCGCTACGCGCTTGAAAATATCTTCCGGCGTAACGTCTACGCCGTCGCTGTACACTTTTCCGTCCATAATCACGTGGAGAGGCAAAACTCCGACGTTATATTTTTGCACGAGTTCCGAACTTAAATCGCAGGTGGAATCCGCGGTGATTTTGATTTTCATTTTTACCTCACGCAGTCATCGTATAACGGAAACGCTTTACAAAGTTTTTCAACCCCGGCTTTCACGCTTTCGAAATCGCTCTCGCGTTTATCGATAATTTCCGCTATAAGACGGGCTATTATTCTCGCTTCGCTCTCTTTCATTCCGCGCGAAGTCATCGCGGGCGTTCCGATACGTATACCCGAAGTCACGAAAGGTTTTTGCGTATCGAAAGGTACGGCGTTCTTATTTACGGTAATATGCACTTCGTCAAGAAGTCTTTCAAGCTCCTTGCCCGTTATATTTTTATCCGTAAGATTAAGCAAAATAAGATGGTTGTCGGTTCCGCCTGAAACCATTTTTACGTTAAGCTTCTTGAACTCGTCCGCCATAGCGGAAGCGTTTAATACAATCTGTTTTTGGTAATCTTTGAATTCGGGGCTTAACGCTTCTTTGAAAGCAACCGCTTTCGCCGCTATGATATGCATAAGCGGACCGCCCTGAACTCCGGGAAAAATCGCCTTGTCGACAGCTTTACCCCATTCTTCCTTGCACATAATCACGCCGCCGCGCGGACCGCGCAAAGTCTTGTGCGTAGTAGAAGTTACGAAATCCGCGTAAGGAATCGGCGAAGGGTGAACTCCCGCCGCGACAAGCCCCGCTATATGAGCTATATCTACCATCATAAGCGCGCCGACTTTATCGCATATTTCGCGTATACGCTTAAAGTCTATAACTCTCGGATAAGCGCTCGCGCCCGAAATTATGAGCTTGGGTTTGCTCTCCGCCGCGATTTTCTCCATTTCGTCGTAATCGATGACTTCCTCTCCTTCCTTTACTCCGTAAGGCACGATATTGAAATACTTGCCCGATATATTCACGGGAGAGCCGTGGGAAAGATGACCGCCGTGCGCGAGGTTCATTCCCATAACCGTGTCGCCCGGCCGGCAGGCGGCAAAGAGAACGGCAAGGTTCGCGCTTGCGCCGGAGTGCGGCTGAACGTTGCAGTACTCGCAGCCGAATAATTCTTTAAGCCGTTCCCTTGCCAAATCCTCGGCGATGTCAACGTAACGGCACCCGCCGTAGTAACGGTGCGCGGGGTACCCTTCCGCGTATTTATTCGTAAGATGGCTTCCCGCCGCAGCCATAACCGCGGGCGAAACGAAGTTTTCGCTTGCTATAAGTTCGATATTGTTCTGCTGACGGGAGAGCTCTGATTTCAAAGCTTCCGCAATTTCGGGGTCCGTTTGTTCGATTAAAGATATATCTATCATAAATCCGCTCCGTAACGTTTTTATATATTGTAACATTAAATACGCGATAACTCAACCTTATTAAGAAAAAAAACGGCGGTAATTTTTTCGCGCCGTTTTTTTGGAATTTTAAAGATTTTTATTAAGAAATTCGTCCGCGTCCGATTTCGACATATAGCCGAGAGAGCTGTCCTTCTGTACGCCGTTTTCGAAAACCGAAACGAGCGGAATAGACATAATGCCGTAGCGCGCCGCAAGTTCTATATTTTCGTCGATATCGACCTTTACGAAGACGGCTTTATCCCCGTATTTTTCGCTCATCGCGTCGATTACGGGAGCAAGCATTTTACACGGTCCGCACCACGTCGCGAAGAAATCGCAGACGACGGGTTTACCGCCTTTCAAAAGTTCGTCGAATTGTTTTGCGTTTATTTGTTCTACCATAACATCTCCTTATTTTAAGTATGTTTCTATTTGTCCGAATTTAACCGCCGTCTGCGTACCGTCGGACATATTTTTGATATTTATTTCGCCCGAAAGAAGTTCGTTTTCTCCGATAACCGCGACATATTCCGCGCCCAATTTATCCGCATACTTGAATTGCGCCTTAACCGAGCGGTTTAAATGGTCAATCTCCGCGCTTATTCCCTTTAATCTAAGCTCCGTAGCGATTTCAAACGCTTTTGCACGGGTTTTTTCGTCCATACCCGCGATATATATGCGCACCTTTTGTTTTTCGGGGAATTTTACTCCCGTATTCTCCATCAACAGCATAAGCCGTTCTACGCCTGCCGCAAAGCCTATTGCAGGCAACGGCGAACCACCGAGTTCGGCTATGAGTCCGTCGTATCTTCCTCCGCCGCAAACGGTTCCCTGCGCGCCTATCGCGTCGGATACGAATTCGAATACGGTTTTGGAATAGTAGTCTAAACCGCGCACTATACGCGGGTTAACGGTATATTCGAGTCCCTGATTATCCAAAAGAGCTTTGACGCCCTCGAAATGTTCCGAACAGTCTTCGCACAGAAAATCGATAATCGACGGCGCGGAAACGGTAATTTTTTTACAGCGCTCTTCCTTACAGTCGAGAATACGCAGAGGATTTTTTTCGAAACGGGAACGGCAGGTTTCGCACATCTGAGAAAGGTTCGATTTAAAATATTCCTTTAAAGCTCTGTTATATTCTGCACGGCATACTTTACAGCCGATAGAATTTATTTCGAGTTTAGTTTTGACGCCGAGCTTATCCAAAAAAGCTGATGCTGCGAAAATTACTTCCGCATCAGTCTGATACGAGTCCGAGCCGAACACTTCTATTCCGAACTGGTGAAACTCACGCAACCGGCCTGCCTGCGGTCTTTCGTAACGGAAAGCCGGGGTGATGTAAAAAGTTTTTACCGGCATAGGACTGCTTGCAAGTCCGTTCTCGATAAACAGTCTTGCCGCACTCGCGGTTCCTTCGGGTTTAAGCGTTATACTGCGTCCGCCCTTGTCCTCGAAGGTATACATTTCTTTGTTCACGACGTCGGTCGATTCGCCGACTCCGCGTTTAAACAGTTCGGTATATTCGAACGTAGGCGTCCGTATTTCGGAAAGATTGAACACCCTCGCAACCCCGCGCGCCGTTTCTTCGATATACTGCCATTTATAGGAACCGTCCGGCAGAACGTCCTTCGTTCCTTTGGGTATGTTTATCACCTTGCGTTACCTCTTTATTCGTTTTCGCTCGTTTCGTTAAAATATTTTTTTAAATTTTCCGCCGCTTGCTCGCTTTTATACGCAACTGCTTGTTGCCAAAATTTTCGCGCTTCTTCCTTATCGTTTTCAACGCCGTAGCCGAAGTAATAGCATTCTCCGAGCTTGTTCAGCGCTTTGTCATAAAAATTCGGACACTCTTTGAAAAGTTTAACCGCGCGTCCGTAATCGCGTTCCGTACCCGTACCGTTAAAGTAACAGAGTCCGAGAAGATATCTTGCGAAAATGCTTTTCTCTTCGACTTCTTCCAAAATTCCGAACGCTTTCTTTTCGTCGCGCCCGACTCCGACTCCGTTCATATAACATTCCGCAACGCGCGTTTTCCCGACAGGCTCGTCTCTGTCCGCCGCTTTTTTATAAAATTCAAAAGCCGCGGCTTCGTCTTTTTGAAATCCCTTCCCCTCTTTGCACATATCGCCGAGACGGACGTAGGAGTAATCGTCTCCCGCGGATATGGCTCTTCTGTACTGATTTTCCGCTTTGTAAAAGTCTTCCTTACCTTCGAAATAACAATACAAATCGCCCATATATCTTATAGCGTTAATACTGCCAGCGTCTATGGCTTTTTGGAACCAATATTCCGATTTTTCGAAATTTTTGATTTCGCCGGACACACGGTAATCGCATCCGAGATTTTCCATACTTTCGACGTCGCCCGCATTCGCGGCTTTTTCCTGCCATTCGCGCGACTTGGCTTCGTCTTTATACTCCACGGCGTATATAAGCGCGCAGTCTTTCATCGCTACGATATCGCCTTTATCAGCAAGTTTTGAAAGAAAAACGATAGCTTTTTCTCTGTCTTTTTTAATCGGAGGTTTCGTATAATCGTTTCCGTAATTATATTCGTCGGCGAGTTTGCGCATTGCTTCTTCGCAACCCTGTTCGGCAGCCTTTTCAAGCCAATATAAATATTTACCGCTTTCGCTGTATCTGTAATTGAGCGCTATTTCGCACCGGGCTTTCGCGTCGCCTTCTTCCGCGGCTTTTAAAAGTTTATCTTTTTGCTTTTCATCTTTATCTTTAAACACTCTTTTGCGTTTCGATGTGGATACGAAAAGTATAATTAAAGCAACCGCGCACAACACGCAAAAAATAATTATCGTCGTTGTCTGTGAAGAACCCAGCAAAATATTGCGCATAATTTTACCTTAAAGAACGTATTTCTTCAAATCTCTGTTTTTGATTATATTTTCAAGATGTTCTTCAACGTATTTCGCGTTCACGTCTACTTGAATAACAGGATAGTCGTTTCCGCCGGCATTATAAGAAATATCCTCCAAAAGCCTTTCCATAACGGTATGCAGACGGCGAGCGCCTATATCTTCCGACGTAGAATTGACGTCCTCCGAAATTTCCGCTATCTTCTCGATAGCGTCGGAAGTAAAATGCAAATCTATATTGTCCACAGCCAAAAGCGCGGAATACTGCGTGGTTATGGCGTTCTGGGGCTGAGTTAAAATATTTATAAAATCTTCTTTCGTTAAGCTGTTGAGTTCGACCTGAATCGGGAACCTGCCTTGAAGCTCGGGAATCAAATCTTCTACTTTCGAAACGTGGAACGCGCCCGCGGCGATAAAGAGTATATAATCAGTCTTAATCGGTCCGTACTTCGTCATAACGGTACAGCCTTCGACTATCGGCAGTATATCGCGCTGTACGCCCTCTCGCGATACGTCCGCGCCCTGATTTCCCTTGCCTGCGATTTTATCGATTTCGTCTATGAAAATAATTCCGTCGTTTTCGGCGCGTCTGATTGCTTCGGCGTTGACCGCATCGTTATCGATGAGTTTATCCGCCTCTTCCGCAATAATTAAATTCATAGCTTCCTTTACTGTGATTTTGCGTTTCTTTTTTTTGTGCATTCCCATACCGCTGAAAATCGAACCTATGTCGATTGCCGCTCCGCTTCCCGGGGAAAGCTCCAAAGGTTTGGGAATATCGTCTACTTCGATTTCTATAACGGTTGAGTCGTAATTACCCGAGTGAATCCCGTCGACTATACGCTGTTCGAACAGTTCCTTAGCGGTTTCGCCTCTCTCGTCCTTTTTCATTTCGCAAAGAACTTTTGCGATTCTGCGCTCGGCGACGGCCGTAGCCTTGTATCTGACTTCCGCCGTCTTTTCTTCTTTAACAAGTCTTATAGCGCACTCAGCCAAATCGCGGACCATAGATTCGACGTCCCTGCCGACGTACCCGACTTCCGTGTACTTGGTCGCTTCGACTTTGAGAAAAGGCGCTTTGACCAATTTCGCAAGCCTTCTCGCGATTTCCGTTTTTCCTACGCCCGTGGGACCTTTCATTATTATGTTTTTGGGCGTTATCTCGTCCTGTAATTCCGTCGAAAGCCGGCTGCGGCGGTAACGGTTTCTGAGCGCGATTGCCACCGCCTTTTTAGCTTCGTTTTGACCTATTATATGTTTGTTCAGTTCGTGTACTATCTGTTTGGGAGTCAAATCCATTGCGTGTTCTCCTTATATCGTTTCGACTTTTATGTTGTCGTTGGTATAGACGCAGATTTCGCTCGCTATCTTTAAAGACTTCTGCGCAATCTGTTCCGCCGTGTATTTCGTATTCTGACAAAGAGCGCGCGCCGCCGCAAGAGCGTAGTTCCCTCCGCTTCCTATCGCCGCGATTCCGTCGTCGGGTTCGATAACCTCGCCCGTTCCCGAAACTATAAGCATTGTTTCCTTATCGGCGACAATCATTAACGCTTCGAGTTTTCTTATAGCTTTATCGGAACGCCAAAGTTCCGCAAGTTCGACGGCGGAACGCATTAAATTGCCCGAAAATTTATTGAGCATCCCCTCGAATTTTTCGCTGAGAGAAAACGCGTCCGAAACCGAACCCGCAAATCCTAAAATTACGTTTCCTCCGTAAATTCTTCTGACTTTGGTTGCGCTGTTTTTAAATATAACGCTTTCGCCCATAGTGACCTGTCCGTCACCCGCGATAGCGGTCATCCCGTTTCTCTTCACCGCGCAAATAGTGGTTGCGTGAAATTCAGTCATAATTATCTCCTTTATATATTTATAAACCGCTTTCGGCTTTATAAATCTTTATATTTTCAATCGCCCTTTCCGCAAGCGCGCGATACCGCTGTTTTTTATCGCGTATGTATTCTTCAAGCGGGGCGAGTATACCGAAATTAGCGTTCATAGGCTGAAAATCTTGCGTTGCCCCCGATATATGCGCCGACAATGCGCCGAGCACCGTCGTATTGTCGGGAATTTTCGGCTCGCGCCCGTTCAGCTTTTCATATAAATGAATCGCAGCCAGAAGTCCGCTTGCCGCCGACTCGACGTATCCCTCGACTCCCGTAATCTGTCCCGCAAAAAAAACGGAAGGATTGCTTTTAAGCGAAAAATCGGAATTAAGGCACGACGGAGAATTTATGAACGTATTTCTGTGCATTACTCCGTAACGTAAAAATTCCGCGTTTTTCAAAGCCGGTATCATAGAGAAGACTCTCTTCTGTTCTCCGAATTTAAGATTCGTCTGACAACCGACTAAATTGTAAGCCGTTCCTTCCGCGTTTTCTTTTCTTAGCTGTAAGACCGCGTAATACTTATTGCCTTGCCCGTCTTTCAGTCCTACGGGTTTAAACATTGCGAACCGCAAACTGTCTTTACCCCTGCCGGCAAGTACTTCTACGGGCATACACCCTTCGAAAATATCTCTCTTTTCGAAATCGCGTAAAATTACTTTCTCTGCGCATACCAGCGCGTCGACGAAATTTTCGTACTGTTCTTTGTTTAAAGGACAATTGATGTAATCGTCTCCGCCTTTACCGTACCTGTCGCCGTAAAAACACTCGCCGAAATCTAAACTTTCACGGGTAATTATAGGCGCCGAAGCATCGTAAAAATACAATTGCCCCCCGCATATATCGCGGATATTCTCGGAGAGCGCGTCCGTGGTCAGAGGTCCGGTGGCGATAATGCTCCACTCGTCGGGAACTTTTCCGACCTCTTCGCATAAGACTTTAATGCAGGAGCTGTTTTTTATCCGCTCGGTAATATATTCGGAAAAAGCCTCCCTTTCTACCGCAAGCGCGCCGCCTGCGGGCACAGAGGTTTTTTCGGCGGCTTTGAGAATTAGCGAGCCTAAAATGCGCATTTCTTCCTTTAAAAGTCCGCAAGCGTTGGAATAAGCGTCCTTTCCTTTAAGCGAATTCGAACAAACGAGTTCGCCGAAATTTTTATCTCTATGCGCGGGAGTGAACGATTCAGGTTTTATATCGTACAGCTCAACGTCCACGCCGCGTTCCGCAAGGAAAACAGCCGCTTCGCAGCCCGCAAGCCCCGCGCCGATTATCTTAATTCTCATCTTCCGTTTCGGGTAAATCTTCCGAATAGTTACAGCTTTTTTCCGAGCATCTGATTTTGTTACCGCGCTTAATCAAAAACTTACCGCAAACCGGACACTTATCTCCGGTAGGAATATCCCAGCTTAAAAACTTGCAGTCGGGGTATCCTGTGCAACCGTAATATATCTTGCCCGTTTTGGAACGCATACGCCTCATAGGTCTGCGGCAGTCGGGACATACGCCTTCGTTCTTTTCCGCGCTCTGACCGTTTTCGGTATCGGCGTACGGACGCTTCGAACCGCATTTCGGACACTCCAGGAAATTACCGTATCTGCCCTTTTTCATAAGCATAAACGAACCGCAGTCCGAACACTTTTCTTCCGTCATCTTTGCGTCGACGGGAAGTATGGAAGAACACTCGGGATAATTCGGACAGGCAAGGAATTTACCGAATTTTCCGCTCTTTACAATCATATTCGCTCCGCACTTGGGACAGCGCATTTCAGAAACCTCGGTTTCGCTTTCGCTGACGATATTCGAACAGGCGGGATAGTTCGAACAGGCAAGATACTTACCGTATTTACCCATTCTGCGTATCATATTGTTTCCGCATTTTTCACACTTGATATCGGTAGGTTCGTCGCCGTCGGTAGACGCGGTTTTGAGCTTTTCCGAAAAACCCGGATAGAAATCCGCGATTATCTTGTGCCAATCGCAACCGCCGTCTTCTATCTTATCGAGGTCGTCTTCCATATGCGCGGTAAATCCGACGTCCATTATATCGGTGAAGTACTTGACGAGCATATCCGTAATCTTATAAGCGACGTCCGTGGGTATCATATGTTTTCCGTCTTTTTCTACGTAACGGCGCTTCGTAAGCACGGATATTATGGAAGCATAGGTGGACGGCCTGCCGATGCCCTTTTCCTCCATTGCTTTTACAAGCGAAGCGTCTGTATAGCGCTGGGGGGGACGTGTAAATTTCTGTTCTTTCAAAAGTTCGTTTAAATTAAGCCCGTCGCCCTCTTCCACTGGAGGAAGAAGTTTAGAAGATATTTCTTCCTCGTCTGCTTTTCCCGCTTCCTGATAAGCCGCTGTATAACCCGCAAAGAGCATTGCTTTTCCGCTTGCCTTGAATATATATCCTGCCGAATCGGCTTCGACCTGCATCGAATTATACTGCGCGTCCGCCATCTGCGACGCAACGAATCTGTCGTAAATGAGTTTGTAAACGTTGTAATGCTTTTTATCGAGCGAACCTTTTACGCTCGCGGGAGTAACGGCGAGATTTATAGGTCTTATCGCCTCGTGAGCGTCCTGAGCGCCTTTCTTGGTCGCGTAATAATTCGGCTTCTCCGGCACATATTCCTTGCCGTATTCTTCGGAAATAAATTTAAGCGCGTTGTCCTGCGCATCTTTTGAAATGCGCACGGAGTCGGTTCTTATATAAGTAATGAGAGCGATATGGTCTCCGCCGACGTCCATACCCTCGTAAAGATGCTGGGCTACGAGCATAGTTTCCGGCGACGTCATACCGAATTTATTCGACGCGTCCTGTTGAAGCGACGACGTCGTAAACGGCGCAGGAGCGTGCTGTTTGGTAATTCCCTTTTTTACTTTCGTAACCGTAAAAGGACTGTTCCTGACCTCCTCTTCAACCTTATCCGCAAATTCTTTCCCGACGCTTTCGCCGTTCTTCTTGCATTGATAAGTAGCTTTGAAAGGAGAATATTTTCTCTCTTCGTCCTGCAATATCGCGTTGAAATTCCAATACTCGTCGGGAACGAACGCCTGAATTTCGCGTTCCCTGTCCACAATCAGCCTCAACGCAACCGACTGAACCCTGCCCGCCGAAAGCCCGTTTTGGATACGGTTATTGAGAAGCGGGGAAAGTTTGTAACCGACGAGTCTGTCCAGAACTCTGCGCGCCTGCTGTGCGTCTACGAGATTATAATTTATTTTTCTGGGTTTTTCCAAAGCGTGTTTAACGGCGGACGGCGAAATTTCGTTAAATTCGATACGGTTCTCGCCGTTCTCGTCAAGACCTAAAACCGTCTGCAAATGCCAGCTTATCGCTTCGCCTTCGCGGTCGGGGTCGGTCGCGAGATATACTCTGTCGGCTTTTTGCGCTTCGGCCGTAAGACGTTTTATGACGTCTTTTTTGCTGGGCGTAATTTCGTACTTAGGTTCGAAGTTAGCCGACACTCTTACGCCTAACGTCTTCTCAGGCAAGTCCCTTACGTGTCCGCCGGATGCGTCGACTTTATACTTGCCCTTTAAATATTTTGAAATGGTTTTTGCCTTCGACGGCGATTCTACGATAATCAAATCCATATTCAAAGCCTCTTATATTTCTTTTATTGTATTGCGACATATCTGTTTCCGCCGATACCCGCCGCAAGACCTTTGATGGTAAGCGACATTATAACGGTCGTAATTTCCGCAATAGGTTTATTCAGTTTATCCGCGATTTCGGGTAAAAACGCTTCGCCCGATTTTTTTATCAAATCGAAAACTGTTTTTTCCGTTTCGGAAAGCTCGATTTTTTTGCGTCTTTTCAAGTCTAACCCATACTCGGCGAAAATGTCAAGCACATTTCTCGTAAGGGAAGCTCCGTTTTTTATAAGCTCGTTGCAGCCCTCTCCCGAATTCACGTCCGCGCAATACGGAAAAGCAAACACGTCCCTGCCGTAATCGTTCGCATAATTTGCAGTAATGACGGCGCCGCTCTTCGCTCCCGCGGATACGACGAGCGTACCGACAGAAAGTCCGGCTATTATACGGTTGCGGATGGGAAAATAATACGGTCTCGGTTTTTCCTGAGGCAGGTGCTCCGTTATTACAAGCCCGCTTTGCGCGACTTTTCTGAGCAGACCCGCGTTACAGGAAGGATATATATGGTCCAAACCGTTCGCAAGAACCGAAACGACTTTTCCGCCGTTATCGAGCGCACCCTCGATTGCTTTGCTGTCCGCGCCTTCCGCAAGCCCCGTCACTATCGTAAACTCCTGCGACAGTTCGCGCGAAATCTTCTTGCAGGAACTTAGTATTTTGGGCAGAGTTCTGCGCGAACCGACTATTGAAAAACATCGGGTTCTCAAAAGATTCGTATCTCCTTTACAGTATAAAACGACGGGAGGGTCCTTTATATTTTTAAGCGTTTCGGGATAATCGTCTGAAAAATACGTGACGCACTTTATAGCCTTTTTCTCTAATTCCCGTAAAATTTGAGCGCGGTAAGAAGAGTCGCCGTAATCACCCGTCACTTTATTATATACTCCGCGCGAAAAGGTTTTAATCAGAAAACTTTCGTACTTTTTGAAATCGGGTTCCGCCGAATCCAAATCCGAGAGCAGCTTTTTATTAATTTCGTAAGGCAGGGAAAAACCCGAAAGAGTTATTAAATTTATTTCTTCGTTCGTATACATATTATTTAACATCCAAATTTCTGTATGAAACCGCTTCGAGAATATGCGCGGGTTTTATTTCCTCGGAATAGTCCAAATCGGCAATGGTTCGCGCAACCTTTATTATTCTCGAACGTCCGCGCGCCGAAAGGTGAAGAGTATGAAACGCGTTTTTTAAAATCTCTTCGCTCTGATACGAAAGACGGCAGTATTTTTTTATCTGCCTTTCGCCCATATTCGCATTGACCGACATATCTTCTTCCGCAAATCTCTCGCGCTGAATAGCACGCGCGCGCTCCACGCGCTCTTTTACGGAAGCGCTGTTTTCCTCTTCGGTTTCGGAAGTCAAATCGTCGTACTTTACTCCGTCTACTTCCACCTGTAAATCTATTCTGTCAAGAAGCGGTCCCGAAATTTTGCTTCTGTAATTGCGTATCTGCGCGGGAGTACAGGTACATTCGTTCGTTTGAGAACCGCTGTTTCCGCAAGGACAGGGATTCATACTTGCGCACAGCATAAAATCAGCGGGGAAAGTCACCGCGCCTCCCGCGCGCGTGACGGTAATTACCTTATCTTCGAGAGGCTGTCGCAACGATTCGAGCGTATGGCGGTTGTACTCGGGAAGTTCGTCCAGATACAGTACGCCTTTATGAGCTTTGGAAATTTCCCCCGCGCGTATTTTCGCGTTACCGCCTCCGCAAAGCGAAACGGTCGAAGCGGTATGATGCGGAGTGCGGAAAGGGCGCAGAGAAACTATTCCGTCCTCGGACAGCTCGCCCGATACGGAGTGTATTTTAGTAACTTCGAGAGCTTCGTCGAAAGTCAAATCCGGCATAATAGTCGGAATACAGCGGGCGAGCATAGTTTTTCCCGTGCCGGGAGGCCCCGCGAACAAAATATTGTGACCGCCGGCAACGGCTATTTCCAAAGCGCGCTTTGCGACTTTCTGACCGCGTACGAGCGACAAATCGCAATTATACGAGCGGTTGCTCTGCACTTGATTAAAACTTCTGTGCCCGACGGGAGCAAACTGCCTTTCGCCGTTAAGAAAGTCCGCAGTATCCCTTAAAGACGAAAGGGCGTAAACTTCTGTTCCCTCGATATAACTCGCCTCGTTCGCGTTGCCGAAAGGAACTATAAAACGTCTGAAACCCTTGTTTTTCGCGGAAATCAATACGGGCAGTATTCCCGCCACGGGACGCATCGAACCGTCGAGCGCAAGTTCGCCGAGAAAAACGAAATCTGTATCGCCCGAAAGCTGCCCGCTCGCTTTTAATATACTTACGGCAAGAGGCAAATCGAAAAGCGCTCCCTCTTTCTTTATATCGGCAGGAGCAAGATTTATGGTTATTTTATTTACGGGAAATCGGAACGCGCTGTTTTTTATGGCGGAGCGGACTCTCTCCTTGCTTTCTTTTACAGCCGTGTCGGGAAGCCCTACAAGGTCGTAAGA
>CAJUHC010000013.1:0-8126 GCA_910586345.1 uncultured Christensenella sp.
GGTCCGAATAATTTTTATATACGTTTTTGTCGGTAACTATAAAAAGCCTTCTGTCTTTAAGCTCCGGCGCGAAAACCGAAAACGCTCCGCTTCCGCAATGAATTACGCTTTCCGCGGTATTTGTACTCAATTTTATTTCCGTCATTTTTTAACCTTTCAAAGCAGAGTATCTTTCGATTACTTCGCGCATATTGTCCCCGCCCAAACGCAACGAAACCGTTTCCGCGAGAGCAAACGCGACGACGCTTTCGAGTATGATTTCGGCGGCGCAGATTGCGCAAACGTCGCTTCTTTCGTTGGACGCGACAGCAGGTAGATTAGTAGAATAATCTATCGTATTAAGCCCCTTCATAAGCGTTGGTATCGGCTTCATTGCGGCGCGCAGGACGATTTCCCCGCCGTTGGACATACCCCCTTCTATTCCCCCCGCCTTATTTGTTTTGCGAAAATATTTCCCGTCGTCAAAAAATATTTCGTCGTGCGCTTCGCTACCCGAAAGATATGCCGACATAAAGCCGTAACCGACTTCTACGCCCTTTATCGCCTGAACGCTCATAACGGCGGAACACAGCGAAGCGTCGAGCTTTTCGCAATAACGCATACAACTTCCGAATCCGCTTTTAAGACCTTTGACGCGTATTTCGATAACTCCGCCTGCAGTATCGCCGTTCTCTTTAAGCTCGTCAATTTTACGAATCGCTCTTTTTTGAACTTCGGCGTTCAGCATAAAAAGAGGCTGTTCTTTGGATCTGAGCGTGTCTTCGAAATTATATTCGTTTTCGTCGCGCTCGCCGCATACGCCCGAAACGTAACCTGAAATTTCAACTCCTAAATTTCTTAAATACTGCCTTGCAACCGTACCCGCCGCCACGCGGGCTGCCGTTTCTCTCGCGCTGGCGCGCTCTAAGATATTGCGCGCGTCAGTTTGCCCGTATTTTATAAGTCCCGTGAGATCTGCGTGACCCGGACGGACTTTGGTTAATTTTTTAGCGTTTACGTCGCAGCCTTCCGGCGCCATATATTCCCGCCAATTATCGTAATCTTTATTGATTATCGCAAACGATAAAGGACTTCCGAGGGTGACGAGATTTCTTACTCCGCTGATTATTTCAACGCTGTCGCGCTCTATCTTCTGGCGTCCGCCTCTGCCGTATCCGCTCTGGCGCAATGAAAGATATTTGTTGATTTCGTCTATATCGATTTTAAGATTCGACGGCAAGCCCTCTATTATTCCTATCAAAGCTTTGCCGTGAGATTCACCTGCCGTTGTAAGTTTCAATTCACTCCTCCTATACGACGGCGAAGCCGTCTTCGGTTACTTCAACCGTTACGGTTTTGCGTTCGTCGGTTCTGTATATTTCCGTATCTTTCAAATCGGAGATAACCTGCAAAGACGGACTGTCTTCCGCGTTTTCTCCTACGCTGATTATAGCCTTGTCCGCATTTAATAAATCGTAAAACTCCGCGCAAGCCGAACCCGCGCCTCCGTGGTTTGCGACCTGTACGATATTGCAGTTTTCGATTTTTACGGGATAATCGCTCTCCGAAACCGCGTAAGAGTCGTAAATCCCCTTCAAAACTTCCCCTCCCGCGTCGCTCGTAAACAGAAAACAGGTTTCTCCGTATTGCAGCCACATTACCGCGGAAGCATTGTTTCTCGCGGTTTCCGACGAGGGATTTTTATTTAATTCTTCGTATTCGCCGTTCGGATTATCGTAAACCGAAGGCGATAAAAATTTAAAAAAATAACCGCTTTCGGCGTTCTCTTCGCCCGCGCCGAACTGTATTACCTTTTTAACGGCGTCGTAAGGCTTTAATACCGTTTTAAAACTCAGATATTCGTCGGTTATGTAATTGTTGGAGCAAAAAGGCTGATAAACCGTTTTTACCGTCTTTAACCGCATTATTTCGGCAAGTCCGCCGCAATGTTCGGAATTGACCGAAGTGCAAACGAGATAGTCGATAGTATTTATATTGCATTTATTGAGATAACTCAGTATACGCGACTGGTTCGGACCTCTACCGTTTCCCGCGTCTATTAGCATATTTTTGCCGTCCGGAAGCTCTATTATCGTACAGTCGCCGTATCCGACGTCAACGAAACGTACGCGCATCACTCCCTCTTTTGCGCCCTTATTTCTTATAACCATATAACTCGAAAGGTATTTTACCGGTACGAAAAAATTTGTAATAATCAGCGCGATTGCAACCGCCGCCGAAACTGCGGAGACTATAACGGTGCGCAATTGCAATTTCGTTAACTTTTTCTTTTCTTTTGTTTTATCACCCATACGCGTCCGACCGAAACTTATAATTATACATTTAGATTATACATTAATATATATCAAAAGTAAACAAAATTAAGTCGATATAAAAAACCCTTCGAGAAAACTCAAAATGTATTATTGTAGCTTATAGCCGTTATTGCCCTATCCAGCAAGCGGGATCCCTCGGTAAAGCGTCGCTGTGCCCGCGCAAACCTCGGTTCGAATCCGTCATAAAGCAAAAAATAAGAACGAATTTTTTTCGTTCTTATTTTTTTGGAGCTAATAGCCGGATTCGAACCGGCGACCTGCTGATTACGAATCAGCTGCTCTACCAGCTGAGCCATATTAGCGTACCGTTATAATTGACAACCGCTTTGCCGAATTCGGATAAATCAAAGCAAAGCAATATTATTATATCAAATAAAATAATTTTTGCAAGCAATTTTTACTTCAACATTAAATATTTTTCGTTTTAAAAAAATATCTTATTAATATGTTTCAGGTACGAAAAATTTCAGCATTCACGTTATCCGCGCTCTGCGCGGTAATTGCGGCTGTTATTATATGCGTTTGCGCTATATCCTGTTCGGGAGGGCAAATCAGTTATAAATCTCAGTACTATTTCGTTTGTTACCGTATAACCGACAACGCGATTTCGGCAAGCTCGCTTTCGTCGACGGTTTCGAGTTACGGCGGAGCGGGTTATATTTTAAACTACGATAAATACTATTACGTTACGGTTTCCTGTTATTATAAACAACGCGACGCCGAAACCGTATGCGCGAGCCTTAAAAAAAGAGATTTGGAGTGTTCTGTTTTGAAAATCGAAACGAACAAATACAAGTTGAAAAGTTCGTCGAAAAATAACCGACAGTTATTTCTCGGAAATTTCAATACGTTAAACTCTCTTTCTTTACTCGTTTACGACTGCGCAAATAAACTCGATACGGGAGAATTTTCTCAAAACAAAGCCAAAGAAATAATTTATTCGGTTCAAAACAGCGTTAAAGGCTTGTTAAAATCGAACGAAAGCAATTGTTTTACAAACGGTTTAAACAATATTTACGCGGAGTGCGAAGATAAACAACGGGGATTTCTGATGTCGAAAGATATGAGGTATCTGCAAATTGCGATTATCGATTTGATTATAAACGTAAAAACTTTTTAAATTGCATAAAATTTATTTTATCGTGTTAAATTTTGACAATCTGCGCAAAATACGGATATGAACAGAAATTTTACAGCGTTTTGCGCGGCTATGCTTGCATTTGCGATAATGTTAGTCATATGCGGAGGAATTTGGACCGACAGCCGGAAATTTTCTCTCGCCGAAACCGAAAGTACGGTGAAAACCGTATATCTCACTTTCGACGACGGACCTAGCGACAGAGTAACGCCTAAAATTTTAGACGTTTTGAAAGAAGAAAACGTAAAAGCCACGTTCTTTATAATAGGAAAACAAGCCGAAACGAGAAAGTATCTCATCGAGCGGGAATTCAAAGAAGGTCATACCGTCGCCGTTCATTCTTATACGCACAAATACGGTGAAATTTATTCCTCTGCGGAAAGTCTTATAAAAGATATAGATAAATGCAACGACGTGATAAAAAGCGTTACGGGACGGTATTCCTCCGTATACCGTTTCCCCGGAGGAAGTTACGGTCTGTCGGAAAAACTCGTTTCCGCCGTCACCTCGCACGGTCTCAGATACGTTGACTGGAACGCGTCCACGCGCGACGCAGAAATTTACTGCGCCACCCCCGCCCAGATTTTAAAGTCGACAGCCGATACTTCGTCCAACACGGAAAACGTAGTGCTCTTGGCGCACGACTCGACAAGCAAAACCGCGACGGCGGCGGCGCTTAAAGACATAATTAAGTATTTTAAAAACAAAGGATATATTTTCAGCGCTTTTTAAAAATAATTTCCCCGCGTTCTTGAATTAAGGAATGCGGGGATTTCCGTCAGTCTACGCCGTAAGTTTTACGGTACTCTTTCATTTTTTCGAGATATTCTTTACCCTCTATCACTCCGTCTTCGATTGCGGAAATGATGTCCGCCATAGTGACTATGGAATAAACCTTTACACCGAACTCTTTATATACTTCCTGCACTGCGGACAAACTGCTTTCAAGTCCGCGTTCCATTCTGTCGACGGATATCACCATACCCGCGATTTCGACGTTTGCCGTCTGTTTAAGCTTGGGAAGCATCTCCCTTAAAGCCTTGCCGGAAGTCATAACGTCCTCGATAAGTATTACCCTCTCGCCGTCTTCGAGCTGTTTACCTACGAAAAGCCCGCCTTCGCCGTGGTCTTTTACTTCCTTCCTGTCAAAACAGTAATTCAAATCTTTACCGAACTTATCGAAAAGCGACACTGCCGTCGTAACCGCAAGCGGTATGCCCTTGTAAGCGGGACCGACGAGCGTATCTGCTTCTATCGCGTTATCCTCTATGCACTGCGCATAATACGTACCGAGCTTAGAGAGCTGAGCGCCCGATTTATAGTTGCCCGTGTTTATGAAATACGGGGCTTTCCGTCCGCTTTTAAGTGTAAATTCGCCGAATTTAAGCACTCCGTTTTCAACCATAAATTTAATAAATTGCTGTTTATAAGTCATAATAATCTCCTCAGTTCAATCTCAGCGTATCAACGATTTCGTTTATACTGTTTATTTTACGAGTATCGAGCCACTCGTTCGTCTGCGCGATGATTTCGGGCATCGCGTTCGCGTTTGTGAAGTTCGCCGTTCCAACCTGAACGGCTTTTGCGCCCGCCATCATAAACTCAATCACGTCTTTTCCGCAGGTTATGCCGCCCATTCCTATTACGGGCACCGACACCGCGTGTGCGGCTTCGTAAACCATTCTGAGCGCGATTGGTTTGATTCCCGCGCCCGATACTCCGCCTGTGTTGTTGGCAATCACGGGCTTCCGTTTTTCGATATCGATTACCATACCCGTAAGAGTATTGATAAGCGATATGCAGTCCGCGCCGCCTTTTTCCGCCGCCTGTGCGTTGACGGGAATACTTTCGACGTTCGGCGAAAGCTTTACCATAAGCGGAGTTTTTGTTAATCCGCTTTTCGCAACGCGGGTTACTTCTCTTATGCTTTCGGGCTTTATTCCGAAAGCCATTCCGCCCGCCTTAACGTTCGGACAGGAAATATTCAATTCCACGAAATCGACCAAACCGTCGAGTTTTGAACATATCGCTCCGTAGTCGTCGAAAGTTTTGCCTGCTACGTTTGCTATTACCGTAACTCCCTTTTCGCGCAGAAAAGGTAAATCGTATTTAATAAAATGCTCTACTCCGGGATTCTGAAGCCCCACCGCGTTTAAAATTACGCTCCTACCTTCAGCTATACGCGGAACGGGATTGCCGAGACGCGGTTCCAAAGTCATACCTTTCGTGCTTATTCCGCCTATAACGGAAATATCGTATATTTCGTCGTATTCTCTGCCGAAACCGAAAGTCCCGCTCGCCGCAATTACAGGATTTTTTAATCTGACTCCGCAGATTTCCACACTTAAATCAGCCATTATTTTCTTCCGATGTTTTTTCTTCCGCGGAAACTTCCCTTTCCGCGTTTTGTTTAGCTTCTATATTCGCCTGAACCGTACTTTGCGCTTTAAGCAAAAACAGCCTGTTTACGACCTCGTTTGTTTTATAAACGAAGTTCAGCTTAAATTCTTTGCCGTTAACCGAAATAAGTAACTTTCCGAAATCGAACATTGCGCCGTCGATTCCCATTCCTTTGACTTTGCAGTAATCTACTTCCGTCGGAGCGCATACTACGCCGTTTCTGAAATAGAGTTTTCCGTCCTTTAACTTTATAGCGTCGGGAGACATCTTTATAAAATATACCAGCCACGCGACACCGGCTATTATAATAATTGCGCCTAAGCCTATTAAAACTCCGCCGAAAATCGTCGGCTCTGTCTCGCCTACCAAAGCTACCAATAAAGCCCCCAAACCTACAACTAAGATACCGAAAACCAAAAATATCGAATACGTTACGATATACAAAGATTTAGCAGACTTTGCTATTATTTCTTCCATTTTTACCTCTTATAAATTTACTTCGTTTATATCGAATACGGGACCGTCTTTGCAGACGCGTACGTTCGAACCCTCTTTATTTTTACATACGCACACAAGACACGCGCCGACTCCGCAACCCATTCTCTCTTCCAAAGATACGAGACAGGGAACGGTATTATTCCGCTCTGCAAGCTTTCGTTTCAAAGCTTTGAGCATTGCGGGCGGACCGCAGGCGATAATCATATCGGTCTTTATTTTATCCGCGTCCTTTAAATACGCGTCTACCGCGTTGCCCATTTCCCCGTAACTACCGTCGTCGGTGACAACCGTTAAAGACTTGGATTTTTCGAGTTCGTCCAGAAGACATACTGCGTTTTTGTTTCTGAACCCTATGTAAGAATAAAAATTTTTATTCGCGCAATATTCGCGGACAGTAGCTATTAGCGGAAATATCCCCACGCCGCCGCCGATAACGGCTATATCGGTTTTGCCTTCGAGGTTAAAGCCGTTGCCGAGAGGCAGCAGAACTTTAAGTTTTTGCCCCGCCTCCGTACGCGAAAGGTTTTGAGTGCCTTCGCCTTTGACCTGATAACATACCGTAATATCATCGCCCTCGGCTTTCATTACGCCGAGAGGACGGCGCAAAAGCTGTGAATTATCGCCCGTTGAGAGGTTTAAAAACTGACCGCCCTTTATCATTCCGGCGCTTTCGGGAAGCGCGAGCGTGAGCATATAAATATTTTCCGCAATTTCGCGGTTGCATTTTACCGTAGCAATTAAATCTTTCATTACCGTCCCATTCCGCCTATGGCTTTAACCAAATCTTCCTGCATATCGATACAAGCGGCGCGCGCGGCGTCGCAGTAGTTCATACCGCTGTACTCGGGATTTTTATAGGCGCAGATTATTCCGCGGGAACTGTTTACGATACCGCCCAAACCGCGTTTATCGAAACAGACTTTAAGCATTTGCGCGCTTCCGCCCTGCGCACCGTAACCGGGGATAAGGAAGAAAGTCGAGGGAAGCCTTTTTCTGAGGTTTTCGGCTTCTTCGGGGTGAGTCGCTCCGACCACCGCTCCTACTTCGGAATATCCGTACTTTCCTATTACGTCTTTGCCCCATTCCGAGACGAGCGAACCCATACGTTCGTAGACGAATTCGCCGTTTTCGAGTTTTAAATTCTGCAATTCGCCGCTCGACGGATTCGAGGTTTTGACTAACACGAATATAGATTTATCATTGTTTTTTATATCGTCGACGAAAGGTTTGATTCCGTCCGTACCGAGATAGCCGTTAACGGTGAGCATATCTGCGGGAAAAGACTGTATTTTTTCGCCGTTAATAACCGTTGAACCGAGGTAGGCTTTCGAATAACAGCTCGCCGTGGAGCCGATGTCGTTGCGCTTGCAGTCCGCGATTACTATCATATCCTTGCCTCTGGCGTAATTAACCGTATAGTCGAACGCTTTAAGCCCCTCGTAGCCGTACATTTCGTAATAAGCTATCTGTACTTTGACTGCCGGAACGACGTCGCATACCTTGTCTATAATATTCATATTGAACTCGGTTATGCGTTCCGCCGCGCTTTCGAAAGTATTTACGTCTTCGCGCATTTCTTCGGGAAGATAATTAAAATCGGTGTCGAGTCCGACACAGGTCGGATTCTGCATTTCGATAATTTTATCGATTAACTTATCAATCATTTCTCTCTCCTGTCTGATAACATCAATATTTTAATTTTTATATTTTATATTACCGTCCACGATAGTGTACCGTGGACGGTAATATAAAATATAAAAATTAAAATATTGATG
>CAJUHC010000013.1:8136-27703 GCA_910586345.1 uncultured Christensenella sp.
CGATAGTGTACAGTACTTTTCCGTAAACTTCATAGCCGTTGAACGGCGTATTTTTGCCCTTGGATAAAAATTTTCCGCTGTCGATTACGTATTTTTCTCCAAGGTCGGCAACGGTTAAATCGGCGGGCGCGCCCTCTTTGATTTCGCCTGCGCCGAGATTTAATATTTCCGACGGGTTATAACTCATTTTTTCGGCGAGTCCGGAAAGCGTAAGCGCTCCCGTCCTGACGAGGTAGGTATAGCTTAAAGGAAAGCTCGTTTCTATTCCGCTCATTCCGAAAGCGGCGAGATTGTATTCCACCTGCTTGTCTTTGAGCGCGTGAGGCGCATGGTCGGTGACTATGCAGTCGAGCGTACCGTCTTTAAGACCTTCTATGATAGCGAGCCTGTCCTTTTCTTCCCTAACGGGCGGATTGACTTTCGTATTGGTATCGAACGAAGTTATTATATCGTCGGTAAGTATGAAATAGTGCGGACAGGTTTCCGCGGTAACTTTTACTCCGCGGGCTTTTGCGCTTCTTATAAGCCCGACCCCGCTATAAGTCGATACGTGACATATATGAACGGGAATATCCAGACTTTCGGAAAGCGCGATTTCCCGCGCGATGATTATATCTTCCGCCGCGCGCAGACTGCCTTTAAGTCCCGTAAGAGTCGAATTGTAGCCCTCGTTCACGACTCCGCCGTCGACGAGGCTTATATCTTCACAGTGGCAAAGACACTTCAAACCGAAGCCGTGAGCGTATTCCATAGCAAGGCGCATTACGTTGGTATCGGCAACCGTCTTTCCGTCGTCGCTTATCGCAACCACGCCGGCTTTTTTCATTTTGCCAATATCCGCCATAGCTTTGCCTTCCAGCCCGTGCGTAATCGCGCCGACGGGGTTTATCTTACATAAGTTTACCTGACTTTGTCTGTACTTTATATACGAGACGACGACCGCGTTATCGCAAACGGGATTCGTGTTAGGCATACAGCAGACCTGAGTGAAGCCGCCCGCAACCGCGGCGCGGGAACCGCTTTCTATATCTTCTTTGCCCTCAAAGCCCGGTTCGCGCAAATGAACGTGCATATCGATAAAACCCGAGAAAACGTGCTTGCCGGTACCGTCTATCGTTTTGCAGTTCTCTTCGATATTTTTTCCTATCTTCGCTATTTTACCGCCGTCAATCAGCAGGTCGGCTTTTTTCTCGCCGTTTCTTAAAACGAGCGTTGCGTTTTTTATTAAAAGTTTCATAAATTCGCCTCTCTGTATTCGGCCAATAATTTGAGTAAAGCCATTCTGACCGCGACTCCGCAGGTTACCTGTTCCAAAATCCCGCTTTTCTCGCCGTCTATCAGCGAAGGCGTAAGCTCTACTCCCCTGTTAACGGGGCCCGGATGCAGAATTACCGCGCCGTCTTTCGCGTATTTTAAAAGTCCGTCCTTTATTCCGTAGAATTCGGAGTACTCGGAAAGCGAAGGAAACAGACCCCCGTGCTGACGTTCGAGCTGAATCCTCAGTCCCATTACCGCGTCCGCGCCGTCTATCGCTTCTTCGCGGGACTTTGCGATTTTCGCGCCGAGTCTTTCGATTGCTTTCGGCATAAGCGTTTCGGGCGAATACATATAAACTTCCGCGCCGAGTTTTATCAGGCCGAAAAGATTGCTCTTGGCAACCCTGCTGTGTTTGACGTCGCCGAGTATCGCGACTTTCAGTCCCTTGATTTTTCCGAACTTTCTTTTGAGCGTCAGCATATCGAGGAGCGCCTGCGTGGGGTGCTCGTTCATTCCGTCGCCGCCGTTTAGCACGCTCGCTTTAACGTGGCGGGCCAAAAGCGCGGGCGCGCCGGCCATAGGATGTCTTATCGCTATGAAATCAATCTTCATAGAATCGAGAGTCTCTCCCGTATCGATAAGCGTTTCGCCTTTCTGAACGGAACTCGCCGAAGCCGAAATATTCACTTCGTGCGCGCCGAGATATTTACCCGCCAGTTCGAAAGAAGTGCGCGTACGCGTACTGTTCTCGTAAAAAAGCGTCACTAACGATTTACCCGAAAGAAGCGCGGACTTTTTTTCTTTACCCGAAAGAAATTCACGCATTTTATCCGCGGTTTCGAGTATTTCGGCAATCTCTTCCGCGCTCGTATCGTAAAGACCGAGCAAGTCTTTTTTCGTAAGCATATTATTTCCTCTGAAATTCTTTAAAACTACTTTTCAACAAGACGCGTCAAGACAGAAAAAAAAGCGAAAAAGACACCTTTCCGCTTTTCTCGTTACCGATATTTATCCTTAAAATCTTTTGTCCGTACGCTTTAAATCTCATTTCCAAAAGTATAACATAATTATATTCGGTTGTAAAGTATTTAATCAGAAATTTATCGCCCGTTTAAGGTAATTTTTTGAAGAGCGAACCCGACTTTGTCGCACGAGGTCAAAATATATTCTATTCCGTTTTTTACCGTGCGGTACGGAAAATAATTATCCCCGTGGATATGCCCGAAAACAACTTTATCTACCGAATTTTCTTCGAACATTTTCGTAAAAAGCGTGTCGGGCGACTTTAAACTGAAAGGAGGAAAATGAATCATAGTTATAAGCGCGTCGCCGTCTTCGCGGACCTTTTCGACTTGCTTAAAACAAAGTTTAAACCTTTCCGCTTCCCGAAGATACAGTTTCCCGTCGTGCTCGGTATAGTCCGCGCTTCCCGGACAGCTCCAACCGCGGGAACCGCATATAACCGTATTTCCGAATTTAACGCAGTCGTTTTGGAGAAAATAAAAAGTTTCGTCGGGAGCGCCTTCTCTGAGCTTGGTTATCCCGTTCCACCAATAATCGTGGTTGCCTCGGATAAAAACTTTTTTTCCTTTCAGTCCCTTTAAAGAACGCAAATCGAAAAGCCCGTCTTCAAGCGCCGTGCCCCAGCTTATATCCCCGCAAATAAGTACGATATCTTCGTCCGCGACTTTTTTATTCCAGTCCGATTTGATTTTTTCAAAGTGATTTTCCCACCCCGCGCCGAACACGTCCATAGGCTTATCGGACGTTCCGGACAGATGCAAATCGCTTATAGAAAATATTTCCATAAACATATTTTAGCACATAATTTGCGATTTTTAAAGCATTTTTTCAATAAAAGCGCCCTTTATGCGTGACATAGTACTATTTTTAAGCACTAAAACGCATCGAAAAGGCGCTGATTTTAAATAAAACAAATAAAAATTAACGGCGGAGCCGAAACTCCGCCGAACGTTGTTTCAGGATTTTACTGTTTGGAACAGTTCTTGCCCTGCGGGTATAAAGGCAGTTCGAAGAAACCTGCGCATACCTCTTGCGAATACTCCTGCGCGGGCGGTATAGCGCAATAGCCGTAGCTGGGAACGAGAATTTCCACATCGATTGCAACCTTTAAAATCACGGTAAGACAAGCGTTGACGCTGAACGTGTTCGTGTCGGGATTGAACGTGCCTTCCGCGCACACCGCGCTTACTTCGCTTGTAACTTTATAAGGCATAATCGAGGGCGCGGGAACGAATAAAAGAACGTCCTGCGATACGGATATTGTAGCCTGAGCGACTCCCTCTACACCGTTCGCGTCGGTGTAAACTATTTCAACGGGAATACCCACCGTAGCCTGAACTCTTGCACAGCCGGGTTTATCCGCGAGTCTTTCGACGTTTAAATTAGTGATAACGCCCGTTGAAGTTGTAGACCTTGCGCTTATAAAAGTCAAGGGGTATGTAGGGTCGGCGGGAATCTGGTCGGTAAGAGTTAAAGTATAGTTTTCTATCTGTATCTGCTTAATGCAGGCGTCGAAAATTTTCTGTGCCTGTATGCACACCTTTTCACACATTCCGTTCAAAGGATTTCCGCTTATAGAGCCGGGGCATTTATCCGATTGAAAATTCGAAAAAAATGACATTTTGACCTCCGTTTGTTTTTATATATTACATTATATGCCAACGCCGTATCCGTACGACACGCTTATTTATCCGCGCGGCACAAATAATTTGCAGGTCGGGTACACCGGTTTGCCGCCGTTGGTTCTTCTCAGCTTCTCTTCGTCCGCGCCGAATTTTTTCGCTACCGTTCGGTAAGTATCCCCCACCCGAGCCGTATACACCGTAAGGTCTTCTTCCGATACTGCTATTATTCTGCCGTTGAACGCGCACCCCTGCACGGGAGTTTTTAAAATTCTTTCTATATCTCCCGCGCTTTGTCCCCGCTTTACTCTGAAATATTTGCTTCTGTCCGTAACGAGCGTAAACATTTGTATATTATATTCGCGTAAAATTAAAAACGTTCATATTCGGGCGGTGAAATTTGTAGAATAATGTAGATGAAACAAAATATTTACAGGTCTGCGGCTCTCGTAACCGTACTGGCAACAATCGAAAAAGCTTTAAGCTTCTTTTACAGAATAGTTCTTTCGCGCGTCATAGGCGCGGAAGGATTGGGAATTTACCAGATTTGTCTTTCTGTTTTCGCCGTATTTTTAACGGCCGCTTCAAGCGGAATACCGGTGACCGTTTCGAGACTTATAGCAAAAAGCAGCGCCGAAGGCGACGTAAAAAGCAGAAACTCGGCGGTTACGGCGGGCGTCGTCGCGACGCTCGTATTCACGGTGCCTATGGCAATCGTACTGTTTTTCGGCAGAAACGCGTTCGGGTTCCTGTTCTCGGACGAAAGATGCAAAGATATTTTTCTTTTGCTTCTTCCGGGACTTATCATAACTTCGGTTTACGCGGTTATGCGCGGCTCGTTCTGGGGAAACAAGCAGTTTTTGCCGTACGGAGTTATCGAACTTTTAGAAGACGCCGTTATGGTGGTTACAGGCTGTATACTCGTATTCGGCGTTACCGACCCCGTTCTCGGCGCACAGCGCGCGACTATCGCGGTACTCGTTTCTTACGTCTTCTCGTTTGTCGTGTCGCTTTTCTGGTACTTCCGTAAAGGCGGAAGATTCGCTAATCCCAGAACGCAGTTGAAACCGCTCTTTTCCGCGTCTTTGCCGATTACGGCGATGCGCACTTCGACTTCCGTTTTAAACTCCGCAGTCGCGGTGCTTCTGCCCGTACTGCTTATGAACTCATTCTCGCTGACGAACTCCGAAGCGATAAGCCTTTACGGAGTCGCGATAGGTATGAGCCTGCCGATTTTGTTCATTCCCGCGTCGCTCATAGGCTCCATATCCGTCGTCGTCGCGCCCGAACTTTCGGAAAATTATTATAAAAACAATACTTCGCTCGTCAGATACGACGTAGAAAAATCGGTCAAAGCCGCGATATTCATCGCAACTTTTTTAATACCTTTCCTGTTCGTCCTCGGCGGAGAAATAGGCGTATTCCTGTTCTCTAACGAACTGAGCGGAGAAATCGTGCACAGATGCGCGTTTATTCTTCTGCCGATGTGCATATCTATGATTACGACCACGATACTCAATTCGATGAACTGCGAAAAGAAAACGCTTTTGTATTTTTTCCTCGGCGCGGCGGCGATGATTTTGAGCATTTTTACGCTTACCAGGTTTGTAGGAGTGTACTCGTATATGATAGGTCTTGCGGCAAACTTCTCCATAACGTCGATACTTAATCTGCGCCTTCTCAAAAAGAAGTGCGAAGGAATAAAATTTTTAAAGTATACCGCCCATTCCCTGATAGCGGTAACCGCCGCGTGCGCTTTCGGATGTTTCCTAAACGGTATTTTATCGGACAGAGTAGCAGTCATATGGCGCATAGTTATCTGCGCTCCCGCCTGTTTCGCGTTCACAGCCGCTTTCCTCTACTGTCTCGAAATGTTTACTATGCGTCCGCTCAAAAAGCTTATTTCGAAAAACTGAACTTGGCTTCCAATGCGAGTTTGACGGCGAGCGCGACCAGGAACACTCCGAAAAGTTTTCTTAAAACTTCGGACGGAAGCAGAGCCGCCGCAAATCCCGCCGCTACGGACGTAACAAGCGCGGGAATCACTATCCACCAAAGCCCGTTCGTCTTTAAAAGACCGTTTTCTTTATGAACTTTCAGACTGAACGCAGCCATAGGCAGAAACGCGATTAAATTCGTAGCCTGCGCAACGTGCTGTTCGACGCCGAAAAGAACGGTCAGCGCAGGAATAAGAACCGTGCCTCCGCCCATTCCCATTCCGCCGAGAACGCCCGAAAAGAAACCCGAAACGAGAAAAATAATAAAACTCAAAACAGCATCCTCACTCCCGCCGCAAACATCAAAGCGATAAATATAAAATTTATTATAGTCTTAGGACATCTGTCGAGCGCGTATGCGCCGACGATACCGCCCGCAACCGAGCCGAAGGCTGCGGGTATTATTACGTCGAGCGCCGCGTAACCGTTGATTATATACACGAGAGCGCTCGCAGCGCAGACCGCTGCTATTACGAAAATGGCCGTAGCGTGAGCCTCCCTGTCTTCGTAACCGAGCATATTTTTCAAAAGAGGAACGGCTACCATACCGCCTCCTCCGCCGAACAGTCCGTTTACCGCGCCGGTAAGCGCGCCCGACGCAATACGTTTAAATAATTTAGCGTTCAATTTCCTTTCCCTTTACAATTATATAATAGTAGTTTCGGCATTAATTAGAAAAATAATAAAAAAATTTGTCCGTTTAAGCGATAAACGCTTGATTATAATCGCCTTTTATATTAAAATATCATAGTACGATTATTAAAATAAGGACAGAAAAGTATGTCAAAACATTACTCAAAGAAACGCAGATTAAAATACGTATTCCTCGCGCTCGCCTGCACGGCTTCATTCTCGATTACGGGACTTGCCGCGGCTTGCAAGACGGAAGAAAAAAAGGACGAAACGGATAAGACGACCTCGAAAGAAGACGTTCAGCTTCTCAAAAACGGTAATTTCGAGTTCTTTAACGTTCCCGATAAAAAAGACGGCCAGCCCGCGCCCGAATATCTCATAAATACTCCGAGCAACTGGACGAAAGGCGGCACCTCCTCTTACACGATGTCGGGTATTATAGGAACGTCCGACAAAGCGTGGGAAAAGCTTACGGCAAGCAACCTTGCGGAAAGACTCGACGCCAACAACGCGCTCGACTCGACCGCGAGCAATTATAAGGAACAGCATATTGACTTCAACGGAATGAAGTCAAGCGACTTGTTATATAAAGACTCCTACGGCGCGCTCAAATACGGCACCATAAGTTCCGAAACCGACAGCGACGACAAAACGAAGTATTACATCGGCGAAGACAACGGCAAAACCGAAATCTACTTCGACGAAGCCAAGGATACTTACTATTACGACGCGGAAAAGACGAGACCCATCACCAAGGATTTGATTTCCAACCCCCAGTCTCACAACATTATAAAAGAAGAAGGCAAAGAGCCCTACTATCTCGACGATAAAGGCGAAAAGCAGAAAATCTTCACGGATGAAAACGGGGACTATTATCTCGAATACGACGAAATCAAAAAAGAATACCGTCAGCCCGTAGGCCACGTGCTGATGCTCCATAACTATTCTAACTCCACTCATAACGGTATCGCGCAGAACTACGCTTCGGTAGAAGTTTCGCTCCCCGCCAACACCTCCGCGGAAATATCCGTCTGGGTTAAGACGAGCAACCTCCTGTTCTCCCAGGGACTCGACGTAAACGACGACCAGGACCACGGCGCAAACATAACCGTAACGCATTCGGTCGGAAGTTCTTCGCTCGATGATTTCGCTATCACGAGCATCAATACCGAAAAACTTATCGGAGACGGCAAAGCTTCCTCGGAATATAACGGTTGGGTAGAATACACCGTTTACGTAAATTCCTGCAACTTCGCTTCGAGCACGGTTACTTTGAAACTCGGTCTCGGCGATACGGACAACCCCGTAGAAGGTTACGCTTTCTTCGACGACGTGAGCATAACGAAATACAAAGACCTCGACAAGTGCTCCTCCTACACTGCGGAAGTCAAAAACAAAATCGAAAGCGACGGAGCTAAATGCGACCTCAGAAGCGACGCAAGCGAGAAAATTTTCGTTGCGGACACTTACGAGAGAAACGGCGGAGAAGAAAACGGAGGAATCACCGAAGACAGATTTTCGGAAAGCTTCCACTACCTTCTCGACCTTGCGTCCGAAAGCGGTTACGAATCGGTAAATCTCCAAAGCGCGAAAGCGGGACTTACCGTCGACAGCGATAAATATACATCCTCTTTAAATACGGTAAGAAAACTTAATTTAAACGATTCCGACGAACAACTCAAAGTCAAACTTCCCGAAGAACTTAAAAACCTCAAAGGCGGCAAGGGTCTCGATACCAAAGAAGATTTGCTTGCGCTCGTCGATGCGGGATATAAATTTACCGAAACGCAATACAACGACAAACTTAACGAAGCTCTTGCTTCGGCGGCGGATTTGAATTCCGATACCGATAATAAAACCCTCGTACTCTTCTCCGCAAGAGGCGCGGCGTATACGGCGTCGTTCGACCTTACCATCGAAGAAGAAGGCCACAAAATAATTTCTTTCTGGGTAAAGACTTCGGATATGAACGGCAGTACTGCCGCAACGGTCAAGATTACCGAGGAAGGCAACAAAGACAATTCGGCAAACGTTACTCTCGATTCTACCGGCATAGTTACCGATATAGACGATAAGGAAGAAAATAAAGACGTTTTCAAAGGCTGGGTACAGTGTTTCTTCTTCGTACACAACGATACCAAGAAAGTCGACGGCGTAGACAATCCCGCTACTTTACGAGTAGAATTCAGCTTCGGAAACACAACGCTCAACGGAACGACGGTAACTTCATACAAAGCGGGTTGGGCTGCTCTTACAAACGTACAGGAGCTTGACGTAGACGAAGACATATTCGCCTACACCGGAAGCGGAAACTATACCACATCGTTAACGATAACCGAAGACGAAAAGAAAACAACCAGCAAATTCGACGAAGTTTACGGCAACCAGGCGCACGAAATAGAAAGCAACCTCGTTGACCCCGCCACCTATTTCGGAACAAACGGCGCAAGCTCGAAAGTAGTCAACAACGGCGTTATATCTCCTTTCGACGACAAGAACCCCAACGATTGGGCAGGTCTTTTGAACAAAGAATATTTCGTAAACAAAGACGGCAAATACGAAGGTTATACGGGTCGGGATTGGTATCAGCCCTTACTCAACAGCTTTAACGTGAGCTCTACCGACGCTTTGGCTAACTGGAACGACATTTTCGGCGCTAAATCGGTTCAGCCGCTCATCATAGTAAACAAGCTCAGAGAAGGCTACGTTCAGTTAAAATCCGCAAACGAAAATAACTATAAAGCTTACTGGTATTACGACGAAGATAACGACGAATACGTAAAAGTCGGAAACGACGACGAATTCGATAAAGACAAAAAGTACTTTACCAAAAAGGACGTCTTAAACTACGGCTTTATCGGAGAGGAAAAGACGGTTTCCGCAGACGGGTTCACTACCGTAAGCGTAAAAGTCAAAGTAAGCGCGGGAGCCGTTGCTTACATCTACCTCGTAGATACGACGGACAGCTCTAAGGTATTGGGTTTCGACGCTCCCTCCTACTCTTTCTGGTACGACAAAGACGGCAACGTCCTTAAATCGGAAATTGACGAGAAAGCAAATCTCGACGAACAGCGCGCTAACGTTCTCTATTCGCTCCGCGACGACGGTCTGTACGAGGACGAAAACGGCAAACTCTTTGCAAATACCTGGAACTATTCCAAATTATACAGCGCAAACATAACGTACTACACGAAAGACGGCGAATTCTCCGTCGACGACCTTAAAGAAGGCGTAACCTATTATAAGGATAAAGCCTGCACAGTTGAAGCGGACCATTATCTCGTAACTTCGGAAAGCGTCAAACTTTACGAATATAAAGACGGTAAATATTATTATATCGTTAAAGGCGAAACGCAGAAAGACGAAATCACTCCCTTCGACAGAAGCTTTGCAAGATACGATTACTCCGAAAGCTCCGAGCGCTATACGCAAGTTATCGAAGACACCCACGGAGAATGGGTAACAATCAATTACGTGCTTCACGCGGGCAGCGCGAGCAAAAACTACCGTCTCGAACTTTGGAGCGGCGCGCGCGACGAATTTATCACCGACGGGAACACGGCAAACGGAAGCGTACTTTTCGATTACAGCTACACCTCCGTTTCTAGCGACGATTTGCTCAACGAATACGAAAACGAAATTATAAGGTCTTATCAGAAGATACTTGCGGAAAAAGGTCTGTTAAACGGAATCACCACCTCCACCGAGAATATCGAATATTATAAGAACCTTGTAGACGAAAACGTTAAAGCAGGCAAAATTACTCAGGCGGATATAGATAAGTACGAAATTCTGAAAAATTACACCGCGCATTACTACGCTTACAGTCTTTACGATTCGGCTGACTTCCAGCCTTTCAACAAAGAAGCGGCTGACAAAACCGCAACGGGTTACGATTACTCGGCAGACGGTTACGAAGAAAAGCTTGCCTACCTCTCTATTAAGGACGGCAACAACCGCACGGTATTCACAGATTATTCGACCATTGACCAATCTATAACCCTCGACTTGGGTACGAGCGACGAAGACACCGAGGAAGAGGATAAAGAAGAAGAGAAAACGGATAACGCTAACGTTTGGCTTCTTGCTTCTTCGATAATTCTCGTAGTAGCATTGATATTCGCTATGATTGCGATTTTCATAAAAGACGCGTTAAAGAAAAACCGCCGCAAGAAAGTTTTCGGAAAGAATTCTTACGACACTAACAAGACGAACCGTTATATCAGAAAACTCGGCATAAAGAAAGAGGAAATCGAGGAAGTCGACGCTCCCGCAGTGACTCCGGCAGAACCCGAACAACCCGCCGAAGATACGAACGAACAATCAGAGGTTGAAGAACAGACGGAAGAACCGGTTGAAACGGCTGAGCCCGAGCAAACCGAGGAACAAGAAGAAAGTTCCGACAAACCCGACGACGTACAGGAATAATTAAATAATGAAAAGCCCCCCGCCGAATTAATCGGCGGGGGGCTTGAATTTTATTACATCATATGGTGCTCAAAAACGCTTGCAAGAAAGTTTTCTCGCTTGTATTATAAAACGTTTTAAATTCTGACTCCCTTAGGAAGTTTGTTTTTCGCCGTTCCTCCCGAAACTTTACACCAACCGAGCGGATATCCCTTAAACGTAACGAGCCTCCACCCTTTTACATTTTCACAACAAAAAGTAAAGCCTCTCAGATACTCCTCTGCGGTTTTTTCGTCTACGTCTACGCAATACGCTTCCTCGGCTTTGAGAGCGAGCGCAAGCGAGTGCGACGGTTCGAATCTGTCGGATAAAAATTCCCCGAGTCTGACGCCGGCGCGCAGAGTCTGCGCTTCCGTTTGAGGCGCGCCGTCGGGCAGAGAATACAGAACTTGTCCGACCGAATACAGATTTCCGAACTCCGTTTTAAGGTTTTCCTTTTCCCACTGTCTGTAAATTAAAAGCAATTTCTTGTCTTTTAAGTTCGGCTCGATACAGCGTACATCCCTTCCGGCTCCTTCGTCTTTTTGCAAAACGGCGTAAAAATGTCCCTCGCCACGTATCTCGTGCGGGTAAAGTTTTTTCATTGCCAAAAGCTTCATAGGATACTTTCCGATAAAATTGCGTATCTGCTCTTCGTCCTCTTCCGGCGCGAAAGTACAGGTCGAATAAACCATTTTCCCGCCGACGGAAAGCATTTTAAACGCGCTGTCTAAAATTTCCGACTGTCGGCGCGCGCAAAGTTTTACGTTTTCGATACTCCATTCCGGTATAGCTTCTTTTTCCTTTTTAAACATTCCCTCGCCGGAACAAGGCGCGTCTACGAGTATTTTATCGAAATAACTTTCCAATTTATCGGCAAGCTGTTCCGGAGCCGCGCAGGTCACGACAGCGTTTTTTATTCCGAACCTTTCGACGTTGAAAGAAAGAATTTTCGCGCGGCGGAAATTAATTTCGTTTAAAACGATAATTCCCTCTCCCCGCATCTCCTGCGCAAGCTGAGTTCCCTTGCCTCCGGGCGCCGAACATAAATCGAGAACGCGTTCCCCTGCTTTGACGCCGAGTTCGGGCGCGGCGCACATTGCGGACGGTTCCTGAACGTAATACAGTCCCGCCGCGTGATAAACCGTTTTGCCGAGCCCTTCGGAACGTACGTAAAAGCCGTTCTTCTCCCAGGGAACGCTTTCGAGAGAAAACGGCGAAATGCTTTTAAAGTTTTCCGCCGAAATTTTAAGGGTATTGACCCGCAAGCCTTTTTCGGCGGGCGAATCATAACTTTTCAAAAACGCGCCGAAATTATCCCCGAGTTCGGCTCTCATACGCGAAAGAAATTCCGCGGGCAAAGTCGTCAATTCTTATCTCCTTGAAACATATTTTCGAATTCCGACGTATGAATAACAATCAGGTTTTGCAGTTTCAGCGCGCTTTGAGTTCGGGGCGAGCTATCGCCCGTTTCGCAAACGTAAAAATCGCTCTGCGTTACGTGCTGAGAATACTTCCCGCCGTTTTCGTAAACCAAATCGGCGAACCGTAAAGATTTTTGCAAATCGTCCTCTATCTCGCGTGAAAACGTAAAAGTCTTACCGAAAAACTCACCGTCGCGCTTTATTTTTTTACGCGAAACGTAATTAAAAAATTTTATTCTTTTTTCCGCTCGTTCTCTTTTCAGTTTTAAAATTTTTTCCTGATACTCGCGCTCCCCCTCGGAAGAAGGCGGAGTAACCGCGTAATTTTTGATTTTTCCCTCTTTAACGCGCAAAAGTTTTATCAAATCCGTATACGAAAGATTTTTCGCCCTGCACATAGCTTCGACGACGCGCATAGTCGCGTAAGCGTCGTCCGCGGCGCGGTGCGGAGTGAATTCGACGCCGAGTTCGCTTGCGATATGTTCCAGACCGAACTGTCGAGTAAAGTCGTTTATGTAAGTCATATATATGAGCTGGCTGTCAGAAAACGAAAAATTAAAAGACGGCAGTTTAAAACGTCTGGTTTCGAGATTGAGATATTTTATATCGTTCATCGTGGAATGTCCCAAAACGATATTTCCCCCGTCTTCCAAAAGTGATTTTATCTGAGGATAAATTTTCGTGAACGGAGGATAATTTTTAAAATCTTCGTAAGAATACGGCAAAACCAATCCCTTGTCCCCGCTTCTGTCGGTAAGACGGAATTTACCGCGCGGATTTATTAAAATATCTTCCTTTTTGACAATATTGAAATTTTCGTCGCAGACGACGTAACCGAACGCGCATATTTTAGCGGAATTTTTATTGACGCTCGCACACTCGATGTCGAAAAATACCAAGTTCATACCGATACATTATAGCATATTAACCTTGACAAATACAACGGTTTATAATATAATTTTACGTATGAAAATATTGCTGACGCTGTTCGTATGCGTAAGCTCGGGACAGGAAAATCCGAACTCGCTTTACGACGGAATCGAACTTATATATAAAGACGAAAACGAAAGCGAAAAAGACTTCCTCGCGCGCGCGGCGAAGTCCGCCAAGGGCAAATACGCTATTGTCTGCGAAAACGGTTTTAAATTCGCGGACGTTCAGTCCCTGTTGAATATAATCGACAAAAATACCTCGGATATGGTATGTTTTACAGGCGGAAGCGCGGTAAAAATTTCCGTATTAAAAAATTTAAAAGATTTTCCCGATGCTTTTTCGTTTAAACTTTCGGGAGTTATGAACTGTAAAAATCTTTTAAAGACTGTATACACTCCCTTTAATTTCGAAAAAGAGAAGTACCGTTACAGTGAAGAAAAGTCCGAAGGTATTCTTTATTCGGCGGAAACGTTCGGAAAAGTAAAAGCCAAACTTAACAAAGAAATTTACTCCTACGCGTTTAATATGCTTTGCGAAAAGCTCACGGCTTATTATCTCTATGCGATACTCGCGATAAAGGACGGCGCCGTGCCGGCGGAAAAACTAATCGAATTCGACAACAAACTCAAAGCCGAGATAGTTTTGTATCTCGCGCTCGAAAAACGTTTTACATACGCGAAACTTCAAAAACTTCGCGACAAACAGTTCAGGATTTCTTTCCTTACGGCAAGAAAGTTCAGAAAAATAATAAAATAAATTTTAAACGCGTCCGCAGGTTAAAAACCTGCGGACGCGTTTTATTTTTTATTCGGTTATTTATTTTTTAGGCAGTATTTTGTCCTTACCGCCCATATATTTTCTCAAAACTTCGGGAATATTAACGCTTCCGTCGGCTTGAAGATGATTTTCAAGGAACGCAATCAACATTCTCGGAGGCGCGGCAACGGTATTGTTCAGCGTGTGCGCGTACTCGTTTTTACCCGTTTCGGAATTTTTATATCTGATTCCGAGCCTTCTCGCCTGCGCGTCGGTGAGCGAAGAACAGCTTCCGACTTCGAAATACTTCTTCTGTCTGGGGCTCCAAGCTTCAATATCGCAACTCTTGTATTTCAAATCCGCCAAATCGCCCGAACAGCAAATAAGCTGTCTTACGGGAATTCCCATAGAGACGAACAGTTCGACGGTATAATTCCAAAGTTTCTCGTACCAGCCGTCGCTCTCCTCGGGCTTGCAGATAACTATCATTTCCTGCTTTTCAAACTGGTGTATACGGTAAATACCGCGCTCCTCTATGCCGTGCGCGCCCTTTTCCTTTCTGAAACAGGGCGAATACGAAGTAAGCGTCTGGGGCAGGGAATTTTCGGGCAGAACCTCGCCCATAAATCTGCCTATCATAGAGTGCTCGGAAGTGCCGATAAGGTACAAATCTTCGCCCTCTATTTTATACATCATACCTTCCATTTCTTCGAAACTCATAACGCCCGAAACGACGTCGCTCCTAATCATAAAAGGCGGTATGCAGTAAGTAAAGCCTTTGTCAATCATAAAATCACGGGCGTAAGTCAAAACCGCGGAATGAAGGCGCGCCACGTCGCCTATAAGATAATAAAAGCCGTTACCGCTCGTCCTTCTCGCCGCGTCCAAATCTATACCGCCCAGCTTTTCGAGTATATCGAGATGATAAGGAACTTCAAAAGGTTTTTCCTTAGCTTCGAGAAAAACTTTGCCCTGAACGTTCTCCGAATCGTCTTTGCCGACAGGCACGTCGTCTGCGATAATGTTCGGAACAGCCATCATCGCCGTTTTAAGTCTTGTTTCGATTTCCGCGCTTTCGGCCTCTATAACGGCTATACGCTCGTTGTTTTCCTTAGACAGCTTTTTCGCCTCTTCCGCTTCCTGCTTTTTCCCCGAACGCATAAGCTCGCCTATGCTCTTTGCGAGCGCGTTGCGCTGAGCGCGGAGGCCGTCGCCCTCGGATTGAAGTTCGCGTTTCTTTATATCGAGCGCGATTATTTCGTCTACGAGCGGAAGTTTTTTATCCTGAAATTTCTTTCTTATATTCTCTCTGACTAATTCCGGATTCTCTCTAATAAGGTTTACGTCTATCATAATACACAAATTATACTGCAAATTTATGGCAATTGCAATTAAATAGCCGTTATTATCTTGAAAAAAAATTACGGTTATGTTATACTTTATCCGTATGAGTAAAATTGTATTTAAAGTAAACGGTAAAAAGGATTCCAAGACGGCTAAGGAAACCGTTTCCGAAAAGGAAACTTCCAAAAAACCGTCCCCCGCCGAAAGCGCTACGGAAAACGAAACTGCCGTAACTCAGGCGCAAGCCGAGCAAGAGAGCGCGGCCGCCGCTGTTGCCGTTGCGGAGGATTCCGAACGCCGTTCCGCAAAATCGGACGAAAATAAATTCAGCTGTAAAGACGAGTTCGACAAGGAAAAAATCGTCAAGTACTTCAAGCGCCACCCCAAAAAGGCGGTGAATACCAAGGTTGACAGATTTAACCCCAAACTCAACAAGGGTCTCACTACCGAACAGGTTCAGACGCGGTTTCGGCAGTTTTTGTTCAACGATACGAACAAAAAGTACTCCCGTTCCTACGCGAGTATTTTTATCGGCAATATCTGCACGTTCTTCAACCTTTTGTGTCTATTCGCGTTTATCGCGCTTTTGGTAGCGGATACGAAAGGCGTAACGAACTACCTCGTTATATTTATCACTACCGCCAATATAGTTATAGGTATAATTCAGGAAATACGTTCGAAACTCTCGATTGACAAACTGTCTATTCTGAATTCGAACTCCGTCAAAGCTATGCGCGACGGCGAAGTTACGGAAATACCCGCGACCGAGATTGTTTTAGACGACGTAATCATACTCGAACTCGGCAACCAGGTTCCCGCCGACTGTATACTCGCGGAAGGCTCCGTCGAGGTCAACGAAAGCCTTTTAACGGGCGAATCGGTGGCGATTAAGAAAAACGTCGGCGATACGCTCTTTGCAGGAAGCTTCATATCCTCCGGAAGCGGTAAATGCAGAGTCGAAAAAGTAGGTAAAGAAACCTATCTCGAAAAACTCACTTCAAAAGCAAAGAAGTATAAAAGACCCAATTCCGAGCTTATGAATTCGACCAAGCTCATTATCAAGGTCATTTCGCTCCTTATCATTCCCATTGCGATAGGAATGTTCATAATTTCCTATCACGCGGTTATGGACCCCGTATTCGCTGAAAAATACCCCTCTATGGCGAAATTCCTATCCGAGGCGGTAACTAACGCGGGCTTCGGTCAAAACGTCAATTTCGCTATACAGCGAACCTGTACGGTCGTTATAGGTATGATTCCATCGGGTATGCTTTTACTTACGAGCGTCGCACTTGCCGTGGGCATAGTAAGACTCGCAAAGAGCCAAACCCTCGTGCAGGATATGTATTCTCTTGAAATGCTTGCAAGGGTCAACGTTTTATGTCTCGATAAAACGGGCACCATTACCGACGGCAGAATGAAAGTAAACGACTGCGTTATTTTAAACAGCGTAGGAGAATACTCCTTAAACGAAATTATGGGCAGTATGCTCTCTGCTCTTGACGACAATAACCAAACCTCGATTGCACTTCATAACCATTTCGGAATAAGCGACAAGCTTTCTCCCGTAAATACCATACCGTTCTCGTCGAAGAGAAAACTCTCTGCGGTTACTTTCGAGGACGTGGGTACGTTCTGTATGGGCGCGCCCGAATTCGTACTTAAACCCTATCCCGCTAAAGTCGAAAGGATAGTCAAAAGCTATGCGCAAATGGGTCTGAGAGTTATCGTTCTCGCCCACTCCCCCGCTCCTATAGTCGGAGATAAGCTCCCCGCGGTCTTAAAACCCGTAGCGGTTATATCCATTGCGGACAATATCCGCGAGGACGCGATTGATACAATTAAATGGTTTGCAGACAACGACGTAAACGTAAAAGTTATTTCGGGCGACAACCCCGTAACCGTCTGCGAAGTCGCGAAACGCGCGGGAATAAAGAACGCCGAAAAATTCATTTCGCTCGAAGGTCTTAACGAAAAAGAAGTCGAAAACATCGCAAATAAATATACCGTATTCGGCAGGGTTACTCCCGAACAGAAAGCTATTTTAGTGCGTTCGATTAAATCGGACGGAAATACGGTAGCTATGACGGGCGACGGCGTAAACGATATACTCGCCTTAAAGGAAGCCGACTGCGCTATTTCCGTAGCTTCGGGAAGCGAGGCGGCGAGAAACGTAAGTCATATCGTACTTATGGACAACAACTTCAACAATATGCCTAAGGTCGTCGCGGAGGGCAGACGCGTTATAAACAACATTAAGAACTCGTCTTCGCTGTACCTTATGAAGACTTTGTTTACGGCAATACTTGCGGTAATTTGTCTTTGTATGCAGGTGCCTTATCTGTTTATGCCTCAGAATATGTTGCTTCTCGAAGTCTGCATAATCGCCATACCTTCGTTCTTCCTCTCCCTGCAGCCCAATAAAGACCGCGTACAGGGCAAATTTATAACACACGTTATGAGCGGAGCCGTTTCCGGCGCGATACTTATGATTATATGCGTTATGTCAATGTATATAACCAACGTAATAGACCCCGCCGAATTCGGACAGCATTACCTTGCAATGTGTATGATTGCGCTCTCCTTCTCGGGTCTTGTAATGGTTTTCAGAGTTTGCCGACCGCTGAACGTTTTCAGAGCCGTACTCTGCGCGAGTATGCTCGGTCTATGCATAGCGGCTTTCGCAATACCGCAGTTTACCGACCTGTTCTTATACGCGGGCTGGAAAGACATACAATGGGACTACGCAAAAATACTTATAGTAGTCGTCGTAATAGAAGCCGCGTTCCCCATATCGGGCTGGCTGATAGATTTGATGCATTTAATCTTCCCCTCCTCCACAGGAAAACAGCGGAAAGAAAAAGCGCAGGAAAACAGTTCCGCGCAATAAAATTAAAATATAAAGGCGAGTGCATTTAAAAGCACTCGCCTTTTATCAATCAGTCAAACCCAAAAGATAGTCCGCGCTCACCGAAAAGAACCTCGCAACTATAACTACCGCTTCCGCGTTTGGTATACGGGTTTCATTTTAAATTTTAAAGCCCCTCTACAATTCAATATATTTTATATAAAATTTTTGCTGCACAAATTTGTGCAATTTGTCCTTTTTAAATTTTTATGTTGTATAATTATATTATAATTTATTTAACGAGGCGTCAAAATGAACGGAGAATTGCTTTACGACATAGTTAACAAGTATTTACATAACTACCGCGAAGAATTAGAAAGTGAAGACCATACGTATGCTTCCAAATATTTACGGCAAGCCCGCGAAAAATTGGAAACGGCTTTGAACAAAGAACAGCTTGAAATTGCGGACAGTTACATACGTTATTACATAGTCTGGCAGGAAGACGTTTATTCCCAATTAGAAGTTAAAAGATTAATGACGGGTATCAAAATAGGTATGGAGCTTCAAAAAGAGGTTGACGGTGACAAATACTGAAAAAATCGCCCGATATTATTGACAAACGGAACAATGTACGTTATAATGTACATACTATATATCGGGAGGAAAATTATGTCTATTACAAACGCGACGACGTTGCGAAAGAATCTTTTTAATTATTTAGACGCAGCGGCGGTAAACGACGAAAAAATAATAGTAACGACCAAGAACGGAAACGCGGCTATAATCAGCGAAGAATATCTGAGGAATTTAGAAGAAACCTGTTATCTGTGCAGTGTTCAGGGAGTAGCCGATTCGATTGTCGAGGGCTTAAAGACGTCCGAGAGAGACTGCGTTAAAATCGATTGGAAAAAGGCTTTGAAATGAGTTACGAGATATTATTTACGAAACAGGCGGCAAAAGATTTCGATAATATCGTTGCAAGTCCTTTTAAAAGCAAAGTTTTAAGGCTTTTAGAGATATTGGAAGAAAATCCTTTACAACCGCCTTACGAGAAGCTTGTAGGAGATTTGACAGGCGCGTATTCAAGAAGGATAAATCTGCAACACAGGCTTGTTTACCGCATAGACGAAGAATTTAAACGTATCGTTATAATACGTATGTGGACTCATTACGGCGATAATTAAACTTAAATCAACCCGCCCCCGCACATTCGTGCGGGGGCGGGCGTTATATTTCTTTTTATTCTTCTTTACATATTACTTTATTTATTACTTAATTAAA
>CAJUHC010000013.1:27713-33551 GCA_910586345.1 uncultured Christensenella sp.
GGGTTCTTCTTCTAAATCTTCGGGAATATCTTCTTCGGTCTGAATACCGTGGATTGTGTCAACGGTATCGATTTCTTCCAAATCTCCGCTGTCGTCGATAATATCTTCCGCGTCGTTATCGAGACTTAAACTCGGCTCGGCTATTTCGCTTCCCGCCGTTTCGGGGAGTTCGGGAGCGGCTTCGAGCATTTCTTCCGCGGCTTCGTCCTCGTCTCTCGCGGTAAGCGCGACGGTTGCGACTGCGCCGTCTCTCAAACGCATAAGTCTCACTCCCTTTGTATTTCTGCCTATGTGCGAAATGTCGGTGCAGTGCATTCTTATTATCGTTCCGCCGTCGGAGATAAGCATTACGTCGTCGTTATCGGTTACCTGTTTCATATTGACGAGGTAGCCCGTAACTTCGTTGAATATACCGGCTTTAATGCCCTTGCCGGCCCTGCCTTGAAGCCTGTAATCTTCTATATCGCTTCTCTTGCCGTAGCCGTTGGAGGTTACCGTAAGCACGTCTTTGTCCTTATCTACGACAAGCATATCGACAAGACAGTCGTCGTCGTCGAGTTTCATAGCCTTGACGCCTGCAGTGTCCCTGCCCATAGTGCGAACGTCTTTTTCCGCGAACCTTATGCACTTGCCCGAACGGGAAGCTATCATAAGTTCGCTGTGGCCCGTGGTAAGAACTACGGACATTAAATCGTCACCGTCGTTGAGTTTTATAGCTATTTTGCCGTTTTTGTTTATTCTCGCGAACTCGCTCAGCCTCGTCTTTTTGATAAGTCCTTTACGCGTTGCGAACGCTATGCTTCCGTGCATACCTGCCTGCACGGGCATAAGCGTATTTATTTTCTCTTCCTGTGCAATCTGAACGATGTTTACAATCGCTCTGCCTCGTGCGATACGGGTCGCCTCGGGAATTTCATACGCCTTGATACGGTAAACCTTGCCGATGTCCGAGAACAGGAGTATATCGTCGTGCGAGGAGCAGACGAACATTTTCTCGACGAAGTCCTCGTCCTTGGGACGGTGGGCTGTTATACCCTTTCCTCCTCGGTTCTGAGCGTGGTACTCGGAAACGGGAATTCTCTTGATATAGCCCGTATGGGTCATAGAAATTACAACCTGTTCGACGGGTATTAAGTCCGCGTCTTCGATTTCGCCGTCGTAATTGACAGCAATTTCGGTTTTTCTTACCGAAGGATATTTGCGTTTGATTTCGATAAGGTCGTTCTTTATAATTTCAAGCACTCTGCTCTCGTGCTTTAATATGTCTTTATAGTCGGCAATCAAGGCTTCGAGCTCGTTGAGTTCGTCTTTGAGCTTGTCTACTTCGAGATGAGATAATCTGTACAGTCTTAATTCCGCAACGGCGGTCGCCTGTCTTTCGTCGAGTTCGAAGTTTGCGGTAAGTTTTTTAACGCAGTCCGCTTTGTCAACGGCTTTACGGCAGACTTCAACGACCTCCTCTATACTCGCCTGCGCTATTACGAGACCGCGCAAAATGTGCGCGCGTTCTTCGGTCTTGGCAAGGTCGAATCTGGTACGGCGGGTAATTATTTCTTTCTGATGTTCGAGATAGTAATAAATGAAATCTCTGAGGTTGAGAATTTTCGGGGTTCCGTCGACGAGCGCAAGCATTATAAGTCCGTCGGAAATCTGCAAATTCGTATGTTTATACAAAGTATTGAGTACAACCTGAGGATTCGCGTCTTTTTTGAGTTCGATAACGATACGCATACCGTCGCGGTCGGATTCTTCGCGTATGTCGGAAATCCCCTCGATTTTTTTGTCTTTGACGAGGTCAGCCATATTTTCGATTAGCTTAGCCTTGTTTACCTGATAGGGAATTTCTGAAACCACTATGCGGATACGCTGAGCGTTACCGCTCTTATATTCCTCTACTTCGCAACGGGAACGGATTGTAATACTGCCCCTGCCCGTCTTATATGCGCGTTTAATACCGCTCCTGCCCATAATCAGCGCGCCCGTAGGGAAATCCGGTGCGGGGATATACTGCATTAAGCCTTCGACGTCGATTTCGGGGTTTTCAATCATAGCGATAACGCCGTCTATAACTTCGCCGAGGTTGTGCGGGGGGATATTGGTCGCCATACCTACGGCGATGCCGTCCGAACCGTTGACGAGCATATTAGGGAAACGCGAAGGTAAAACCGTGGGTTGCATACCCGTATCGTCGAACGTAGGATAGAAGTCAACGGTTTCTTTGTCGAGGTCGCGGAGCATTTCCGAAGAAAGTTTAGCGAGCCTTGCCTCTGTATACCTCATAGCCGCGGCGGGGTCGCCGTCGACTGAACCGAAGTTGCCGTGTCCGTCGATAAGCGGGAAATTGATTGAGAAATCCTGCGCAAGTCTTACGAGCGCGTCGTAAACCGAAGTATCGCCGTGAGGGTGATATTTACCGAGACAGTCGCCGACGATACGCGCGCATTTTCTGAACGCTTTATCGGAGTACAGTCCGAGTTCGTGCATTGAGTAAAGTATACGTCTGTGTACGGGTTTCAAGCCGTCCCTGACGTCGGGAATGGCGCGGGACACGTTTACCGCCATTGCATATGCTATAAACGATTTTTTGAGTTCCTCCTCGACTTCGACGTCGAGGAGTTTCGTCATTTCGAGAGTTTTCTTAAATTCTTCAGTGAGCTCGGGGCTTGTCTGTTTCTTTGACATATCTTACTCCTTTTTACACGTCGAGCTCTTCGACGAGCTTTGCGTTATCTTCTATGAACTGACGGCGGAGTTCGGGCTGCTCGCCCATAAGGAGCGAGAAATATTTATCCGCTTCGACAGCGTCTTCGACGTTTATTCTTACGAGAGTTCTGCGCGCGGGGTCCATAGTCGTTTCCCAAAGCTGTTCTTTGTTCATTTCGCCCAAACCTTTATAGCGCTGTAAATCGAATTTGCCTTTATAGTTCTTTTTAAAGTCCTCCAAGGCCTGGTCGTCGTAAAGATAAGTATCCTGTATGCCCTTGCCCGAAACCTTGTACAAAGGCGGCTGTGCGGCGTATACGTGTCCGTTTTCTACGAGCGGACGCATATAGCGGAAGAAGAACGTCAGAAGCAGTATACGTATGTGTGAACCGTCTACGTCCGCGTCGGTCATAATTATAATTCGGTCGTAACGGAGTTTGCTTTCGTCGTAGTTTTCCTGTATACCGCAGCCGAAAGCCGTAATCATTGCTTTTATTTCTTCGTTGCCGAGAGCGCGGTCGATTCTGACTTTTTCCACGTTGAGTATTTTTCCGCGCAGAGGCAGAATCGCCTGAAAGCGTCTGTCCCTGCCCTGCTTGGCAGTACCGCCTGCGCTGTCGCCCTCTACGATGTAAATTTCGCAAAGTTCAGCGCGTTTATCCGAACAGTCGGCAAGTTTTCCGGGGAGTTTTGTGCTTTCCAGAACGCCTTTTCTGCGCGTGTCTTCGCGCGCGAGCCTTGCCGCTTCCCTCGCCCTCTGCGCGGTAAGACAGCGCATTATAAGGTCTCTTGTTTCCGCAGGGTGTTCTTCGAGGTACATACCGAATTTTTCGGTAACCGCTTTCTGGACGAATCCTCTGACATAAGTCGAGCAAAGCTTGCTCTTGGTCTGGCTCTCGTACTGCGCGTCGGCGATTTTAACGGAAACTACCGCCGTTATGCCCTCGCGCACGTCGTCGCCCGAAAGTTTTACGTTTTCTTTCAATATGTTGAGTTTTCTGCCCGCGTCATTGATAACCTTGGTCAAAGCGGCTTTAAAGCCGTCGAGGTGGGTTCCGCCGTCGGGCTGGCGGATATTGTTCGAGAACGGGAAAATTTGTTCGTTGTAGCCGTCGTTATACTGTATCGCGACTTCCAAAAATTTATCGTCACCCTCGGATTCTTCGAAGTAAACGGGTTTGGCGAAAAGAACCGCTTTTCCCTTGTTTATGTCCTCTATGAAGTGGACGACTCCGCCCTCGTAACAGAACGTATCGGAACGCTGTCTGCCTTCGCGCTTGTCCGTCAAAGTGAGCGTAAGACCTTTATTGAGATAGGAAAGCTCGCGCAGAAGCGTTTTAAGCGTGTCGTAATTGAAATCGATTGTTTCGAAAACAGTTGCGTCGGGGTGGAAAGTTATCGTGGTGCCCGTTTCCTGTGTTTTACCTACGACTTTTAATTTGTGTTCGGGGATACCGCAGTGATAAACCTGACGGTGAATATGCCCGTCCTGACAAACTTCCGCAACGAGAGTATCGGAAAGCGCGTTGACGCAGGAAACGCCGACGCCGTGCAGACCCGAAGAAATCTTGTATCCGCCCGCCTTATTGCCGCCGCCGAACTTACCGCCCGCGTTGAGGTTGGTTAAAGCGAGTTCGACGCCGCTTATTCCCTCTTCTTTATTTATTCCCGTGGGAATACCTCTGCCGTTGTCTTTTACGGAGCAGGAACCGTTCTCGGTTATTTCAACGTCGATACGGTTGCAGTAGCCCGCAAGAGCTTCGTCGATTGAGTTGTCGATAACTTCCCTGACAAGGCAGTGAAGCCCTTTTTCATCGGTAGGACCGATATACATTCCGGGGTGTTCCCTGACGGGTTCAAGACCTTTTAACGCTTTCAGACTGTTAGCGTCATAGCTCGATTTGATTTTACCAAACATTTTATTTCCTCTGAAATTAATCTTTGATTTATTATACCATATTATATAATCAAAAGCAAGAAAAAGGCTTCACAAAAATTCAATTCCGTCAATTTCCGCGAATAAAAAAACGCGGTTTGCACACTCTTTTTTTATGAAAAAAATCAAGTGCGGAAACGCGGAAAATTTTGAAATTTACGATAATTTTTTCGAGTGCGGAAACTGCGGAAATCACGTCTGCAAAACCAAGGCGGAACTTTGGGGAAGAGTGTGTCCGAACTGCTTCGGCAAACTTTACCGTATAAGCTGAAAACGTTTTTCAAAACGACGGGCGGCGCAAAAAAGCGCCGCCCGCCGTTTTAACTTAGTTTAAATATTCTTTAAGCTGTTCGAGTCTTTCTTTATATTTTTCCGCTTGTTCCGTATCGCCTTTGGCTTTACAGTATTCGTAACGGAGTTCGGTAAGAGAAATAAACGCGGGGTCGTCTTCTTGTATTACCGGCAAGCCGAATAAGAGATTTTCATCGGTTTCCTCAATTTTCTTACCGTTCAGAACCTGCGCCTGTACGGTAAGCACCGCGAGCGTAACTTTCGCCGAATCGCTGTTTTTTATAAGCTCGTAAATCACGAGTCCGTCCGTCTTGCCGCCGTCAAGCTGAATCGGCGCGACGTTCAAAGCGAAAAGATAGAAAGACGCAGGCAAAACGCAGATACTTATAGCAACCGGCACTGCGGGTACGAAAAGCGCGACAACGCCGAGCGCAATAAATAAAAGATTTACGAAAAGCCCGCCCGAAGCCGTGAAGATTATTCTGCCTTTCAAACCCTTGTCGGTTTTGGGAACGACGGTACAGCTCGCGCTTCCGAATACTACCTTTTTATTCAAATCCGGCACAGCCTTTATTTTGACAAGCGCGCCGAACAGCATATGTCCGAGTTCGTGAAGTAAACTTAAAACAGGAAACGACAGAACCATAACGACTACGTACAACGCGTTCAGCGGTTCGTTGCCGTAAAAGGCGAAAATTTCATACGCGCAGAATGCGGCTATCGCCAGAGACAGGAAAAACAGAACCCAGTTTATTATAAAACGCTTCATATCCCCTCTCTGAGCAAATAATAGCCCTCAATGTTATCGCTCTCGGAAACCGTAATTTTTTCCACGCCGAAATACTTCATAACCTCGCCCATAAGAAGGCAACCTCCGCCTATTACGTCTGCTCTGCGCGGTTCCATTC
>CAJUHC010000014.1 GCA_910586345.1 uncultured Christensenella sp.
TCATCTGTTCGAGAACGATAGGATGCTTTTCGTCGCAGAGCGTATCGCCCGTCGTGGTGTCTTTCAAACCTACTATCGCGCAAATATCGCCCGAATAAACTTTGGGAATTTCCGTACGGGTATTCGCGTGCATCTGAACGAGACGTCCGACTCTTTCTTTTTTGCCTTTGGACGAATTGTAACAGTAAGAACCCGATTCGAGAACGCCGGAATACGCTCTGAAATAAGCAAGACGTCCGACAAAGGGGTCGGTTGCAATCTTGAACGCGAGTCCCGCGAAAGGTTCTTCGTCGGAGGTTTCTCTGACCTCTTCCGCTCCGGTATCGGGATTGACGCCGATTACGTGCGCAACGTCCACGGGAGAAGGAAGGAAATCGATAACCGCATCCAAAAGCATCTGAACGCCCTTGTTCTTATACGAAGAACCGCAGAGCACGGGAGTGCATTTCATTCCGATTGTCGCCTTGCGCAGACCTCTGCGAATTTCTTCCGGAGTAAGTTCCATCGTTTCAAGGAACTTTTCCATAAGCTCGTCGTCGCCTTCCGCCGCGGCTTCCATAACCGCAAGGTGAGCTTCCTCGGCTTCCGCCGCCAAATCAGCGGGAATTTCGTCCCTGTGATACTGCTTTCCGTCTTCGGAATCGTATATTTCCGCATTCATTTCGATAAGGTCTACGATACCTTTGAAAGTATCTTCCTTACCGATGGGAAGTTCGATGGGAACCGGGTTCGCATTGAGCCTGTCCTTCATCATCTGTACGGCGCGCTTGAAGTTTGCACCGTTTATATCCATTTTGTTTACGTAAGCGATACGGGGAACCTTATACTTATCCGCCTGACGCCAAACGGTCTCGGACTGGGGTTCTACTCCGCCCTTTGCGCAGAACGTCGCGACGGCGCCGTCGAGCACTCGGAGCGAACGCTCTACTTCGACAGTGAAGTCAACGTGTCCCGGGGTGTCTATGATGTTAATTCTGCATTCGTCTTTTTTGGTAAGACCGCTTCTCGTCCAGTGGCAGGTCGTTGCCGCGGACGTAATGGTGATACCGCGCTCCTGCTCCTGTACCATCCAGTCCATAGTAGCCGAACCGTCGTGGGTTTCGCCTATCTTATGATTAATACCGGTATAGTAAAGAATACGTTCGGTAGTCGTGGTCTTACCTGCGTCGATATGAGCCATTATACCAATATTTCTGGTATGCAGTAAATCATATTCTCTTGCCATAAATTTACCTCTTAAAAACGGAAGTGAGCAAACGCCTTGTTTGCTTCCGCCATTCTGTGCGTATCTTCCTTCTTCTTGACAGCTCCGCCTGCGTTGTTGTATGCGTCGATAAGTTCTGCAGCAAGCTTGTTCGCCATTTCGCGTTCGCTTCTCTTGCGGGTTGCGATAACCAGCCAGCGAATCGCAAGCGTCTGTCTTCTCTCGGGTCTGATTTCGATGGGAACCTGATAGTTCGCACCGCCGACGCGCCTTGCCTTAACTTCCAGCACGGGCATAAGATTGTTCATAGCCTGGTTGAAAATTTCCATTGCGTCTTTGCCGAGTTTTTCACTCATAGTATTGAAAGCATCGTAAACGATGTTCTGTGCAGTACCTCTCTTACCGTCGTACATAATCTGGTTGATAAGCTTAGTTACAACCTTGCTTCCGTACACGGGGTCGGGTAATACGTCCCTCTTGGGAACGCCGCCTCTTCTGGGCATAATCTTTTACTCCTTTTTTTAATATTTTTAAGGGTTTACCTTAAATAAGCTAATGCTTGCCCTTTCGGGTAGCATACCTTCTCCATTATTTAATAATGAATACTGCCTACTCTTATCGGTAAGGGTAATATATTCCGAAAGTCAGTAGGATAATTTTTTATTTTTAATTATTTAGGACGTTTTGCGCCGTATCTCGAACGCGCCTGTTTGCGTTTCGAAACGCCTGCCGTATCGAGTGCGCCGCGGACTATATGATAACGGACGCCGGGCAAATCCTTAACTCTTCCGCCTCTTATGAGTACGGACGAGTGCTCCTGCAAGTTGTGACCTTCGCCGGGAATGTAAACGGTACCTTCCTGCTTGTTCGTAAGTCTTACTCTTGCAATCTTTCTTATAGCGGAGTTAGGCTTTTTGGGCGTAGTCGTCGTAACCGAAAGGCACACGCCGCGCTTTTGAGGGCAGTTGTCCAAAATGGGCGATTTGCTCTTGTAAAGCTGTCTTTCTCTGCCGTTTCTGATAAGCTGATTGATTGTAGGCATACTATCCTCCTTGTTTTACTCGACCTCTCGGTCTGTGGAATATATCTTCTCACCGTATACCCTTAAATACGATAAAGGAGAAAACAAACGTGCTTTGCATAATAATCCATAATAAATTACAATGCAAAGCACATTTTACCAAACTTAAAAATGTTTGTCAAATATTTTACTATCAATTTTATAAAATCGGAAAGTAAAAATGCGGGCGGAGTATACGTCCGCCCGCATTCGCTTATCTTTGCCGATTAACCCAATTTATAATAATTTTTAACCGTGGAAGTCGTTTCGACAATATAAATATCTCCGTCGATTGATTCTTCGGACAAGCTGTTTCCTCCGTCGAACTCTTTAAGCAGTTTTCCGCCGAAATTATAATACGCGACTTTCACCGAAGAGTCGGTGACGGTAGTTATCGTATAATATCCTTCCTTTACGCTGATATTCTTTCGTTCGCTTTCCGAAGACGTTTTGATTAAATCTTCCGTATATTTCACGGTTCCGTCCGCTTTAAGAAACGCGGTTTTCATCATACCGTCGAACCGGCGCTCAGAAACATACGCAACGTCTCCGTAAAAAGTTATTCCCGAAGCGTTTATCGCCGCATATCTGGGTTCGATAACGATTTTACCTTTATAGTCGGTAAACCCGTAAGAATTGCCGTTTTTAAAGCTTATCAGCCCCTCGTTTTTATAGAGCTTATTATATCCTACGTCGTTTATATAATTCATATCGGCGTCGTAAATCTTGTCGCCTATCATATAAGTACCGTCTTTCAAAACGTAAATATTCGAAGACGAAACGTTAACTCCGTGCATATCGTAGGCGAGTTTTATATCTTTATCTACAATATAAGTAATGTCGTTAAAGTCAGCATAAGCGACTCCGTTTTCCATTTCGAAACCTTCTATTACGGCGGCATCGTAGCTTTTTGCGGAATAATTATACAGCGTACGCATCTCAACCACTACGATATTGCAATCGATTTTTTTATTGCTGTTTTTAACTATGTCGTAACGGAACAACTCGTAATTATATTTTACTTCGCCGTATTGGGATACTTCTACGCAGTTGTAATTTTTAGCGTCGGAACCGACGGGCGTCATTTCATAATAATAAAGATAATTGCCGAGCATACCTAAAAAGTTGCCGTTTCTTACGGTTACCGAACCGGTTTTATTTCCTTTATTATAAAAATCGTAAACGTCTCCGTTGTAAGAAACGTCGTAATCGGCTATTTCTCCCTCGACGGGTTTTCCGTCATATTGCGGATAAACTTTCTGGAACGAACCGTTGTAATTGCCGTCCTTATCGTACTCGGAACCGTAAATTTTAACGTTGCCCGCTTCAAGAACCTCGTAATCCGTAACTCCCGTCTCTTCGTTTTCTACACCGCGATAATATTTTGCTGTTATCGTTGTTTTTCCCGTTTTACTATCGTTCTTTTCTACTGCAAGAACGTAGACCGTAGAAGTTGTATTTTCGTTTTTAACGTAGCATCCCGAAATCACGGAACCTTGTATTCTGTAACTGATTCCGCCGCCGTGTCCGAGGGACGGATAATCGTTTATTACAAGAATTTCTTTACCGTCGTATGTGTAGTATTTACGCGTATAAGCGGTATCGCCCGAAGAACTTTCATTCTCTACCTCGTACATTAAATATCTGTATGTAGAATTTCTTTCCGGCAGAGCAGACAAATCCGTTAAAATATTTTTTCCGTAAGTAAAACTATACACGGTATAAGACGGATTCGATTCCGTACCTTTATTCAGTACGCGCATACCGTAATAGTCAAGCGAGGTGGACATTTCCTCGTCCACGTTTACCGTGAGAGCTTTTTCAAGCGATTTTTCACCGTAACTGTAATTTTCGGAAGCATATTCCGTTGCATAGTCCGCAATATTAAGCGTTGTTTTCCCCAGCTCCGCAGGACCGCAAGCCGTCAAGCTTAATGCTGCCGAAACGGCGAGCGCCGTTCCCGCAATTGCCGTTAAAAGTTTTTTTGTTTTCATACTGCTCTCCTTATAATTTTCTTTTTAAAAAGTCTACCCCCCCCCCCCGCACAAAAAGTCAAGTATTTTGATGAAATTTGTCGAATTGTTATAAATTAACATTATAAAAAAAGCCTTCCGGTTTACGGAAGACTTTTAAATTTTCAATTAAGCGTAACGTCTTTTAAACTGTCGTATTTTTCAGCAGCGATACGCGTCAGCAGTTTAACGTCGAACGCACCCGAAAATGCTTCGTCCGAAAGCGCTTTCGCGGTAAATATAACTTCGACGGGGAACCGCAGACGTTTTATGTCGTTAAGCATTTTTCCGCTTTGACGGGTCCCCATAAAGTCGCCGCCGCCGCGGATTTTCAAATCGGCTTCGGCTATTTCGAAACCGTCGTTACTGTTTTTAATAACCGACAGACGCTCCAACGCGTCCTCGGTATCCGCGCCCGATAAAAGGAAACAATAACTTTTTTTATCGCCTCTTCCGACTCTGCCCCTTAACTGGTGAAGCTGCGACAGTCCGAACCTTTCCGCGTTATAAATAATCATAGTGGTCGCGTCCGGAACGTCCACCCCGACTTCGATTACCGTGGTTGAAACGAGACAGTCGTACTCTTTTGCCCTGAAAGCCGACATAATTTCGTTTTTTTGTACGTCTTTCATTTTTCCGTGGAGAAGCGCGAGTCTTACACCGGGCAGTTTTATTTTAAGCTCTTCGTAAAGTTCGGTTACGGACATTGTCGTACCTTCGTCGTCGCCTTCGATTTTCGGACATACGAAGTAGGTCTGATTTCCGAGTTTCGCCTGTTCGGAAACATATTTATACATATCCGGATATTTTCTTTCGGGGATAACGGCGGTTGTAATCTCCTGCCTTTTCGCAGGCTTGTCCTTAATAGTCGTCACGTCCAAATCGCCGTAGAAAATAAGCGACAGCGTACGCGGAATCGGCGTCGCCGACATTATAAGCACGTCGCAACCGTCCCCTTTTTCCGATAACGAAGCGCGCTGTGCAACCCCGAAACGGTGCTGTTCGTCGCAGACTACGAAAGAAAGATTTTTAAACGCAACGTCGCTCTGTATAACCGCGTGAGTTCCGCAGACGATATTTATTTCTCCCGAAACAAGCCCTTTCTTTATTTCGCGTTTTTCCGCGGGGGACGACGAACCCGTGAGAGTACGGACGTTAAATTCAGGAAAGTACTTTTCAAGAAGCGCGGAATTCTGACGCGCGAGCACTTCGGTAGGCGCCAGCATTGCGGCCTGATAACCGGACTTGACCGCCATAAATACGCCTGCGAGGGCAACCGCGGTCTTACCGCTCCCGACGTCGCCCTGTATCAGCCTGTTCATTTTATGCGGAGAATTGAGGTTCTCAAAGATTTCGTTTACCGCGTTCTCCTGACCCGCCGTAAAAGCGAACGGAAACCGAGAAATAAATTCGTCGACCTCGGCGCGCGTGACGGAGTAACGGTTAAGCCGCGCGTCGTCGCGCCCGCCCTTTATGACTTTAAAAGCGGAAATTAGAAGAAAATATTCTTCCAAAGCGATTCTCGCGGAACCATCTTCCACATCTTTTATATCGGCAGGGCTATGGACTTTTAAATACGCGTCTTTCAAAGGTGCAAGCGAATATTTTTTCTGCAAGTCGGTCGGAATACAGCTCGTAATCCGAGTTTCCGAAAGCGCTTGCTTTACGGCAGAACGCACTACACCCTGAGTCAGAGCGCCCGCGAGAGAATATACGGGTATCAACCCTTTTAATTTTACGTTTTTGTCCGCTCGTTCGAAAGACGGATTGACCATAGACCAACCCATACCGTATTCGTTCCTTATGCGCCCGTAAAAAAGATATTCGCCTCTTGTCAGTTTATCCGCGACGTATAGCTGATTGAACCATATCGCCGTAAACAAAAACCCCTCCTGCTGACAGAGAGCTTTTACGTAAGGACGGCGCGCGTATCGGTTCACTTCCGCGTTAAGCACCTCGCAGGCAGTTAATATTACGTCGTTATGATACGAATCTTTTAAAAGCGAAACGTGCGTCATATCGAGATAATCCCGCGGGAAATGACGGCACAGGTCCTCCGCCGTATAAATACCGAGTTTATTAAATTCCTTTTCGCGTTTTTCGGAAACGAGCTTTAAAGAAGTCAATCGCATAATAAATTTATAGGGAAGACTGCGTCTTCCCTTTAATTTTTTTAAATCTTAACCGTGTACAAAGAAAGTCAGAACCTTTCAAATCACGAAATTATTCCAGTGATACCATATAGTAATACACAGGCTGTCCGCCGTAATGAATGTCGACGTCGCAGTCGGGGAACTCTTCGCATACGCGCTCGGACAGTGCGTTTGCGTCTTCTTCCGTCACGCCTTCGCCGTAGTACAAGGTAATCATTTCGTGTTCGTCCGATTTCAAAGCTTTCAACAAAGATACTGTCGCTTCCGGAATATCTTTACCCTTTGCAAGTATGCGCTTGTTGTCAAGCCCGATTATGTCGCCCTCTTTGAGTTTGAAACCGTTCATAGTCGTGTTTCTGACTGCGTGAGTTACCATACCCGAAGCGACGTTATCAATCGAGTGCGTCATATTGGTTTTATTTTCCGGAACGGACGCTTCCGGATTAAACGCGAGAGCGGCGGCAAAGCCCTGAGGCACGTTCTTGGTCGGAATAACGTGAATTATACGGTTGCTGACGAGAGCTTTGGCTTGTTCCGCCGCAAGTATTACGTTCGAATTGTTAGGGAACACGAATACGTTGGAAGCGTTTATCTTCTGGACCGCGTCCGCAATGTCCTGCGCGGACGGATTCATCGTCTGCCCTCCCTCTATTACTCTGTCGCACATCAAATCTTTGAAAATTTCGGAAAGTCCTGCGCCCGCGCAAATGGCAAGCATACCCATTTCCTTCTTCTCGGCTTCGAGTTTGGCTTTCAACGCCCTGTTCTCTTCGAGCATATTTTCGATTTTCAATCTGTCTAGCTCGCCGAGTTCGAGCGCGTACGTCAACGCGACGCCCGGAGTATTTGTATGAACGTGAACTTTTACGAGTTCCAAATCGCCTATACATATGACCGAATCGCCGATACTCATAAGTTTCTCTTTGAGTTTGTCTATATCCGCGAGCGTAGTCATCTGTTTTAAATGCACGATAAAAAATTCCGTACAATATGCAAACTCTATATCTCCCAAATCGAGGTTGACTATATCGGAGTTGTCGCCGAAAACGGATTCATCGCTTTTTTTGCCATCCTGAGCTTCGGTGGGAATAGAATCCGTGCCGATATCTTCGCCCGTAATCGCGGCGAGAAAACCGCGCATTATTGTCATAAGCCCGACTCCGCCCGAATCGACGACGCCGGCTTTTTTCAATACCGGCAAAAGTTCGGGAGTTTTGGCAAGCGCTTCGTCGCCGACCGCGATAAGAGCGGTTAAAAAGTCTACAAAATCTTTATTCTTAGCGGCAAGCTTGCCCGCGGACTCGCTCATAAGCCTGATAACGGTCAGAATAGTTCCTTCCTTGGGTATGGATACCGCACTGTAAGCGACTTTCGTTCCCGCCTCCAAAGCCTTGGCGAAAGCACGGGTATCGAACGAATCTTTGGTATCTTTGAGAACCGAACAAATTCCTCTGAATATCTGGGACGAGATTACGCCGGAATTTCCGCGCGCGCCTTTGAGAGCGCCCTTCGAAACCGCGTCGCAAATCTCCTGGAAACGGTTAGAAGAACAAGCGTTCATCTCCTTGATTGCCGACTGCATAGTCAGCGACATATTCGTACCGGTATCACCGTCGGGTACGGGGAAAACATTGAGAGCGTCTACTTTCGCTCTGTTTATATCTAACATTCTTGCACCGCTTGCAACCATTTTTCTGAATTCGGTGCTATTGATTGTTTTTTGCATATTACTCCTAGAATTCACAAAATTTCGTATACGCAATTTTTCGTGAAATTGCCGGTTAGCCGTAACCTAATATAGCCGCACGTTCTGGTGCGGCTATTTATAGTTTAACTCCTATTATGTTTACGTTCACGGTATCGACTATCATACCGGTAAATTTTTCAACTTTATATTTTACGCTTTCTTTAAGAGATTCGGCGACGGCGTTAATGGATACGCCGTATTTTATGATTACGAATACGTCGATAAATATTCTGTCGCCCGAAGTTATAACCTTGATTCCTTTTCCGTCGGGCTGTTTTTTCCAGAGCTCCGACAGTGAATCCGTAAAACGGCGGGAAACGGTGTCGACTATCCCGTAACATTCGAGCGCAGCGTATTTAGCCACCTTAGCGATGGCCGAGTCGGATATAGAAATATTTCCGTAAACGTTGCTTGTACTGACTGCCATAATTTCTCCCAACCCGCAAACCGTAAAATTACGGGCTTCGACAGATATTTTATACCATTTGATAATATTTTGCAAGAATATTTTCGGTTTCCTATAAATTATTTTGCAAAAAAGAAAAAAAATTAAACTTTACCGCCGAATTTGATTGATTTTTTATTAACTTAATGTTATATTAACTACGGTCGTTTTTTAAGCGGCTTTAATTTTTCACTCACAATAACCCACGGAGGTGCAATTATATGTCGAGAGTTTGCAGCGTTTGCGGAAAAGGCCAGACGACGGGAAACAACGTAAGCCATTCCAAAAGACGGACGAGAAGAACGTTCAAAGCCAACGTTCAGAAAGTTTCGTACGTTGCGGAAGGCAAAACCGTTACGGGCTACGTTTGTACGAGATGCCTTAAAACCGTTGAAAGAGCATAAAACGGTTCACTTGAACGCGCTTTGAATTAAAACTTAACAGCCGTACCGCTTTTGCGGTACGGCTGTTGTATTTTATCCGCAGACTTCCTTGAAAACGCGGGCGAAATTTTTAAAACACAGTTTTTCCGCAAGTCCGCCTTTAACTCCTCGGCTTTCGAGAAAAGCCGAAAGCTCAGGCATTTTCGTACAATCTTCCAAATGCGGCGGAGCGGGTATTCCGTCGAAGTCAGAACCGAACGCGACTGCATCCTCCCCGCCGACGTTTACGATACGGCGGATATGGCGGAACACGCTTTCAAACGTTTCCCCTTCTCCGAGAAAGTCTTTGCAGAAATTAACGCCGACGACACCGCCGCAGTCGGCGATTTTTTTTATCTGTCCGTCGGTAAGGTTGCGCGAACAGCGGTTGATTGACGAACTGTTCGAATGGCTTGCGACAAGCGGTATTTTCCTTCCGCATAATATTTCATCCGTACCGCCGTCCGAAAGATGCGATATATCGATTATAATTTTATTTTCGTCAAGCAGTTTTACGGCTTCCCTGCCCAAAGGTTTAAGTCCTTTTTTATTGCGTTTTAAAAATTGAGGAAGTCCGTTTTCGAAAACAAGATTGGGATACGCGAATTTATTTTCGTAATTCCAGACGAGCGAAGCCATTTTCACCCCGGCTTCCGCAAGGGCTGCGATTTCTGAAAGTTCGTTTATAAAACCTAAATTCTCGACCGTAAGCACTGCGCCCGTTTCCCCGTTTTCGGCACAGCTTAAAAGTTGTCCGTAATTTAAAACGGCTTTGATTTTGTGTTTTTTCAGACTTTGAAAATAAAAGTCCGAATATTTTTTAAAACGGACAGCGGCGTCCGCACCCTCGGTAAAAACCGCAAAGCACTGCGCCGCGCATCCGCTCTTTTTTAGTTTTTCAAAGCTTGTCTGCAAATCGCAGTCCGCAAGATTCAAGCCGCTGTCGCAACACACGGTAAGCGTGTCGCAATGTAAATCCACGTATTTCATTTTCTGCAAATTTTTCTGAGTATAAACCTTACGGGTTTAGGCGGTTTTATACAGATTATAGTCATACGTCAACCTCGTTTATTATTACAAGAGCCGTACCCTCAACCTCGACGTAAGCAGAACTGCTTTCGCATACGTTGGAAATTCCTCTGCATTCGCCGTAAGAAATCACGTCGGGATAAGAATATTTAAGTCCTGCACTTTCTATTATATGCAAGCTTCCGCCGAAAGGTAACACCGACAGCGTTTTACCGAAATATCCGCCGAGCATAATTTTTCCGCTTGCGGGGAACAAAACCGACTTTTCGTTAATCATACGGCAATTCGCTCCCGAGACGTATGCGCGGTACAAAAGATGTAAGTTCCCGAGAAAGTGGTCTTCGCGTCCGCCCCCTCCGCCGTAAATTTCTATTTGGTCGGCTCCTTTTTCGAGAAGTTTGAAAAGAGCTATTTCGCCGTCGGTAAAATTTTTTTCCGACGGATAGATTTCTTCGGGCGCAGGGTAAGGAATTTCCGACAAAGAATCGAAATCTCCGATATTTTTATCTATACGAACCTTGCCCTTAGCCCAGTTATAAGCTCCGTCGCAACAGTATACTATCGCGCCGTCCGCGTCTATCTTGCCCGTAAAAGGTTCGCCGTTTAAAAGAATTATTCCTTTCATAATTTCATTTTCGATATAGTATCAGTCCAGTCGGGCGAGTTGAATACCGCCGAACCCGCGACAAGCACGTTAGCGCCCGCTTCTCGTATCGCTTTTGCGTTTTCAAGCGTAACGCCGCCGTCAATTTCTATATCCATATCGGGTCTGCCGCATTTAATCGCGTATTGCCGGGCTGTTTTAATTTTTTCCATAACTTCCGGTATAAACTTCTGTCCACCGTAACCCGGATATACCGACATCAAAAGCACCATATCGCATAGCGGAAAAACGGGAAATATATTCTCGACGGGAACGTCGGGGTTGACGACCGCCCCGCATTTAACGCCGTAAGATTTTATAAGGCGCAGAGTTTCTTCAAGATAAGTATCGGAAATTTTCGCACAGGCTTTGTAATGAACCGTAATTATATCGGCGCCCGCCTCGGCGAAAAATTTTACCTGGGTTTTCGGGTGTTCAATCATCAGGTGCGCGTCAAGGGGAAGCTTAGTCAAGGGACGGATGTTTTTTATCATCTGTCCGCCGAAAGTTATAGGCTCGACGAAAGTTCCGTCCATTACGTCGCAATGAATCAAATCCGCACCGCACTTTTCGAGTTTTGCGACGGTTTCGCCCATAACCGAAAAGTCCGCGGACAAAATCGAAGGAGCTATTTTCGTAATCATATTCAACCTCTCGTTAATCTTTATTTTTTAAATAACCCGCGCGCAACTGACCGCAGGCGCCGCCTATATCCGAACCCATACTCCGCCTTACGGTCGAAGACAGTCCGCCCTTTTCAAGAAAGCTAGAAAACCTGTACGCCTGTTTGTCTGCCGCGGCTTTCAAATCGCGCTCTTCCACCTCGTTGAGTCTTATGAGATTTACGTGGCAGGGTCTGCCCTTTAAAAGTTCTACAAGTTCCGAAGCGTGTTTTTCGTCGCAGTTCTCGCCCGCTATCAGCGAATATTCGAAAATATATCTTCTGCCCGTCTTTTCGAAATAGTACGAGCACGCTTTCAATATTTCCGAAATCTTATATTTTTTAGCGACGGGCATAGTCCGCGCCCGTCCTTCGTCCGTGGTCTGATGCAGTGATACCGTTAAATTTACGGGAAGCCCCTCGTCCGCCAACCGATAAATTCCGGGAACCAACCCGCAGGTAGAAAGCGAAATATTCCTCGGAGAAACGTTTATTCCGTCCGCCGACGAAACGTTTTTAAGGAACTTTACGACGTTTTCGTAATTATCGAGCGGTTCGCCGCTTCCCATAAGCACAACGTTCGTAACCGCGCGTTTCGCTCCCGCTCCGCCGTGAAGCGCGTTCACCGTTAAAATCTGGGATAATATCTCTCCCGACGTCAGATTCCTGATAAGCCCGCCGAGAGTGCTTGCACAGAACTTACAGCCCATACGGCAACCGACCTGCGTCGAAACGCATTGAGTATAACCGTACCTGTATTTCATCAGTACGCCTTCTATCAAATTCCCGTCGGCGAGAGCGAAAAGAAACTTTTCCGTGCCGTCCGAAGAAACAAACGTCTTTTCGATTTTAACAGGCTCGTCCTCGTATTCTTCGAGCAGCCTGTTCCTCAATTCGGCAGGCACGTTTATTTCGGAAATTTTTTTACCTTTCGTCAACCCTTCGTAAAGCTGTTTGGCGCGGAATTTTTTTTCGCCGAACGAAATTATTAAATTTTCAATTTCGGCAAACCCGAAATCCTGTAAAATTTTTTTCATTTTTTTATAAACTTCGCAAGAAAGAAACCAGCACCGAGAGATATGTGAGGCAGAAACTGCATACCGAATTTGGTTTTTTCGTGAGCGAGGGGAGAGTCGGGAATTTCCAAAACGAATTCGGGGTGTGCTTCGCAAAACGAATAAACTATACTGTCGTTTTCTTCCGGCAGAACCGAACAGGTAGAATAATACAACGCGCCTCCGCTTTTCACGTAGCGCGAGCAATTGTTTAAAATTTCGGACTGGGTTTTATTGAGCGAAGCTATATCCTCTTCTTTTCTGAAAAGTTTTATATCCGGATTCTCGTTTATAACTCCCGTGCCCGAACAAGGCGCGTCGCATAATACCGTATCGAAAGCGTTTTCGTATTCGGGTATAAACTCCGACGAATCGGCTTGCACCGCGTTTACGTTGACGGCTCCCATCCGTTTCGCGTAAGATTTAATTAATTCTACACGGTGAGCGTGAATTTCGCAAGACGTAACGGCGCCACATTTTTTTGAAAGAAGAACGGATTTCCCGCCGGGCGCCGCGCAGGCGTCCAACAACTTTCCGCAACCATTTACCGCCGAAGCTATCGCGACCGAACCGACCGACTGAAAGGTATAATCGCCCCTATCGTAACCTTCGTCGCGGATAAAATTTTTAAAAATATAAACGTTTTCGAACGGAGTACCGCAGTGCGGTTTGCCGAGATAGTTTTCAGCGTTTCTCTCGAAACGGACGCATATACCGTGCGAAGGCGCGGATAAAATTTTTAAAGCTTGCGATTTATAGCTTCTGCGCAGCCGTTTGACGAGCCATAACGGAGAACTCGTTTCGAGCGAAATTCTTTCGTCTGTTTTTTGCGGAAGCACGGGAATTTTATAGGAACGCAGAAAAGCGTTTACGAACCCCGACGCCCCCTCCTTGCCGAGTTTTTTTACGAGCTCCACCGCGCGGTCCGCCACCATATACTCGTGCTTTTCCATAAATTCGAGCATATAGAGCGCGATTTTAAGTATTAGTTTTACAGAACTTTTCGGAGATTTTCTTACGTTTGCCTCTATAATATGCGACAGGTAAATATCTTTTTCGAGTACGCCGTAGCAGATTTTTACCGTGCGCGCTTTATTCAGAGGTTCGACTGCCGTTTCCGAAATAGCCTGTTTTAAGTATTTACCCCCCTGATATACCTTGGCGAGTATAAAATAGGGGTCGCACAGAGGGTTAGTCAAGCCTGTCTCCCGCCTTTATTTTTCTTCCGTTTACGAAGTCCCCCGCGCGCATACGTTTACCCGCCGCAGGCTGGACTTCTGTAACGAGTATCGCACCAGTACCGCATTTTACCGTAAAACCGCGTTTGTCGGCGCATATTACCGTACCAATCTCCCCGTCCGCCTCGCTTATTTCCGCGCTGAAAATATTCAGAGCGCTTCCGTTATGTTCGCAGAAAGCCACGGGCTGAGGATTCATTGCGCGTATTAACCTGCATATATCATCTGCCGAACCGCCGAAATTTATCTTTGCGTCGTTCTTTTGTATCTTTTTGCAATACGTAGCCTTAGCCTCGTCCTGAATGAGAAGCTGCGTGTTCCCGTCATTTAAAAGTCCGACGGCTTCAACCGCCGCTTCCGCGGAAAGCAAAGAAAGCGCGTCTTGCAGTTCCCCGTAAGTTTTATCGCCGATTTCGCATCTTTTAACGAGCAATATACCGCCCGTATCCAGGGATATTTCGGTCCTCATAACGGTTACTCCCGTATGCGATTTACCCGCGCATATAGCCGACTGAATAGGCGAAGCTCCTCGGAATTCGGGCAGAAGCGACGCGTGCAGATTCCAAACGCCCGCAGGGAAACTTTCCAAAACTTCCTCGGAAAGAATTTGTCCGTAAGCGCAGGTTATAAGAATATCCGCGTCCAGCGATTTAAGTTCTTCTACGCAATCCCTTATCTTTACGAATTCATAAACAGGCAAACCGAGCTCTGTCGCTTTCGTCTTAACGGCGGTCGGAGTCATAACCGCTTTTCTGCCGACAGGCTTGTCGGGCTGAGTTATAACCGCGCTTATGCCGAATTTTTTATGAAGAGCTTCGAGCGCGGGAACCGCGTAAGCGGGAGAACCCGCGAAAACGATTTTCATATTTTACTCCCCGTCGCCGACGTCGTACAGCTCGACCGCCTTGTCGGTATAGAGTATTCCGTCAAGGTGGTCGAGTTCGTGACAGACTGCGCGCGCGAAAAACCCTTCCGCAGTCAGCTTATGTTTTCTGCCGTTGCGGTCGCGGTATTCCGCCTTTACTTTGTATGGACGGGTTACGGTCCCCTGTTTGCCCTTAACGGAAAGACAGCCCTCGGGACCCGTCTGTTCGCCTTTCGCCGAAAGGATAACGGGATTTACCATTTCAAAGTAACCCTCTTCAACGTCAATAACGACGACGCGCTTCGATATACCTATCTGCGGTGCGGCGAGTCCCGCTCCGCGTTCGGCGCGGACCGTTTCTTTCATATCGTCAAGCATTGACCAAAGCTCGGAATTAAAGTTTTTGACGTCCGTGCATTTTTCTCTCAATACGGGTTCGCCCGTCTGATAAACGTATTTTCTCATAAATCACCTCTGTTATGATAGATTCGCAGGATTCTCTTCAACGTATACGAGAACCGAATGCGAAGAATTTTTCACCGCTATATCGTAAATCTCCGGCAGAAGTTTGCCGTCTTTAAGCCTCATTAAAACCTGATAACGGATTTTGCCTTGAATCTTTTTGATAGGCGAATGCATCTTGTTGAAAAATATAAATTCGCCCGGGCTTCTCTTGCGGAGTTCGTCAATCGAAAAATAAACGTTCTTTAAAGTTTCGAGCGCGACGTCACCGTTTTCTGACGTAACCATAACTCTGCATATTATCGAATACGGCGGAAATCCGGTAGCTTTACGCAATGAAATTTCGTTTTTGAAAAAACCGGCGTAGTCGTAATTAACCGCATAGCGCAATATATAATTTTCGGGCGAACACGTTTGCAGCACTACTTTTCCTTTGTCGCCCGCGCGTCCGCTTCTGCCCGAAACCTGTGTTATGAGCTGGAACGTTCTTTCACCGCTCCTGTAATCCGAAAAATGCAGGCTCATATCGGCATCGAGAATCCCGACGAGCGTTACCGACGGAAAGTCGTGCCCCTTTGCTATCATCTGGGTTCCGACGAGAATATCCGCCTGCTTGTCCGAAAACTGTTTCAATATGTTGTAATGTCCGTCTTTGCCAGAAACCGTATCGTTGTCCATACGCAGTATACGCGCCGAGGGAAATAGATTCTTCAGCTCGGTAACGACTCTTTGCGTACCCGTTCCGCTGTAAAGAACGTGTCTGCCACCGCAGTCGGGACAGGCTTCGAGCATACGATACTTTGTTCCGCAATAGTGGCATTTAAGACAGTTTTCTTCGCTGTGGTAAGTAAGCGTAACGTCGCAGTTTTCACACTTCGCGACGTAACCGCAGTCACGGCACATAACCGTTCTCGAATAACCTCTGCGGTTTAAAAAAATTATCGCCTGATTTCCGCCTCCGAGGGTTTCTTTCAATTCCTCCCTGAGCGCGTTCGAAAAAGGAGTGTTGTTCCCCCGCTTAACTTCCCTGCGCATATCCGCTATAATAATTTCCGGAAGAGGTTTTTTGTTAATGCGTTCGGTCAGCGTTATAAGTCCTATCTTTCCCTCGGACGCCTTTACGTATGTTTCGACGGACGGCGTAGCGCTGCCTAAAACAAGTTTCGCTCCGTTATATTCCGCCCTCATTTGCGCAATTTCGATTGTGGAGTATCTCGGAGAGGATTCGCTCACGTAAGAGGAATCGTGTTCTTCGTCTATTATTATCGCGCCGATATTTTCAAGCGGGGCGAATATTGCGCTTCTTGCCCCGATTGCTATTTTAGCCTCGCCCGAGCGCAGTCTCCACCATTCGTCAAACCGCTCTCCCGCGGAAAGCCCGCTGTGCATAATGGCGGCGGCTCCGCCGAATCTGCCCCTCAACTGCGAGAGCATTTGCGGAGTCAGCGAAATTTCGGGCACGAGAAATATAGCCGTTCTGCCTCGCTCTATTTCCCGCGCGATTACGTTCAGATAAATCTCCGTTTTTCCGCTTCCCGTAACGCCGTGTATAAGATGCGCCGTCTTTTCGGAATTTTCTATCTCTTCGAGAGCGTCTTTCTGCGCAGAAGTCAAAGTTCTGGTTTGTCCGGTTGCGGGAAGTCCCGAAAACGGACCGCGGAGAATTTTTCGTTTTTCGATTTTTACCGCGCCTTTTTCCGCAAGCGCTTTTACCGCTCCGTTTCCGAAAGCGTTGCAAAGAAACGCGTGTTCGGCGCAGCCGTGTTCTTTAAGATAATCCAAAACCTGCTTCTGTTTTTTCGCCGACTGAGAAAGCCTTATATCCCCATCGCTCAAAACAACGTAATTTTTAAAAGCTTCTCTTACCTTTCCGAGCCGCATTTCCGACGGCACGAACAGTCTCAGCGCGACTGCCTTGGGAACGCGGTAACGCGAACTTATCCGCTCCATTAACGAAAAACACTCGGGAACGAGCGCGGGAGCTTCGTCAAAAACCCTGCTTAGCGGTTTAACCTTTTCGGCGGGATACGAGGAAACGCGGCTTACGCCTATCACGAAGCCGTCTATCTCTCGCCCTCCGAAGGGCACCTTTACTCTGCTCCCGACTTTCGTTTCGTCGGGACAGGAGTATTCGAAAATTTTATCCACCTGGCTGTGGGCGATATCGACTATTACCTGCGCGAACATTTTACACCCTGTTATCGTTTAACCGCATATCCTGACGCAGGAAAATACGGCAAGGAACCGACTGCGGTTTTCCGAATTGAAAAACCGCAGTCAGTGTTTTATTTATCAATCTTTCGTACACTTGATTTTGCCGTCCGCAATCTCCTGACAAGCGACGGAAATTTCTTTGAGATACTCGTCCGGCGCGGGACCCTTTGCCATATGGTTTTCGAGTATCTGCCTTGCGCGCTTGGAAGCGACTACGCAAAGACAATAACGCGACACGGGCTGGTCCTCGGTTCCGAGTTTGTCGATTAAAAGGTCTACAGAAGGTTGATTAATCATATATTTGACTCCTTGTTACGCAAAATTCCGCAATTGAAATTATTGCCGTGTTTTTATTTTTTAGCGGATTTGATTATCCGTTCTATTTCTTCGACCGCCGTTTGAAGGTCGTCGTTGATTACCGTGAAATCGTATTCCGATTTTTTCGAAACTTCGTAATCCATACGCGACAATCTTTCGGCTATGCTTTTACCGTCTTCGCTTCCGCGCTTCAGAAGACGCGCTTTAAGCTCGTTTTCGTCGGGCGGCAAAATCATAATAAGCAAAGCATCCGGATACGAACGTTTGACGCTGAGCGCTCCGTCCACTTCTATTTCCAAAATGACGTCGTACGTTAAAAGCTGTTTTTCAACGAACGTTTTAGGAGTTCCGTAAAAATTCCCGAAATGGTTGTTGTACTCTAAAAAACCGCCCGAAGCAATCGTTTCCCTGAACTTTTCTTCGCTCACGAAAAAATACGAAATTCCTTCCTTTTCGCCGTTACGTTTAGGGCGCGTGGTGCAGGAAACGCTCAGCGCGTACCCGCCTTTTTTCAGAAGCTCTTTAACTATCGTACCCTTGCCTACTCCCGAGGGTCCCGACAATACTATAAGTTTATTTTTCATAATTCAGATTTACTCGATATTCTGCACCTGTTCGCGCACTTTCTCTATTTCGTTTTTGAGGGCGAGTCCTAAACGCGTTATTTCCAAATCGTTGGACTTGGAACATATGGTGTTAGTTTCGCGGTTGAATTCCTGTACGAGGAAATCGAGTTTTCTGCCGACGAGCCGTTCCGAACAAATTTGTCTGAACTGTGAAATATGCGAACGGAGTCTCGTAAGCTCTTCGTCTATATTGCTCTTATCCGTAAACAGCGCGACCTCGGTAAGAAGCCTGCCCTCGTCGGGTTCCGTTTCCTGTAAAATTTTTCTTATTTTGGTTTCGAGTTTAATTCTATAACTTTCGGCGACGGAAGGTGCGCGCTTTTCGATACTGCCGACGAGCGATTCGACGGTATCCATTCTCGAAAGCATATCCGCTTTAAGTTTATCACCCTCTTTCGCGCGCATATCGTTAAGCTTTTCGAGCGCTTGCGATAAAGCTGTTTTAAGCGCCTCGATACAGTCGTCGTCCGCCAAAACGCTTTCTTCGTTCTTAACCACGTCGGGATAACGCAGTACGCCCGTTACGGAAAAATCTTTTACCGCGTCCGGCAGAAGTTCGCCTATTCTGCGGGCTATCTTTGCATAAGCCAGCGCGGTCGCCTCGTCGAGGCTGAGTTCGCGCGGTTTTTCGCGCTTGTCTGAAAAACCGATGTAAACGTCCGCGTGACCGCGGGTAAGTTTCTCGCGCACGATTGTTCTTACCACGTCTTCGTAAGCTATAAATATGCGGGGACATTTCACGGACACGTCGAGATAGCGGTTGTTTACCGTCTTGATTTCGGCGGTAATTTCTATACCGCCGCGTTTAAATTCGCCTCTGCCGTAACCCGTCATACTCAGCATAAAAAAGACCTCTGAGAGTAAAATATCAATACTATTCAATTATAGCAATAAAATTTAAAAATTACAAGCATAAAAAGCGCGCTTTAAAAAAAAGCGCGCTTTAATTTTGCCGCGAATTATTCTTTGCGATTAAGGAACGGATAAGAAAACACTTTCCGCGCCGAGTTTCGGTATGCGTCAATAATCTTCGCTAAGTTCGTTATACATTCCCTTCGTGCGTACGGTGACCACCCTGTAATGATTCCGCGGGTCAACGTCGAAAAGCGCCGTAGGTTGCGAGGAAGAAGCTATCTCGCCCGTTATTTCCGAATAATATGCCATATTCCCCGCGCACATAATGACGGGTATTCCGTAAAGATAAGAATACGCGCGTATAAGCAAGGCGGGAAGCGTGTTCTTTATTTCTTCTAAAAACGCCACTATCACGTTACAGCCGCATAGCGACAAAGCTTTGAACCCGTCCGGAAAATGCAGGTCGTTTTCTATACAAAGACCTATTTTATATCCGCCTACCGAATACACGCCGAGACCGGCGCCGCTTTTATAATCTTCTCCGTCCACGACGTGGTTCATATCCGAAATACCGAGAAGCTTGCCTTTATCCGCAACGGATACCGATTTTCTGAGAACGCCCCTGCTCCTCGTTTTGCAACCGCACAGCACTCCGCACTTAGCCGATTTTGAAAGACGGGTAGCGTCCTCGAATTTATCCGTCACTCCTTTTAGCTCGCTCTCAAAATCGACCTCGCCGAGCCCGTTAAAGCCGAACACCGCTATATCGCAGTCGGGCAGCGACTTGACGTCTTTTACCGTACTGTCTGTAACAACGCAAAATATCATACCATACATTTTATTTAACTTGTATAAAATGTGTTAAAAGCGGAAGGACGGGCATAAGATATTTTATCAAAATATATAATTCAAAAAAGAGGCGCAACGTGAAAAAAATTATCTGCATTATTCTTACGGTATTAATCGCCGCCGCGGCGGCAACGGTCGCCGCCTGCTCTAAACGGCAGAAGCGGATAAGCGAATACGATATATTCGCAAGTTACGACAGCGAAAACAAAACGCTGAAAGGTACGGTGGATTTTAAATATTACAACGACACCGACAACGAAATCAGCGACCTTAAATTCAACCTTTACGGAAACGCGTTCCGCGAAGGCGCAAAATTTTCTCCGGTATCGCAAAGTTACGCAAACAAGGCGTACTATGCCGGAACGAGCTACGGTTCTATGACCGTTGAAGAAGTAGAAAACTGCGCAGGCTGGGATATCGGCGGAAGCGACGAAAACATACTCAACGTCACTCTTTCCGAACCCGTATATCCCGAACAGACCGTAAACGTAAAGATAAGTTATACCCTGAATCTCGCGCTCGTCAATCACCGCACGGGAGTTACGGAAAACACCGTCAATCTCGGCAACTTCTACCCCGTTTTATGTGCGTATTCGAAAGAAGGGTTTGTCGAGTGCCCCTACTACTATTGCGGCGACCCGTTCCTTTCGGAATGCGCAAATTACAAGGTAACTATCGATTTGCCCTCGGGATATGTTGCGGCGAGCAGCGGAAAGCTCGAAAACGAATCGTCCGCGGGAGACAGAAAAAAATGCACTTACACGCTCGGCAACGCGCGCGATTTCGCAATTGTGATTTCCGATAAGTTCGAAGTAGTCTCTAAAAACGTTAACGGAGTTGACGTAAACTATTACTATTATTCCGATTCCGAACCTCAGTCGAGCTTGAACGCCGCCTGCGAAAGTTTAAGCTATTTTTCCGAGACTTTCGGTTCTTACGCATACCCTGCTCTTTCCGTCGTTCAGACGGGCTTCTGTTACGGCGGTATGGAATATCCCGCTCTGACTATGATAAGCGACAGTCTCGATTCGGACGGCAATATATACACGATAGTCCACGAAAACGCGCACCAATGGTGGTACGCAATGGTAGGAAGCGACCAGCTCAACAGCGCCTGGCAGGACGAAGGACTTGCGGAATACAGCTCGCTTATGTTCTTTGAAGAACATCCCTCTTATTCGTTCACGCGCACGGGCATCGTCGGAACCGCGACCAAGTCTTACAGGGCTTTCTATTCCGTCTATAATCAGATTTTCGGCGAAGCCGATACAAGTATGAACAGAAACCTCGGCGAATTCGAAAGCGAATACGAATACTCGAATATAGCATACAACAAGGGACTTATTATGTTCGATATGCTGAGAGAATCGATAGGAGACGACAAATTCAAAGCGGGGCTTAAAAAATATTTCGCCGAAAACGTTCACCGCATTGCCTCGTGCGAAGATTTGTTCGGTTGTTTTTTAAGCTCGGGCATCGACCTCGAAGGATTTTTCGACTCGTTCGTGGAAGGAAAAATTGTAATCTAATAATTTTAACTTTTACTTGCCAAAAAAAATATAATGTTATATAATTAGAATAACTTAGAAAAAATTTTAATTCAAGGAAGCCCTGATGGACCCAAGTAGTTATTATTTATTCAAAAAGATGATTTAAGATTATTCCGTACTAAAGACGATAAAATTTTGTTTTCTTTGATGCACGGAATTTTCCGTGCATTTTTTTAACAAAATTTTATTGAGGACAAAAGCTATGGTTAAATTCTTTGCGTCGAACGGCGGACGTGCGCCCGAACAAATCGACGGGTTCAGACCCGAATGCTGGATTGATATGGTCAACCCCAGCGACGACGAGTGCGACGACGTTTCGCTCGTTACGGGAATTCCCGAGGATATGATTAAAGCCGCGCTCGACGAAGAAGAGCGCGCGCGTACGGAATTCGACGACGGGAACAGTATGTTCGTCGTCGACTGTCCCCTTATCGAAGAAAACGACGACGGAGTGGATATTTACACCACTCTTCCTCTCGCCGTTATCTATAACGGGAAATGTATAGTCACGGTTTGTCTGAAAGGCAACACCGTTTTAAAAGATTTCATAACGGGCAGAGAACCCGTGCGTACAGGCAACCCGCTTCACTTTACTCTCGCTTTCCTTTTAGGAAACGCGAAAAGGTTTTTGTATTATCTCAAACAAATAGACAGAAAGACGCGCCGTATCCAGAGCGAAATGGAAAAAACTATGCGAAACAGCGAAATTATCCAATTGCTCGATTTGCAGAATTCGCTCGTCTACTTCTCTACTTCGCTTAACTCGAACGAGCGCGTACACGAGAAACTGTTCAAAGTCGAAGGAGTTGCGACGCGCGAAGAATATCTCGATTTGTACGAAGACGTAATTATAGAAAGCAAGCAGGCTATCGAAACCTGTAATATATACAAAAATATACTCAGCGTGACTATGGACGCTTACGGCTCGGTCATTTCGAACAACGCCAACAATACTATGAAAACGCTGACGATTATCACTATTCTTCTCGCCGTACCTACTATGATTGCCGGGTTCTGGGGAATGAATATGCCCGTTCCCGGACAGAGCGGAATAAAGTTTTACGAAACAATTTGGTTCTGGCTCGTTGTCGGCGCAACGGTACTCGTTACGGTCGGAATCGGAATTTTTCTGTTAAAACGCGACCCTTTCAAAAGAAAAATCAAACAGAAAAAAAGAAAAAAAGAACGCAAAGATTAAACCTTACGTTTAACGGCGTATCTTTATTGCTCAACGAAAAACGTACTTAGCTCGAATCAAACTTGAACCTTACGTTTAACGGCGCGTCTTCATTGCTCAATAAAAAAACCATAGGACTGTATTACCGTTATAGATTATGCCAATACTTCAATATGTTTGTAAAAACTGCAAAAAGAGCTTCGAAGAGCTTGTAAAAAAATACGACGAACCCGTAAACTGCCCGAACTGCGGGCACAGTGTGGAACGAAGTTATAGCGGGGAAATGTTTTCCGCGACGGGAAAAAGCGGTAAAAAATGCAGCGGCAACTGCAAAACCTGCGGAGGCTGTAAACGTTCCGTTTAATCTGTAAATCTTAATTACATATAGGAACACGGGCAAACCGCAAGTCAATAAATGTTCCGTTTAATCTGTAATCTTAATTACATATAGGGACACAAACATACACCTAATACCGAAAACGCACCGTCTTACAAAAAATTTTATGAACATCCTCAACTACGCCGAAAATAAAAAAGAAAGCTTTGAACAAAGCCCTTTCAACCGCGTCGACGCGGTTATTTTATGTTGGGTGTCCTATTATACTTTTCCCGATTATCTCAAAGGCGAAACGAGCGTTGCGCTGAAAGATTTCGACAATCACGGACTTTTGCCCGATAAACGTATGTACGCGGAAGCGTTCAACCCGAGAAAGAGCAAGAAACTGTTCCGTCTGCTCGAAAAGAATCCGAGATACGAAAATCTGGAATTCTGCGACTACCGCGACGAAAGAGACGAAACTCAGGAAAAACAATTCGCCGCCGTCAGCATAAAAATATCCGAAAACAAATATTTCGTCGCTTTCCGCGGAACGGACCCGTCGTTCACTGGCTGGAAAGAAGATTTCAACCTTGCTTGTCAGTACCCCGTCCCTTCCCAGAAAAGCGCCGCGGAGTATCTTAAAACGCAAATGCGGAAATTCCCCGACGCCGAATTCTATTGCGGCGGTCATTCCAAAGGCGGTAATATAGCGGTATATTCTGCGGTTTATTCTGATAAAGAATTACAGAACAGAATTATAAGCGTGTTCAATTTCGACGGTCCCGGATTTATTAACGACGTTTATTCCGAACTCGGCTACGAAAACATATCGGATAAAATAATAAAAATCGTGCCGCAGTCTTCGTTCGTCGGTATGCTTTTGGAAACGCGCGAATGTTACGAAATAGTAAAGAGCCGTAATTTAAGCATTTTACAGCACGACCCCTTTTCCTGGACTATCAAAGACGACGATTACGTATACCTTAAAGACAGGTCGAAATTTTCAATAAGGCTTGAAAAAGCAATCAACAAATGGCTCAAAGAAATACCCGTTCCGGAGCGTACGCGAATGATTAAAATGGTTTACGGCGCAATTACCGCCTTGGGTATGCGGGATATTAACGAGTTCAACAGAACGCTTTACAAACAGATACCCGCTCTTTATAAAAGATATAAAAACCTCGGACAGGAAGATAAAATTTTCTTCGACGAAAAAATCGCAAGGCTCAAACAGCTTTTCGATAATCAATAATCAATCAAACGCGCGGCGCGCCCCGATTTTTCGGACGCGTTGCGTAATTTTTTTTACGTTGACAAATTATCGGGTTTATGATATACTCTTTAAAAATCAAAGGGAGAAAAAATTAAATGAAAACGAAAACTATTAAAGCCGCTATGCTTTCGCTCGCGCTCGTTCCGTGTTTATGTCTGTTCGCCTGCTCGGATAAAAACGGCGGCAACAACAATGAAAACGGCAACGCCGAAGCGGCGCAAAAACTCGAAAGTCAGATAACGGCGGCGGACAATACATATAAGGGAATTTACAATCGCGCAGAACGCTGTGGCGGCTTATTTGCGGAAAGTACGCAAAAATCAGCGGTAAAATTCGCTTATGCGGAAGAAGGCGACGACGTCGCGGTTTCGACGACCGATACTTCGGCTTTGATTGAAAAACTTTACAAAACGGTTCAGGAAGGAAACAAAACTCCTTTCCCTAACCCCTACGCTCTGGAAACTTACGCGATAGATTTATTCGCTTATACGCAGATTTCACAGGCTATCGTAAAAACAAAAGGCAAACTTGCTCTTACGGAAATCTACAAAGTGGATTACGAAGTCAACAGCGAGGTTTATGAAAATTTGACGACGGGATTCTGGTCCACCAAGATTCCCGAAGAAATGAATTTTGCGGGATTCGACGAGAATTCGAAAAAAATAAACATCACTTTTAAGGCGCGTACTCCCTCGGACAAGGAAAATAACTTCGATAAATTCGAGAAAGTCAATTCCGAAATGTATTACATATCCGACAACGATTTCGGATACGCGCAATTTACGTACCGTTACGATAATTCCGGCAATCTCAGAGAGACCGGCTTCGACTTTTTCAGTATGAAAGACAAATCAATGCTGGAAATCAATATGAGCCCGAACCAAGTAATAAACAACGTTTCATATAACGGAATGCCCGCGTTCACGGGTATGAGCGCCGAAACGATATTAAATAAAAAATCGGACATAATAAAATATTTTTATCAGCTTGAAAGCATATTTACGGAACGCACATACGTTCTCGAACAGCAAAATCTCGCGCTTGCCGTTGAAGCGGGCGTCGAAGGTATAGAGAGCGTTAACGACGATTCAACGGACGGAAAAACGAAATACGTCAAGAAAATTTCAGAAGACGAGTTCTTTGCCGATTTCGACTACGAAATACTCGAAAAGATGAAATAACGGCAACCGCTTAAATACTTGCGGACGATAATCAGTTTAAAATTACGCCTTACGGAAAAAATTCCGTAAGGCTTTTTTTATTGAAAATATATTATTCGTAAGTATAAGATTCATTCCAAACGGCAATAAATTTTCCGTAAGGAGGGTAAACTCTATGCGGTTTTTGAAATTGCTGTCGGTAACGGTCTTAGCCGCCGCATTCATAGCAGCGTTGGCCGTCGTTCCGTCGAAACTGTGTTTCGAGAACGGAGAAAGTTATACTTTTTTCTGCGGCGACAGTTCGAAAAACTGCAAGGAAGTCACCGCCGTCTCGAACGCAGAATTTACAAAACTGCTGTTGCAGGACGTTTGCGGAGAAAGTACCGTATATCGGAATTTCAACCTCGAAGAATATCTTGAAACCGTCAACGGCGAAATAATATTCGTAGAAGAACTTTCCGACAGTGTAAATTATTACTGCAAAGCAGACCTGCCTTACTCAGTCAATCTTTACGGCGAGGAAATAAATTTGCACGTCTGTATCAAACAGGACACCGTAAAGGTAGCCTCTCCGATAATTTTCGGCGGATATTGAATAAAAATCAAAACCGCTGTCAATATCATTTCTGAAAGGAGTTAAATTATGAAAGAAGAAAACAGAAAAAACAAAAAGAAAATTTTACTCACCTATTTGATTCTTGCAGCTTGTCTGCTTGTAATTGCAGCTATCACCGTCACGGTAATCTTTACCGTTGACCGCAAACCCGATTTATCGATTGACAATCCCAACAACGTTGTCAAGCCCGACGACGAAGACGATAAAAACAACGGCGGGAACAACAACGAAGACGAGGACAATAAACCCACCGACGTTGAAACCGGATATAAAATTCCCGTTGAAAACGCAATCGTCACAACCAAATACGAATTCGCGCACAACGAAACGCTCGGACAGTACAGAGTTCATCAGGGAATCGATTTCGAAGGCAAGGCGGGCGACAGCGTTTGCGCGGTGCTTGACGGAACGATTACCGAAGTCGTAACCGACAGCACTATCGGCGAAAACTACGTCACAATAAGCCACGCAAACGGAGTAACGTCGACTTATAAGTATATCACCGCAAAAGACGGACTTAAAGCCGGCAATACAGTAAAACGCGGTGAAAATATAGGAACCATCGCCGCGGCAGGCGGTTACGAAATGAAGCAGGGCGAACACCTCCACTTCGAAATGAGCGTAAACGGTAAGTCCGCAGACCCCGAAACTTATCTCGATTTAGTAGAAAAATAAAGATTATACCCTCCCTCTTATCAATTTAAAAGTCTCCGAAGCCGCGAAAACCGACTTCGGAGACTTGCTTTTATAAACGATTTGCATTTATTCGGATAAAAATGTTAAAAAATGTAATTTTCTGTAATAAATGATAAATATTCGCAAATGTGAATACTAATAACTGAAAATTAACATATATTTTACTTATTATCATAGAATAGTGTTATAAAATAACAAAAATCAAATTTTAAAAATTTTTACAAATGTTATTGACTAACAAATTCACAAGATGCTATACTACAACCGAAATTAAGAAACAAATAAGGAGGCGCAATATGAAATTCGTGAGCTGGTTACGTTATATAAATAGTCTGTTAAATCCTAATAAACAAGAGAGAAGATAAAATATAAATACGCTAAAAAGACAGCCCGCAGAAATATTCTGCGGGCGCTTCTTTAATATTAGACTGCCGGATAATCCATCTCATTTATTTTATATCTACGTATTACAAAACCATCGTTCGGAGTAATTTTGTATTCAGGTAATTCTTTTAATTTACATATTAACGCTTCACATTCGGCACGAGAAGCTTTTGGCTCGGATTTATATTCCAAATCAGTAGTAGTTTCGTCTTCCTCTTGTTTTGAATAATCGCGCGTTATCACGTAAACATATTTTTGATTGCGTTCCAAATCAACATCAAAGGATTTGATAACAAATTCCCTATTTAATAATTTGTTTTCAATACGTTCGTTTATTAACTGTTTTACAACATCCAAAGACGAAAAGTACCCGATTATAGAACATTCTTCAGAAATTTCGTCTTCCGGTTTTTCATATACATAATATTTAATACATTTTATAAAGTAGATTTTTGACATTAATTTCTCCTACGTATATTAATACCTGCTACTGACGGCAAACGTTTCCTACAATCTTATTTTAACACTAATATTCAGGGTTTGTCAAGATAGAATTTAGTCTCCCGCGATTAAGGGAGACTATTTAATACTTCATTTATTCATCGGGCAAATATTTATTTATAAAATTATTAAATTCTTCTTCATTGCAGTTTACTCTTCCAAAATAGCATTTATTATTTTTAAATCTATCCTGAGCATACCACCATATTAATTCACTGTCGCCGTTATTATACTCTACTAATATTACTTTAACGTTATTATGTATGTGAGTCGGGTCTCCCAACAAAAATTTATTAAATAGAATTTTATTAAATTCTTCCAAAAATTCGTCTTTATCTTCTATAACAACTATCGTCTCATAATCATTATCAACTTGATTTACATTGGTCATATATACGATACTTATCTGTTATATTTCCGTTACGTCGTACAGAAATTTATACGGCTGTTTCTTTATACATCCACACGCAATGCACGTAAACGTTGCAAGTATTAAACATAATAATCTTATTCGTTTCATTTAACCCTCTCTTTGTATTTTAGTATACGAATATAAAGTAAAACGGTATTGCAAGCGTCGTAGGTATATTCTACCACCGTTTCGATACAATTGTCAATAATGATAATTAATATAAAGGGAAGCTTTAAGCTTCCCTTTATTGAAGAATTTTAGTCAATTTATCTCAACTATCTCAATTCTATCCCATAATTGTTTTAACGTAAAAGAACCCTTCCTGCCCATACGAAAAAGCTTAAATCCCTCTTTAAATGTATCATAAAAACCAACGCGCTCCGACCCATCGTCAGACAAATTAACGTCTATCCAATAAATGACGTTCCCGTTTAATAATTCATCTTTTTTAACGGTAATTTTACAATTTCTATAATGGGCATAGTCCTTTACTCTAAATTTCACCAAGTTTATACTATGAGAATTTAATGCTTCGATAATTTCATTATAATCTTTAATCATTTTAACCTAAAAACTCTTTAATTAAATTAACTAATTCTTTAAAACCTAAGTTTTTTTTAGTTTTTCTTATATAACGATGCACTTCGACTAAATCATCCCATATTTGCGGGTCGTTAACATCCAACCCTGCTTCACGAGCAACATCTCTAAACTGCTTATTTTGAGTTTGATTATTACCCGGTCTATTATCAGAAGCAAACAACACCGTAATACCCAAACCGCTAATTACTGCGCCAATACCCGCAACCGTGCCGCCTACAACGACCGCTCCTGCTCCTGCCGCAATTGTGCCTGCCGCAGCTGCACCGCCGCCCGCTATCGCCATTGCCGTATGATTTGGCTTGTTTATTTTAAGTATAACACTGTATTTGCATTTGTCAATACAGCAAAATAACGGAGAGCCTAAAGCTCTCCGCTACTTTTTTCACTTTAATAATTTACGTTTAGTCCGTTTTTTCGATTTGAAATTTTAAATCGTTCGGAATTGTACACCCCCATTCCTCACTCTCTTCTAAAACAGTTTTTAACAGTGTTAACGAAAATTCTTTTCCTGTTGTTTTTACACTTTCAAAATTCTTAATTTCTTCCACAGGAGTATTTACATCTATAAAATAAATTTCAAACCTGTTAATTCCTAACATAAATAATTTGTCAATCAAAATTTCAAAGATTTTAAACCGATCTATAAAGTTCTCTTTAAACGACTCTATGTCTTCACCGTCCCAAAGCCCATTCGGACTTAACAATTCATCGCTATGTCTATAAACAAAACTGTCCGATAACAAAAAATAAATTTTAAATTCTGGTAAACTATTTAAATCGTAATAGTCCGAATTAAACGAAATGCCAATTCCGTTATCGAGTGCCGTCTGAATAAGTTCATTGACAACATAACTTAACCTTTCATAATCCTTTATTTCATCAACAAAGTTAAATACGCACACTCTACTCATATTATCTCCTAAAACGGCAGAACAATTTCTTTAATAATTTTCCAAGAACCTTTTATAAATTTCCATATAAACTTATGAGTGTGCGGTAAAACACGACCTTGTTCTTTAAAAAAATGTGCACGACCGGAATAATCTCTACAGTATATTAAATTCCCGTTCTCATCATATATCCTATCAGAATAACCATTGCTTGTAAAAGAATTAGGTTTGCCGTGATGGTCGTTTGAGTTTGCAAACAACACCGTAATACCCAAACCGCTAATTATAGCGCCGATGCCCGCAACCGTGCCGCCTGCAACAACCGCTCCTGCTCCTGCCGCAATTGTGCCTGCCGCAGCTGCACCGCCGCCCGCTATCGCCATTGCCGCGCCGCCGCCTATCAGCGGTAGACCTGCCATTATCATTTCTCCGCCTGCGCCTATAAGCGCTCCGGATACTCCGCCGACCACCGCTCCGATTGCCGCGCCTTCTATTATCTCGCCCGCTAATTCCCAGTCCCGCGCTCCGTCTTCATATGCTTCTACTCCTTTTACCGTTCCGCCTATTACTCCGCCGATTATCGCTCCTACCACAAGCCCTATCAATAATGCCGTGAAGAACGCTCGCCCCGTCGGGTCCACGTTCATTACAGGATTGTTTCCGCAGTACGCGTAAAGGTTCAGTCCGTTCAGCGTTTCGGGGTCAGCGTATTCCACGGAGTCCGCATTTAAAAACCTGCCCGTTCTCGGGTCGTAGTATCGCGTTTGAAGATAGTATAATTCCGTTTCTTCGTCGTAGTAATATCCGCGGTACCTGTACGGATTGTAGGTTGCTATGTTATCCGTATCCTTAAATATTTTGCAGTTTCCATACGCATCGTAGCCATATTCTACCATTACCTTTCCGTTTTTGTCAAGATAGAAATATTCCCCCGCTACAGCGGGGGACCGTTGCCAACTATAAATTATTTTCGTATAGATATTCGTCTACTATGTAATTCGCCCATCTTGTCGCCATTATTTCAAGACTTCTTTTCGATTTAGTTTCATACTCATAAAAATACCATTGAAAATAATGCGTCAATTCGTGCGCCAACGCAAAAATGCGATAGTATTTATCGTCTTCCTGCACAAATTTGGTTGCGATATAAATACTCGGATAGTGGAATGTCTTATATTCCTCGTTTGAATAAAAAATTCCGTCGCAAAAGCCTCTTTTTTGAGACTTGAATTTAACCATAGAACTAAAAAAAATTTTACAACGAATAGGAAACCAGTACTTTTTTGTCAGCCAACGGCAAAATTGCTTGCACCATTTTTTCTCTTCCTCGGAAATTCCGTCATCGAAAAATAGTCTAAGCCCTTTTGCATCGCTGTCGTTATAAAATTCCTTTTCGCTCTTCTCTATCCACATATTAAAACCAAATATTTGACAACAATTCAGTCAATATTACCGACTTATTATTATGATGTTTATGGTCACGTCCCGGAGTATGTTTTTTAGGCGGTTTAGGTCTTCGTTTACCGTTTCGTGAGTTCCATCCTGGTTTTTCCCTTGATTTGTTTAAGTGTTCTTTGCCTTGTTTTATTATGCCTGGACGCTTGTAATAATTAGGGTTGTAAACATCATAAAAAATATTGTCATACCATTTCCATTCCAAGACATCCGTAACCAACAAAGACAAATAGTCTTCCGTAATAAACGGTAGTGACTTTATATTATTACCTAAATAAATTCCACTTCCCGAATTAATAGTAATATCATTAGCCAAATCACCGACAGCGTTTCCTATATCCTGAATTGCATTTTGTATGGGATGAAAAGTAATTTCTATCAATCCTAGCACAGCCGCCACAGCAGCTATTATACCGAGCCCAACAGCTGTTGACAGTGCAAACTCTCCGGTCGGGTCAAAACCCATTACAGGATTGTTTCCGCAGTACGCGTAAAGGTTCAGTCCGTTCAGCGTTTCGGGGTCAGCGTATTCCACGGAGTCCGCATTTAAAAACCTGCCCGTTCTCGGGTCGTAGTATCGCGCTTGAAGATAGTATAATCCCGTTTCTTCATCGTAGTAATATCCGCGGTACCTGTACGGATTTATTTCCGCCGTTCCTCCGACGTTCTTCGTTACCGTGCAATTTCCCCAAGCGTCGTAGCTATATTCTACCACCGTTTCGATACAATTGTCAATAACGGCAATTTAAAAGTTACCCGCAGAAACATTCTGCGGGTAGCTCCTTAAAAATCAGCTAAAATATTTGACTATCGGACAAACCATCTGATTTATTTTATATCGACTTATATAAAATCCATCGGGAGGAGTTATGCTGTAATCTCTATCTTGCGAATACTTATATTTAGGTAATTCTTTTAATTTACATATTAACGCTTCACATTCGGCACGAGAAGATTTTGGTTCAAATATATATTCATAATCAGTAAAAGTTCCGTTTTCCTCCCGTATTGAATAATCGTGTGTTATCACGTAAACATATTTTTGATTGCGTTTTAAATCAACATCAAAAGATTTGACAACAATTTCACTATTAAATAATCCATTTTCAATACATAAATTTACTACCTTTTCCACAATATCCAACGACGAAAAATATCCGATTATTAAACATTCTTCAATATTTTCATCTTCTTTATCGTCATATCCGTAATATTTGACTTCTTGTACGAAATAGATTTTTGACATTATCTTCTCCAAACTCTAATAATACGGTCAAACCATTTTTTTTAATGCGTTGAATTCTGAACCAGCACCTTTATCCCAATTGCCTTTACCTCTGAATTTATTTAATAAATGTTCCGCAGATTTATAAGAATTACCACCAAATTTATTATAAACCTCTATACCCTCGTCAATATTAGTCCAAGATACAGGCGGTTTATTCGACATACCTGGATTATGCTTTGAAAATAAAACCGTAATACCCAAACCGCTAATTATAGCGCCGATGCCAGCAACCGTGCCGCCTGCAACAACCGCTCTTGCTCCTGCTGACAAACGTTCCCTATAATCTTATTTTAACATTTTCACTCTGTTGCTGTCAAGATAGAAATAATCCACCGCATTTGCGGTGGATTATTCAAACGTTTCTTAATAAATTAACTTGATAATTATTTATAAAACAGAAATCTCATTTATATCAGTGATAATAATTTCAACTTCATATTTTCCTCTAAATCCTTTTATCAATAAAGCATCTGCAAATTCAGAATAAAAATCCAAGTAAATACGTAATCTGTTTTTTGTAAGCATTTTAACAAATTTATTTAAACTTATTTCTTTTCTTATATTTCGTATAAATTTATAAATAGTTATATGGTTATAAATGTTGCAATCAAAATTATTAATATCAATAACTAACTTTCTATCTTTAAACAATTCAATTTCGTTACCGTTATATAAATATATACCGTCTTGAATAAAAAACTTTAAAGATGAACTTTTAATATCAATATTATATATACTGCTATCATGTAAAATATATTTAGGAATTTTACTATATTTCATTATCACCACCTATTAAATAACTCTACAAATTGTTTCCATAACTTTTTTAAAGCCTTACTTGCTTGCGCAGACAATTTGCCTTCCCCTTCTAACGGCAAACCATCGCGACCTATTCTTATATCAATACCATACCCTCTTAAATGCACGTGGTCCGGCTTATGCAGATCCCCTGGCC
>CAJUHC010000015.1 GCA_910586345.1 uncultured Christensenella sp.
GCTGTTAACCGCAGTGTCGTTGGTTCAAGTCCAACAAGCGGAGCCATTCCGGTGATGATTGCATAGAGGACCCACCTGTTCCCATTCCGAACACAGAAGTTAAGCTCTATTACGCCGAAAGTACTGATTTGGACACGAATCGGGAGGATAGGGAATTGCCGGATTTCAAAAATAAAAACAACCGCTTTATGCGGTTGTTTTTATTTTTGATAATTTTCGTTTAACAAACAGAGCTTAATTTCCAACTTTACATAAGCGAAAGAACTTAAACGGATACTGACCGTAAGGTTGGAAATATGCCGGATATAATTATTTTTATACGGTTATTAAAAAAATTAGATAATTTAAAACAAGTTCCCGAAAGATTTAATGGAGTAGCGTTTTTTTATTAAATCGAGCAATTTTGATACTTTTCGCGCTTTTTCAACAAATTCCCAATCTTTTAAACACTTAAATACTTGATTTTGATATTAAAAGGTACTATAATCAACTTGTAACAGGATACCGCCATAATATATTTATAAGTAAATAAGGCAGTGCGTTTTATCGGGTTTATTTCGCTGATACGTTCCCGTTAAACGTGTCCTTTATGTTATGATATTTGCGGTTACACGTATGTTTCATACGTATGAAAACGTACCTGCATCTTTGATAATAAGGAGGAAAATATAAATGATAAATCTTTTGGATATAAACTTTTCTCTTAATGATAAGACAACGCAAATTATTTTAATATGCGTACTCGTTGCATTAGTCGTGCTTTTCGCAGTATTATCTATTGTTATAGTAGTACTTAAAAAACGCAAATCCGCAGTTAAGGAAATTTCGGAGCCTGTGCCCGAACCCGAAGCGGACCCCGTGCCTGAGATAGAAACTCAATCGGAACCCGCATCTCTGCCCGTAGCGAAAATAAAGACCGAACAAGAATCCGAGCCTGTGTCCGAACCTGAGATAAAAACCGAACAAGAATCGGAGCCTGTGTCAGAATCCGAAACAAAGACGGAACAAGAACCTGTCGTTGTTTCCGTGAATACCGAAGAAGAGGAAGACGACGAGGAGGACGTCAACGTACCGGAAGAGGAGGAAGTCGTCGAGGAAGTGCGCGTCGACGAAAAGACGGGCGTTTCGTTCGTGGTCAGATACAGAAAATCGTTTACCGCAAAGTATATTCAATCGAGCGATGTAAACAAATCGTATTATACGATGCTGAAAAACGCGCTTCTGTCGTATAAAAAAGTCAGAACCCGTTTGGGTTGGGGACAGGAGAATTTTAATTTTGGCAGGGTGAATATCGCAAGATTTACTATGCGCGGTAAATCGCTGTGCGTTTATTTTGCTCTTAACCCGGACGATTATGCGGAAACCAAATATAAAGTCGAACGTTCCGAAAGCAAAAAATACGAAGCTGTGCCCTGTATGTACAGGATAAAGAACAGACGCCGTGCGAAATACGCTTTGGATTTAATTTCCGCTCTTGCGGAAAAATTCGGTTTAATCAAAACAGAAGACGTAAACGACGATTATTATCTTCCCTATGAAGAAACGCAAGCTCTCATAGACAGGGGGCTTATAAAAGAAACGATATTAAAAAAGGGAGAAGAACTTATCCCCGAAGAGGAAACGTTCGAAGAAACCGCCGTTGCCGAGGTTGAAATTCAGTACGAAAAAGAAGCCGTGAAAGAATTAATCCGTCAACAGAGCTTTGAAGAAGTAAAAGAAAAACAGCGAGAAGAAGTGAACGTTTCAGAAGCGGACGAGATAATAACCGACGAAGTCGCAACCGTTCTGATAGAGTTCAGAAGGAATACAAAGCGCGAAGGCAGGGTTTCTTCCGGCAAAAAGGGCATAATAAATATCGACGAGCTTTCTGAAAATTTCGAAAGCGGAGAGACGGTTACTTTGGAGTCTTTGAAAGAGAAGAAACTGTTGAAGTCAAACGTCGCGGCATTTAAAGTTCTCGCGCGCGGTTCGATTACTAAGCCTTTAATAGTCGAAGCCAACGAATTTTCGATAGAAGCTGTAAAAATGATAGTGCTTACAGGCGGAAGAGCAATAAAAATAAAGTAAAATACATAAAAAACCGCTCCCGAATGAGTTTCGGGAGCGGTTTTTACGTGTATTCGCACGAATTTAAAAAGGATATTATTGCCTTTTGTAAGAATTTTGCCGAATAAAAATTTTCTTGACAATCAAAGCCGTAAATTATATAATAAAAATGTATAGATATATTCTAAATTTCTGTTAAGGAGAAATGCTATGAGAAATAAATTTCTCACAATGCGTAAAACGTTGCCGGTAATTCTGACGGTTCTGCTTGCGCTGTGTCTTACTTTCGGCGTAATTTTGCTGAAAGGAAAGGGGAGTGCGCAGGGAAACGCAGACGCGAGCGTCTGGGACGGCGACCTTGAAAAAGCCGGTTGGGCCGATACCGAAGGTTCGGCGGCGCCTGCGCCCGATACCTATGTTTTCAATGCGGAAAACAAGACGCTGGAAATCGGTTCTGCGGAAGCGTTCGCTTATTTTGCGCATCAGGTTTTTGCCGACGAAAGCTACGCTTTGGACGGCGTTAACGTCAAACTTGTATGCGATATAGATTTGGGCGGGGATGCTAATATATGGATACCGATAGGCACCGCCAAACGTTCCGATTCCGATAAAAGATTTTCTGGTACTTTCGACGGCAACGGTCATACCGTTTATAATTTAACTTCGACTGCTTTTTTCGATAATATTTCTTATGACGCGGGTTACGGCGAAGCGGAGGGATATTACTTAGATTGCGGAGACGGGTTAAAAGTTCCTTTTTACACCGAAAACGGAGAATTCTGTTACGGTCTTTTTGCCGTTACGTCGAATATAACCGTTAAAAATCTTACCGTTTCGGGCGTGAAATTCGAACTTTCTGATAAGAGCGTGAACGGTGCGGACGTTACCGTCGGCGACGTAGGAGCGCTTATAGGCTGTAACGAAGGCAGTCTTAACGTGGAGAATTGCGTTATCGGTTCTGTAAACGGCGATAACGGAGATGACGGCAGTATAACCGTTTATACCGACGGGGATTCCGCTGTAGGAGGAATAATCGGCGGAGCTTACGCAGGCGAAACGGGCGTCACGGATGAAAACCTCTTTGAAAACATTATAGTAGAGCGTTGCGTCAACAACGTTTCCGTAAGTTTTGCTTCCGCGGCGGACGAAGGCTCGGTACGCGGAAAGACGAGCGGTATAATAGGTTATGCAGACAGATTTAAAGATTTTAAATTAACAGATTGCAAAAATTACGGAAAAGTAAACGGCGATAATTTTACCGGCGGTATATTAGGTTATTTCCGCCCCGGCGAAACGGGAGTAAACGAGATAACCGAGTGTTACAACTACGGCGACGTTACGGGCGGATTAAGCGAAAACTTAGAAATTTATACTCCGGTTACGGGCGGATTTATAGGTTGGCTCGACTATTCCGGGGAAGATAACGATAGCGGAACGGCGGCGGAAAGAGAAATAAATCTTACGATTACGGGCGGAAACTGCGGTAAAGTGCACGGCGACGAGGCGAGCGGTACCGTTAGCGGACTTATCGGCAAAAATACTTATCCGGCTAAACCCGTAAAACTGATTAGTTTAACCGACGCTTGCGGAGTCGCTGTTACGGAAGAGGCGGCTTCGGTATCCGTTTTAAAAGCCGGGCGTACTACGGCCGAATTAATTTACGACGAAAACGATAATACCGTAATCAAAGGAATTAACGTTAACGGAACCGACGGGTTCGAAATAGAAATTCCTTCCGAAGTTACCAAGATAGATTTCGCGGCTTTCAGAGGCGTAAAAAATCTTACGGGGATTAAGTTTGCGAAAGAGGGCGCGCTTACGGAAATCTGCGATTGGGCTTTTGCGGGAACAGGAATAACGGAAATTGAAATTCCTGCGAAAGTTAAAAAAATAGGCGCTGCGGCGTTCGGCGATTGCGCCAATCTTGTAAGCGTCGGATTTGCAGGCGATAAAGTTACTTATATAGGAAAATCAGCGTTCGGCAACTGTCCCGAACTCAACAAGGTAGAATTGCCTGCGAACGCGGCTGAAATCGTTTACGGCGAATACGTATTCGATAAACAGCACGGCGACGGTTCTCCCGCTTATCTGATAGCGAAAGACAGGGAGCGTTTCGACGCGCTTTCCTCTGCGTTAACGGATAACGCTGCAAACCTCGCGGTATACACTGAAACGATTACTTATCCCGTAACTATATATTATTACCGCGATACCGTTAAACTCGGCGAAGAATTGCGTTTGTGCAACATAGATTATAAAGTAAAACTCGTCGACGGTAAATGGATAACCACCGATACCGACAAAGTCGGTTCGAGCGGTTTGACCGATTTAAGATGGTATTACGACGCAAAGTTAATCGACGTCGACGGAGCTTCAGAACTTTTGACGGGTACTGATTCCTTAGGCGATTATATAACTTTTTATACGTTCGACGATAACGGCGAAAAATATTTCATTGCGCGCGACGATATCGTGTACGATGAAAACAGCGCTTACGAAACTACCGATTTGAACGATTTGCTTTCCGCTGACAGCAGTAAAATAGAAAACGGTATGGCGGTCGAGATTACCGGTTATGAAACTCCCGACGGCGTTACAGGCGAATTTACGGGCTATATACATAACGCAGGACTTTATACTATAAAAATCACGTTCGGAACCGAAGTTTACGAACTCAAACTTACGGTCAAAAGGCAGATTGTCAACCTCGGCGATTACAATAAGCTTTCGTGGAAAGTTCAGGGCGAGGACGGAAACGCAGACCTTAACGGTATGACGCTGTATATATACAGCAAAGACGGAAGGGAGTATCCTTCCAACGCTGTTTTGACGAACGAGCAGATAGACGCGCTCGGAGTAAGCAGAACTTATAAAACGAGACAGGTTCTGTATTCGGCTGTAAGGTACAGCGGTTCTCCCGTTACTCTGTGCGTTGAAAACAACTCTGCGTACGACGTGGAGTACCCGCACGGTATGAGTACTTATACTAACGTCGGCACTTACGAATCGACTGCGATACTTACCTTGAAAGACAATTACTTGTTTGAAAATAGCTCGGCAAGCGCGTTGCGCGGTCTGGATATTAAGTTCAACGGCGACGGTACGGTTACGGTAAAGAAAACGTGGTATATCGTAAACATCAACAACTGGCTCGTAAATGAGTCGGGAGCCGAATATACGATACAGAATTTCATATACGGCAATAATCCGGGCGTCAGCGCGCCGTTGCTTAAATTTAACAATTACGACCCCGACGCGCCTCTTACGTTCTATCTCGAACTTCAATTTAACGGGGCGACGGTAGGCACGAGATTTACTCCCGACGAAATCGGCGATTATATCAACAAAACGATGCCTGCGGGCGATTATAAACTTATAGTTACGGTAGGCGAAGTAACGAGCAAAGAATGGGACGAAGAAAAGGACCCTGCGCACGAGTACGAACCGACGGTTATAGTTTATCACGCGGGGTTTACCGAGTCGAGGGTTTTCACTGTTGAGAAAAAAGGTTTGCAGTCGCTTACGGCTTTCGACACGGCGTTGAAAGGGCAGGTATTCTATTACGAGTGGGACGGCAAATCGCATTTCTACGAACAGTCTGAAACTGTAAAAACGGCTTACAGTTCTTTCCTTAGTAAATTCTATCTTCCCGCAAGACTCGGAGTATGGGCTGATGCTAAATACGGCGATTATTACGGCGCTCCCGTCGTTACTTATAATCTCGACAGAATGCAGAGCGCGGAATACCATTCGGCGGAAACCGTGTTTACGGGCGATGCGGACACTTACACGGTTTATTATAAAGTTTCGGCGCCGAACTATTACGATTCCCTTGAAAGACTGTCGGGCGGTTCGAGAAAAGATTATTATTTCAAAGTTATAAACGTAAAGGAAATCGCGCTTCCCTCGGTCGGGGGCAAGACGTTTAACGGAAACGTCCTGACGGCAGATACTTTCGTTCCGTCTGACGACGAAGGAAAACCTCTGTATTATTCGGTTAAAACTAACGAAGGCGGAAGGAATGCTGGCGAATACGACGTCGTGTTCTCGTTAATCGATTCCGAACACTATATGTGGGCGGGGCAGACGCTTGACGACAGAACCGAGGATATAACGGTCAAATTTACTATAAACAAGAGCGCGGATAACTATTTTACGACAACGCTCAATATTACTACCTGGGTTGTCGGAAAATACGCCGAACTTGAAGAGTTCCCCGTATCCGCGGCAGCGAACTTCGGAAAAGTGATTATTACGCTTTCGTATTCGGACGATATAGAAAACGTAATTTATTCGGGCGAAAACAACACGGAAGAATTTGCGAAAGCTCTGTCCGGATTGAAGGCAGGCAGTTATATTATGACGGCTTCCGTAGCCGATTCGGAAGATTTTAACGGAATTACGGGCGTAATTACTTTCCGCGTGTTCGATAAAGACGGACTGCCTTGGTGGGCGGTAGTGCTTATCGTAGCCGGCGCGCTCGGGGTAGTTGCGGCAGTATTCTTTATTCTCCATCAGAAAGGGGTTTTGCAGATGCTCACGGGCAGATTCGTTATCGCTATGCGCGCGAGAGCGACGGTAGACGCGACTATCGCGGCAGTAAGAGCAAATAAGGTTGCCGCCGAGGCTAAAAAGAGCGTTGCAAAGGCAGAAGAGGAAGACAGGCTTGCGGAGTTGAAAGCAAATCAGTCCCGAGCTGAAAATTCCGATAAACGTCCGGAAGACGAAAACAAGTAATTTATTAAAGGAGATAAATAAAATGTTGCAGAGAAACAAAATAGCCAAAGAGATTCACGCTCTTGAAGAAGAAATAAAGATTTTAGAAATTAAGCGTTCGCGTTCAATCGCAGTTATTTTGGAGGCGCTTATCAGCCGTACGACGCCGAACGACGAAGACGTACAGTATTTCAGAACGTTTACTGCCGAAATCGAAATCAAACGCGAACAGCTCCAAAAACTTACAAGACAGCTCGAAGGTCTTATTTAAAGAACAAAAAAGAACTCCGCCCGACAGGACGGAGTTCTTTATATTTTACGCTGCCGCCGTTTTATTTTCTGCCAGCTTATAAAACAATAGGCGTCGTTTATCAGAAACATACTGAACGCGATTACGCTCGGCAGTACTTCGGTGCCGGCTGACGCAAGTTTCATAGACCAAAGTACAATCAATACTATATCGTTGAGAATAAAAAGAATTGAAAAGAATTCGCATCGGCGGAGCATAAGATAAGCCGCGGTAATGCTCGTCGTAAGCGAAATCGTGCTTACTATGAGGTTGTCCGTATCGAGAGCGCGCAGAATAAAATAAAAAGCCGCCGTCGCGGCGGCCGCGCCTAAACCCGTCAATACGTATTCCGCAGGTCTGAGGGAATTGACTTTTACTTCGTGCGATTTACCGTCGAATTTATTTCTCATCCACGTAATTACTGAAACTATGTGGATTGGAAGCATCAGTAAAAGATATATAAGCATTTCTCCGTAATAGCGCTGTTGATATGCGTAAACCGCATACAATACGGCGAAAACTATGCTTACGAACTGCCCAAACACGTTTCCCTTTGCATTGACGATAACGCAGGTAACTCCGGCAAGCGATGAAAGATATGATAATACGCTCTTATCTTTGCCTAATATAAAACCAACGGTTATTACGGCGACGCTCGTCAGCCATAATATCCATTCCGTGAGAGTGAAGTATTTAAAAAACTTTTTTATCATTTTAAAGTGTATCTCTGAAACCTTTTCCGACAATCCCGTTAGTATCCGTAAGAATAACGAAAGCTTGCGGGTCCGCGGAGTGTATGCGCATTTTAAGTTTTAACGCTTCACCGCGCTTGCAGACCGTAATAATAAGAGTCCGTTCTTCGCCCGTATAACCGCCTTGGGCTTTGACGGACGTATATCCGCGGTGTATCCCTTCGAGAATAAAAGGCGTGATAAGTTCGGGCTTGGTCGTGATAATCTGAACGTATTTGCTTTTGCCTATGCTTTCGATGACGCTGTCTACGACGAACGCTTTCGTGAACAGACCGAGCAGTGAAAACAGACCCGTCTGAATATCGAAAATAAAAAAAGTGGAGGCGGCGATGAAAAAATCGGTAATTAAAAGCGCGGTTCCGACGTCCTTAATCCGCGTGTATTTTTTGATTATAAGAGCTATGATGTCGGTTCCGCCGGACGACGCTCGGCAGTTGAATATAATCGCGCTTCCCGCGGCGGATAAAAGCATTGCGAAAATAAATTCGAGGAAAATCGAGTCCGTCAGCGGCAGTTCGAGCGGTATAAGTTTGAACAGCTGCATTTCCGCGGTGTATACCAAACTGCAATAAGCGGTTTTGAAAGTACAGCCTTTTCCGAGGAAAATGAAACCGATAATCAGCAGAATTACGTTGAGAACCTGCATTAAAAACGCGGCGTCCAGCCAGGCGACGTATTTAGTCGTGAACTTGCTTAAAATTATGGCTATACCGCTCACTCCGCCTGTGGCGAAGTTATTCGGGTTTTTGAAAAAATATATGCCCGCCGCCAACAGCAGAGTGCCGAGATTGAGAATAACCCAATACAGAACGGCAGAATGCGTAATTTTAATTTTGCCTTTCAATTAAATAGTTCCTCCGAACCCTTTTCCGAGTATTTCGTTTGCATCGGTGATTATTACGAAAGCTTCGGGGTCGAGCTGTTTTACTTTGGTTTTAAGTTTTAACGCTTCACCGCGTTTGCAGACCGTTACGAGCACTTTTTTATTCTCGCCCGTATAACCGCCTTGCGCGTCGTATTTGGTATAACCGTGCTGAATCACTTCGAGTATGTACTTTGCGATTTCGTCGGGCGATTTGGTTATGATTGTAATATACTTCGTCTTGCCGATGCTCTCGATGACGCTGTCCAAAAGGAAAGATTTGGCAAACAAGCCCATAAACGAGAACAGCGCGATTTCGACGTTCTGGAACGTGAATATCGATACGCACACGACTATAAGGTCGATAATCATAAGCGCCATACCGACGTTGATTTTCGTATACTTTTTGAGTATCAGCGCGATAATATCGGTTCCGCCCGACGACGCTCCGCAGTTGAACACAAGCGCCCCGCCTACGCCGAACAAAAGTATCGCGTAAACCATTTCAAGGAACGGCTGTTCGGTCAAAGTATGCATACCGAAGTCGTTTTTGGGCAAATTCGGAATATGACCGAGAATATCAGTGAACTCGAAAAGCCAGATTATAAACGTGTAAAGGAGAGAACAGTATATCGTCTTGATTGTGCACTGTTTGCCCAATATAATAAGTCCGAGAATAAGAAGCAGGACGTTTATAATTGCCATAACGACCGACTGCGAAAAGAATTCGAGCGGTATTATGTTCGATAAAAGAATTGCGATACCGGCGACGCCTCCGAGCGTGAAATTATTCGGCGTCTGGAAAAAATAGACGCTTAAAGACATCATAAAAATGCCTACGTTCAAAAGCAGAAACCTTACCGCCGTGCGGATACGCTTTTGCTTTGGAGTAAGCAGTTTTTCTTTCGGGAGCTCGGTTTGTTCAGCGTGCTCCGCCGTGTTTAAAACGGGTTGTTCTTCGGCTTCCGCCACGGCGGACACGGCGGTTTCTTCCGCGGTTTCGGTTTGTAATTCTTCTGTTTTTCTTGATTTTTTCCTCATATTATTCCTTAATAAAAAGCGAATATTTTCAAAGCGTCTAAATCATAACATAAGCGTTAAACGTTGTCAATAAAATTCATAAAAATGACCGCTTTATTTCGTCGCTTTACTTGAAACAAATTATAATTTATGATATAGTATACTCGGCGGGCGTTGAAGTTCTACGCGCCCGCGTCTATCGTAATTTTTCAGTTATATTTATTTTGTCAGACTCAAAATTCAAGGACTTGATTTATGATAAACAGAAAAGCTGTATTTGCCGACGAAACACAATGTTTTAAGACGCCTTACGAACCGCAAAGCGGCGACACCGTTACGCTCAGAATAAGAACTCTTGCAAACGACGTTTTAAAAGTTTACGCGGTAATTAACGGAATAAAAAGGTTAATGAAAAAGCTTCCTCAAAAACGCGGGGAAAGCAATTTCGATTATTATTCGGTATCTTTCGTCTGTTCGTCTAAACCCGTCGGATATTACTTTATATTATACGACGATGACGACGCGGTTGCTTATAATCGTTTGGGCTGTGTCGAAAACGTGCAGTCTGAATACGATTTTTCTTTCACTCCCGGTTTCAAAGTTCCCGATTGGGCGAAAGGCGCCGTATTTTATCAGATATTCTGCGACAGATTCTGCGACGGAGAACCTTCGAACAACGTCGAAGATAACGAGTACTATTATACGGGCGGACATTCCAAGAAAATAACGGAGTGGAACAAATTTCCCGACGCTTTGGACGTACGCTGTTTTTACGGCGGGGATTTGCAGGGGGTCAGGCAGAAACTCGATTATTTACAGGACTTGGGAGTCGAGGCGATTTACTTCAATCCGCTGTTCGTTTCGCCGTCTAACCACAAATACGATACCCAGGATTACGACCATATCGACCCGCATCTCGCTGTAATAGAGGAAGATTCGGACCACCGTATGCAGTATTGGGAGCATAACAACGGCTACGCTCCGAAATATATCAGGCGCGTCACTTCCCGCGTCAATCTTCGAAAGAGCAACGAATATTTTGCGGAACTCGTGGAAGAAATGCACAGGCGCGGTATGAAAGTCGTTATAGACGGGGTTTTCAACCATTGCGGGTCGTTCAATAAGTGGATGGACAGAGAAGGAGTATATCTCAATAAAGAGGGTTACGAGCAGAAAGGCGCGTTTCACTCATTGGAAAGCCCTTACAGAAACTATTTTAAATTTGATAAACCCCGCGAAGCCAACAGCGATTACGAAGGCTGGTGGGGCTTTCAGACTCTGCCTAAACTCAATTACGAGCACAGCGCGGAACTCGAAGACTATATTTTATCTACGGGCGCGAAGTGGGTATCGGCTCCGTTTAACGTGGACGGGTGGAGACTCGACGTCGCCGCCGACTTGGGTCACAGCGTCAGATACAATCATAAATTCTGGAAAGCGTTCCGCGAAAAAGTAAGGGGCGCAAACCCGGAAGCGTTTATATTCGCAGAGCATTACGGCGACCCCGAGAGCTGGTTCAAAGGCGGAGAGTGGGATTCGGTAATGAATTACGACGCCTTTATGGAACCCGTTACCTGGTTTTTGACGGGTATGGAAAAGCACAGCGAAAGCTTCGACGGGGGCAAGCTCTGGGACGGTCAGCTTTTCTTTGAAACTATGTTCAAAAATATGAGCAAATTTCCCCGTCCCTCTCTCGATTCGGCGCTGAATCAGCTTTCCAACCACGACCATTCACGCTTTTTAACGCGCACCAACGGCACTGTCGGAACGTTGAAAAACTGCGGACCTCAGGCGGCGGGATACAACGTTCAGCTTCCCGTAATGGCGCTCGGCGTACTTATACAAATGACCTGGGTCGGTTCGCCCGGCGTATATTACGCGGACGAAGCAGGTCAGGTAGGTTGGACCGACCCCGACAGCCGCCGCACATATCCTTGGGGCGCAGAGAATAAATTGCTCATAGATTATCATAAAACTTTAATCGGACTGCGCAAAAGTCTGCATTGTCTAAAAAGAGGCAGTTTAAAAAAGCTCGACGCGGGCAACGGATATATAATATACGGCAGGTTCGACGAAACGGACTGCGCCGCTGTCGTAATAAATTGTACGGATGCGGAAATGAATTTAAGCGTACCCGTCTGGGAACTCGGCGTTCCTACGGGCGCGGTTATGACGAGAGCGCTTATAACTCACGCAAACGGCTTCGATACGGACGCGGAGCAAAACCGCGTAAATCACGGACGGCTGTTTGTAAACCTTTCCGCCAAGTCGGGCTGTATATATCACTATAAGTTTCAGTAAATTCAATTAAAAAACGCGATAAAATTTTCGTCAATATAAAGGGGGATAAATTATGAATAACAAATTTTTCGGCGAACTCGACAGATACCTGTTCCATCACGGTACGCATTACGAGCTCTATAATAAAATGGGCGCGCATTTAAGAGAAATCGACGGAGTTTGGGGCGTACATTTCGTACTGTGGGCGCCGAACGCGCGCGCTGTGTGCGTCGTTTCCGACGGCAACGGCTGGACGCCCTGGCGCGACGTTATGGAAAAGGTCGACGACTGCATCTGGGAACTTTTCGTCCCGGGTATGTGCGAGGGCGTCAAATATAAGTATCTGATTGTCCGCGCGGACGGCTCCGAAGTTCAGAAAATCGACCCTTACGCTTTCCGTTCGGAATTAAGACCGAGCAACGCTTCGATAGTCGCAAACCTCGACGGATACGTATGGGGCGATAAGGAATGGTTAAAGAACCAAAAAGGCGAAAACTTTTTGGAAAAACCTATGTCTGTCTACGAAGTTCACCTCGGAAGCTGGAAAAAGGACTTGTCCAAATGGGACGAGGACCAGTACTTCGATTACCGCAGACTTGCGCACGAACTCTGCGAATACGTCGAGTGGATGGGATATACCCACGTCGAACTTATGGGTATATGCGAATATCCTTTCGACCCGTCCTGGGGCTATCAGGTTACGGGCTATTTCGCTCCTACTTCGCGTTACGGCACTCCCGAAGACTTTATGTACTTTGTCGACCACTTACATAAACACGGTATCGGGGTAATTTTAGACTGGGTACCCGCGCATTTCCCCAAAGACGATTTCGGTCTTGCAAACTTTGACGGTACCCCTTTATACGAGTACGCCGACCCGCTCCGCGCCGAATATCCCGAATGGGGAACGAAAGCCTTCGATTTGGGCAAAAAGGAAGTTTCCAACTTCCTTATGGCTTCCGCGTTTTTCTGGGTCGAGAAATACCATATCGACGCTTTGAGGGTGGACGCGGTTGCGGCTATGCTCTATAACAGCTTCGGCAGGGGCGAGTGGCGTCCCAATCAATACGGCGGGAACGAAAATCTCGAAAGCTTTGAATTTTTCCGCCACCTCAACAGCGTTTTAAGACAGCGCACGGACGCGTTTTTAATAGCCGAGGATTCCTCGATTATAGAGGGTATCACCAAACCCGCTAAAAAGGGCGGTTTCGGTTTCGGGCTCAAATGGAATATGGGCTGGATGAACGATACCATAAAGTACTACAACACCGACCCGATTTTCAGACCCTATCACCACGGACTTATAACCCACCTGTTCGAGTACGCGTTCAACGAAAATTATATGCTCGTTCTCTCTCACGACGAAGTAGTGCACGGCAAAGGCAGTATGATAAACAAGTTCATAGGCAGCAAGCCCGACAAGCTCGGCAGCCTGAAAACCTGTTATACTATGATGATGGGGCACCCCGGCAAAAAACTTCTGTTTATGGGTCAGGACTTCGCGCAGGAGCGGGAGTGGAACTTCAAAACGGGGCTCGATTGGTTCCTCTGCGACGACGAAGGGCACCGCGACGTGCTCAACTGTTACCGCGCTTTGCTTCACCTGTACAGGACGCGCCCCGTTCTCTATAATGACTGCGGAGGAAACGGCACGTTCGAGTGGGTCAACAGCGGAGATTATAACCGCAATATATTCACGTTTATAAGGCGCAACCCGTGGAACTATAACAACGCGCTGATTTTCGTCTGTAACTTCGCGCCCGTGGAAAGATATGAAATGGGCGTCGGCGCGCCCGCGGACGGCGTATATAAGCGCGTGTTCTCGACTTATCCCGACGGTTCGCCCTTGGAAATAGAGGCAAAGGAAGAGCTGTGCGACGGCAGAAAGTATAAGCTCGTTTTCAACCTGCGCCCTTACGAGTCGGTCATATTCGAAGTCCCGTATCACGAAAGCACTCCCGAAGAGGTAAAGAAAGAAAAGAGCGTAAAAATCAAAATCAAGCGCGAACATAAGGAAGTCAAGAACGATTCGTCGCATATCCCGCAGGTTCCGCCTATGGACGGAGAACAAAAACCCGCAAAAAAGACAACCCGAAAAACGGTAAAAAAATAATACGAATACCGCCAAGCGTTAAAAAACGCTTGGCGGTAATTTATCTCGGCGGGAGAGGTTCGGTTTTATTTTCTTCGTATTCTTCCCGTACAATCTGTTCGAGAACCTTCAAACCTTCCAAAGTTTCTATAATGCGTTTGTACACTATGTCTTTTCTTAAAAACCGTCTGCCGTATCTGCAACCAGGGGTATCGTACTTCCATTTATTGCATCCGTCGCGTTTCTTTACTACGCTTTCGTTTTCAGAGCAAAAGCCGGTGTTCTGCCTTTCGAAAGTGCAGATTTTTTTTAAATATACCGCTTCGTAATGTCGGCAATTATAGCAGTGATGTTGTTTTTCTTGTTCTTCCATAGTTAAACTCCTCTCAGTAAACTAAGAATTATTATATTCTTAGAAATCAAAGAAGTCAAGTATTCTTCTTAGATTTCTAATATAATTTAATTATGAAAGACTTATCGGAAAAAATAAAAGATTTGAGAATAGCAATGGGGTTATCTCAACCACAGCTTGCCGAAAAAGTGGGCGTATCGAAAGCGGTTATATCTTTTTGGGAAAACGGAGTTAATGAACCCAAAGCACGATATATAAAGGCGCTTGCTTTATGTTTCGGGGTTTCGGCTGATTATCTTCTCGGGCTTGAAAATTAAACAAACAGCCGCTTGACCGTAATTTCTATTTGCGGTATAATATAAAACAATGATAAAAGATTTACAGCAAAAAATTATAGATTTAAAAAAGCGGAACGGAGTCTGTATTCTCGCGCACAGCTATATGTCCGAGGAAATCTGCGAAATAGCGGATTTTACGGGCGACAGCTACGCGCTCTCCGTAAAGGCAAAGACCGCTCCGCAGGGTACGATTATAATGTGCGGGGTGCGCTTTATGGCGGAAACAGTGAAAATGCTTTCGCCCGAAAAACGCGTGATACTCGCCAACCCCGACGCGGGCTGTCCTATGGCGGAGCAGTTCGATATAGAAACGGTCGAGGAAGTCAAAAAATTGTACCCCGATTACGCTGTTGTCGCTTACGTCAATACTACGGCGGAACTCAAAACTGTTTCGGACGTTTGCGTCACTTCTTCGAGCGCGGTTAAAATCTGCCGTGCGGTTCCCGAAAAAAATATTCTGTTCATTCCCGATATAAATCTCGGGACTTACGTTAAAAGTCAGGTGCCAGAAAAGAATTTCAAACTTCTGTCGGGCGGGTGTCCCGTTCACGCGAAGATAGAAAAATCGGACGCGGAGAGCGCGAAAAGAGCGCATCCGTCCGCGCTGTTTCTCGTTCATCCCGAGTGCCGTCCCGAAGTCGTCGCGCTTGCGGACTACGTCGGTTCCACCTCGGGTATTATGGAGTTCGCAGAGAAATCGGATAAAAAAGAATTCATTATCGGCACGGAAAATTCGATTGTACAGCACTTGCAGTTTAAATGTCCCGATAAAAAGTTTTATCCGCTTTCAAAAGATTTGCTGTGCCATAATATGAAAATAACCACGCTTGCGGACGTTTTGAACTGTCTTACAGGCACGGCGGGCGAGGAAATCACAATGGACGCGGAACTTATTTCCAAAGCTGTGAAGTGCATTAATAAAATGATAGAGTACGGGGGTTGACGTGTATATTACGACTAAAGGCAGAAACGCTTTAAAAGTTATGATAGACCTTGCCCGCCACGAGGGCGAGGGATATATTTCTCTTTCCGACGTCGCGGAACGCCAGAGAGAGTCGCTCAAATATCTCGAAGCTTCCGCTTCGCAGTTATCGTCTGCGGGGCTTGTGGTCAGCGCGAGAGGCAAGAGCGGCGGTTATAAGCTCGCAAGGAGCGCGGAGGAGTATACCGTCGCGGAAATTCTTCTGACGGGAGAGGGTACGCTTTCGCCCGTGTCCTGCCTCGACAGCGGTTGCGAAAACGCGGGTACCTGTCAGACGTTGCCTCTTTTTAAGGAGCTCGACGAAGTCATTATGAATTTTTTAAATTCCAAAACGCTTAAAGATTTATTGAAATAAAAATCTTTTTTGAAAATACGTTCTAATTCCTATTGACAAAATAGGAATTTATTTTTATAATTAAATCATATTAAAAACATAGGAATTAAAATGAACAAAGTTATTTACGCGGACAACGCGGCTACGACCGCTATGAGCGATAAAGCAATCGGCGCGATGCTACCTTATCTCAAAGAGGTATACGGCAATCCGTCTTCCCTTTATTCGGCGGGACAGGTTGCAAAGGAAGCGCTCGAAGAGGCGCGCGCAAAAATCGCAAAATATCTTAACGCGGAACCGCGCGAGATTTATTTCACTTCGGGCGGAAGCGAGGCGGACAACCAGGCTCTGCGTTCGCTTGCGCTGAACGGAGAGAGGAAAGGCAAAAAACATATAATCTCGACTGCGTTCGAGCACCACGCTGTTTTGCACGTATTGAAGAAACTTGAAAAAGAGGGGTTCGAGGTAACGTATCTCGACGTGCACGAAAACGGACTTGTAACCGCGGAACAGGTGGAAAAGGCAATACGCCCCGACACCGCGTTCGTTACGGTTATGTACGCGAACAACGAGGTCGGAACGATTCAGCCCGTACGCGAAATAGGCGAGGTATGCAAGAGGTTTAACGTGCCGTTTCACACGGACGCGGTACAGGCTGTCGGGCATATACCCGTCGACGTAAAAGCGGACAATATAGATTTGCTTTCGCTCTCCGCGCATAAATTTCACGGACCGAAAGGCGTTGGCGCGCTGTATTGCAGGCGCGGTATTCCGCTCGTTACGCTTATAGAGGGCGGAGCGCAGGAGAGCGGACGGCGCGCGGGAACTGAGAACGTAGGCGGGATAGTTTCTATGTCCGTCGCTCTCGGAGAAGCCTGCGAAAATATGAGCGCGAATACCGAAAAACTTATAAAACTGCGCGATAAACTCATTGACGGTCTGACGAAAATTCCGCACTCGAAATTGAACGGCGACAGGAACGCAAGGCTTCCGTCGAACGTCAATATAAGTTTCGAGGGCGTGGAGGGCGAAAGCCTTATTCTCGATTTGAACCAAAGAGGTATCTGCGTTTCTTCTGGTTCGGCTTGCACGACGGCTTCGCTCGAACCCTCGCACGTTCTGCTTGCGCTCGGGCTTCCTCACGAGGTCGCGCACGGCTCGTTGAGGCTCAGCCTTTCCGAATACAATACCGAAGAAGAAATCGATTATATTCTCGGCGAAGTTCCCAAGGTAATTGAAATATGGCGCGAACGTTCGCCGTTCTGGGAAGATTTGACGACGGGAAAAAGAAAGCATTTTATTTAAGGAGTACTATTTATGGCTTTATACAGCGAAAAAGTTATGGACCACTTCACCAATCCGAGGAACGTCGGGAAAATCGAGGACGCGGACGGAATAGGCGAAGTCGGCAACGCTAAATGCGGGGATATAATGAAGATATATCTCAAAATCGAGAACGATATAATAACCGACGTAAAATTCAATACTTTCGGTTGCGGAAGCGCGATTGCTTCGTCGTCTATGGCTACCGAACTCATAAAGGGCAAACCCGTTTCCGAGGCTCTGGAACTTACCAATAAAGCCGTGGCGGAAGCTCTCGACGGTCTGCCAGCGCATAAAATGCACTGTTCCGTGCTTGCGGAAGAGGCAATCAGAGCCGCGGTCAAGGACTATTACGACAAAAACGGAATAGCCTACGACGAGTCGCAGTTCCCCGAACCTCATAACGAAGAGGAAGAACACGACTTCGCCGAAGAAGAATAAAACGCAGAACTACGGCGCCCGCGCGGAAATTTCCGCGCGGGCGCTGTTTTATTTATTCTTCAACGTATTCGATTATATCTTCGACCCTGCAATGCAGTATTTTGCATAAGTCGTTTAACGTGGTAGTATTTATTCCTTTTCCTTGTCTGAGTCTGTCGATTGTACCACTGCTTACACCGTGTTTATTAATAAGGGTATAAGTTGATTCGCCTTTCTCTTTCAGTATCTTCCAAAACGGTTTATAACTTATCATATTTTTATTATAATATATAGTCTTATTATTGACAATAGCCAATAAAATGGGTATAATGTAGTCATTAATTAAACTATATAAGGAGAAAACAAATGTCGAATTTTACGGACGGTTATCGCAAAGAGTTTGAAAGAGAAGCGGACGGATTTTTATTTCTTCTGAATAAAGAAGACGCAAAGCTGTTGTTGAAAAGTTATAAAAAGTCGAAACAGGAAGAATACGTGAGACTTGCAAGCATAGCCGCGGTTTTCGATTTCAGAAAGATATTTATTCGAATTTGCGCCAAAGCTGAAAGAGGTTTAAAGGAATTTATAAAATGCTTCGACTGTTTAAACGGGAATTTCGATTTGCTGAACGGTTGGGTAGAGGAGTTTATCGAAAAAGTAAACGACGAAAAATTGCAAAGCTTAATGCGTGAGTTTTGGGAAGAGCGTAAAAGCGTTATAGACAAAGAAAATTTCGGCGCAAACAAGTTGTTTTCTTTTTACTCATAACGCGGTAACCGCCCGCATACAATTAGCGTATGGATAACTTTTGTTTTACGGACGTCGGGCAAACGTTAAAAAAACTCAATACCGCCAAAGACGGACTTTTGCAGAAAGAAGCGGAGGACAGGCTTAAAGTATACGGTAAAAACGAGCTTGAAAAGGGTAAGCGAGCCGGAATAGTAAAGCTGTTCTTTTCGCAGTTCAAAGATTTTATGACGCTTATGCTGATTGCGGCGGCGGCTGTTTCGGCGGTAATAGCCTTTATTTCCAAGGACACGCGCGACTTGACGGATACGTTTATAATACTGACGATAATTTTTATGAATTCGGTCGTCGGCACTGTTCAGCAGTACCGCGCGGATAAGGCAATAGAGAACCTGAAAAAACTCTCGTCGTGTTCGGTAAAGGTGCGGAGAGGCGGAAAGGAAACGACCGTCGACAGTACGGAAATTACCGTCGGGGACATTATTCTTTTGGAAGAGGGCGACGTAATACCTGCCGATTGCAGAATCATAGAGTGCAATAACTTGAAGTGCGACGAGTCCGCGCTCACGGGCGAGAGCGTCGGGGTCGAAAAAACAGCCGAAGTTCTGAAAGAGAAAAAACCCGCGCTCGGTGCTATGAAGAACGTTTTGTTCAATTCGACTTACGTTGTCCGCGGTAACGCGTCCGCGGTCGTGACTTCCGTCGGTATGGGTACGGAAATGGGCAAAATCGCGACGATGCTCGAAGATACGAAAGTCACGGCGACCCCGCTCGAAAAGACTTTGAACAAGCTCGGAAAAGCTATTACGATTTTCGTGCTTGCGGTTACGGCGCTCATATTCATACTCGGACTGTTCGTGCGCGGAGACGGGATTTTAAAGAACTTTATGACTTCCGTCGCAATCGCGGTCGCGGCTATTCCCGAGGGACTGCCCGCGGTAGTCACGATAATTATGGCTATGGGCGTACAGAAGATGAGCAGAAAAAACGTCGTTATCCGAAAACTCAAATCGGTTGAAACGCTCGGCGGGTGTTCCGTTATATGTTCGGATAAGACGGGTACGCTCACGGAAAACAAAATGCGCGTGACCGAAGTGCATTGCGCGGATTCCGCAGAGACGAAACTGCTCGAATGTATGACGGCTTGTTCGTCGGTAAAGGGCGAAAAGGGCAAGTATATAGGCGACCCTACGGAAATTGCCCTCAGGATATACGCCGACGAAAGCGGTTTTTATAAGAGTTTCGAAAAAATCGCGGAGCTTCCTTTTACATCGGAGCGCAAGATGATGAGCGTTTCCGCGGACTTCGGCGGAGAGAAAATAAATTACGTAAAGGGCGCGCCCGATATACTAATCGAAAGGTGTTCGTTCATCGCTACCGCTTCTGGAGTGCGCGCCATTACGAAAGACGATAAAAGGAAAATAACCGAACGCAATAATAAAATGTCCGACAACGCGCTCCGTGTTCTCGGCTTTGCTTACCGAAGTTACGACGGACGGCCGAACGAAGAAGGGCTTACTTTTATCGGACTGTGCGGAATGATAGACGGACTTAAAGAGGGCGTAAAAGAAGCCGTAGCGGAGTGTAAAGAGGCGGGAATTTCAACCGTTATGATAACGGGAGACCACGTACGCACGGCGTTTGCGATAGCTAAAAATCTCGGAATAGCCGAGGATATGCGCGAGGTAATCTCGGGTGAAGAGCTCGACGGTATGTCCGCGGAAGAGCGTGAAAACGCGATAGAAAGATGCAGGGTATTCGCTCGCGTTTCGCCTAAGCACAAGAATATGATTGTCAAAGCCTTGAAAAAGCGCGGAAAGGTCACGGCTATGACGGGCGACGGAATAAACGACGCGCCGAGCATCAAGACCGCCGATATAGGCATCGCTATGGGTTCGGGAACGGACGTGACGAAAAGCGCGTCGGATATGGTTATCGCGGACGATAACTTTACCACGATAGTATGCGCTGTAAGGGAAGGAAGACGTATTTCCGCAAATATACGCAAGACAATACAGTTTTTCCTGTCGACCAACCTCGCGGAAGTGCTCGCGATACTCGTTGCGTCGCTGGTATTCTTCAAAAACAATTTCCTGCTTTCCACACAGCTTTTATGGCTCAATCTCATAACCGACAGTTTCCCCGTGCTCGCGCTCGGTATGGAAAAAGAGGACGCGGATATAATGAAAACTCCGCCGGTGCGGGCGGAGAAGAGTTTGTTTTCCAAATCTTCCGTCGCGTCTATATGCTTTTTCGGAGTATATATAACCGCGGTGACGATAGGCGTATACGCCGTTGCTCTCGGTATATGGGGCAACGAAGTCGCGACTGCGCTGACTTTCCTTACAATCTCGTTCCTCGAATTGTTCCACGCGTTCAATATCCGCTCGGAAAGGCAGTCGTTGTTCAAGTGCGGAATATTCACGAACAAAATACTGCTTTGCACGGTGACGGCGGGTATCGTTATAAACGTATTGCTTGCAGTAAGCCCGTTTGCTCAAGCGTTCGGGCTTGACGGATTGAACGTTACCCATTGGCTGATTGCGCTCGGACTCGCGTTTTCCGTAATACCCGTAGGGGAAGTATACAAACTCGTTTTAAGGCTGTTTTCCCGACGCAAGAAAAAGAAGATTAAGGAAAATAAATTAAAACCAGTAAAATTAAAAGTCAAAGCGTAAAAAAAACGGGGCGCGGAAACCGCGCCCCGTTTATAAACCAGATTATTTTTTCGTTTCCGTCTTAGCGTCTTCCGCTTTTTCGGGAGCTATGATTTTGGGCATTTTAAGACCCGCCATCGAATATAAATCGTCGAGGGGAGGGAGGGACTTCATCATACCCGACATAAAATTCGCCGTCGCGGTTTTTCCGTCCGCGTTTGCGCCGTTGTCCCAGACCGTAATTTTGTCGATTTTGAGATTCTTTACGGCTTCGACCTGCGTCGCGACGAGCTGTTCGAGTTTGTCTGCAATCATAAGACGTACCGCTTCGTCGGACGTACCCGCCGCCTGAACGAGTTTATCCATACCTTCCGCCTGTTTGGAAAGGGTTTCGTAAAGACCGCGCGCCTCGGCTTCCATTTTAGCGTATATAGCGTCCGCTTCGCCCTTTGCGCGTCTGCGGATATTTTCCGCTTCGGCGTCCGCCTGTATTTCGATTTTTCTCTTTTCGATTTCCGAAGCGACGATTATGTCGGCTTCCTTCGTAGCCTTTTCGCGCGAAGCACGTGCGATTTCTGCTTCCTTTTCCGCGGCGTAGCTCTCTTCTTTCGCCTTTGCCGCCTGAACGTTTTCGGCCGCGACCGCGAGTTTCATAGCCTCGGCTTCTTTCTGGCGGAGCAGAGCTTTTGATTGGGCGATGTCGGCTTTAGCTTTGTTTTCGCCTTCGATGGCTTTGCTTTCCGCGTCGGCGACGTTTATACGCTGTTGCATCTGTGCGTTCGCTTCGCCTATCGCACCTTTTCTGTTTTCTTCCGCAACCGATATTTTAGCGTCGTTAATTGCTTTTGCCGCCGCTTCTTTACCGAGCGCGATTATGTATCCGCTTTCGTCGGAAATGTCCGTTACGTTGACGTTTATGAGCCTTAAACCGAGTTTTTTAAGTTCGCCTTCGACGTTTCTCGAAATCGCTTCGAGGAATTTGTCGCGGTCGGTGTTGATTTCTTCGATGTCCATAGTAGCTATAACCAGACGCAGCTGACCGAAGATAATGTCTTTCGCGAGGTCGGAAATCTGTTTGAGCTGTAAGCCTAAAAGTCTTTCCGCTGCGTTCTGCATTACGGAGGGGTCCGTCGAGATGCCTACGGTGAATATAGAGGGAACGTCGATACGTATATTCTGTTTCGACAGAGCGCTTTTCAAGTCTACTGCTATCGAAAGCGGGGTCAGGTCGAGGTAAGTATACGACTGTACGAACGGCATTACGAGCGCGGCTCCGCCGTGAATACATTTGGCGCTGCGGTACGTACCGTCTTTATTGGGCGAAATCTTACCGTAGATAACCATAATTTTGTCCGAAGGACACTTTTTGTATCTTGTGAGAACTACCAAACCTATCATTATCAGCACAAGCACGACGACTACGGATACTATGATTCCGATTGTAACTCCCATAGATGCGAGTAAATTATTCATATTCTATCTCCTATATTAAATTTTTCAGTCTGAAATTTTTTCCTGCGAAACCTTAACGTCGGTTTCGGCACCGCCGATTTTTTTAACGACGGCGCATTCGTTCTCTATCGAAATTATCTCGATAACTTCGTCTACCGCTATTTTTTCGGTTTCGTCGGTTACGGCGTCCATTTCCATAAACTTGCCCTGAGCATTTAAGGTTAACTTGCCTCTTCCGCTTCTTAAAGGGGGTATGGATACGTAAACGTTCGCGCGCTGTCCGACGAGTTTATCATATTCTACGGCGCCGTTGCATTGTAATTTTTTCAGCGCGTGCAGAGAAAACGCGACCGCCGTAAGAGCCGCCGCACCCGTGAGTACCGCAACGATTATCGAAAGCCATTGCAGTTTATCCGACGCAAGAGCGCACGTAAGAAGACCCGACCAGCTTCCGACTGCTAAAAACGCGGTTATGCTTTTTACCGTGAAAATCGAAATTCCCGAATCGGCGTCCAGGTCCGGGTCCGCGACTCCGTCGCCGTCGATGTCTCCGTCCCCGCCGAAAGACGAAAAACACATCATCACTATCTGTATTACCAGAAACAGCGTCGAAACTATTCCGAGCCAGAAATATATATGTTCGAGAACAGTAAGGTTTTTAAACCAATCCATAATAATTGCCTCCGTTATATTATATAAACTCAAAACGGTACGGACAAACGCATAATCGATAAATTTATAACGATTTGTTTGCGGTACCGAGCATATATTATTATACATATAAAATACGCTGAGGTCAATAGGGGCGGTGCAAAAAGTCCGCCCGAAAACAAAGATACGGTAAACGATTGACAAATCGGTTTTACGGTATTAAACTATAAATAGCGAAAGAGAGGTAGAATTATGGGAAAATTAGTTTCCGAAAAAGAAAGAAAACTGCAAAGAAAACTTATACCTTTAAATATATTCGTATGTATTCTTGCGCTCGTAGCCGCGTTTTCGCTTGTATTCGCGCCGATTTTTAAAGTCGATTTCGGCAAAATATTGCAAAGCGACGCGACGAAACGGCTTGTAGACGAACAAATCGAAAAAATCGTAGGCGACACCACCGAGGGATTGGCGCCCGGAGACGTTGACTTTATGCCCGTTATAGCGGCGGTAGTATCCAACGTTTTAAGTAAAGCCGAGGGCAAAATCGAGTTTTCGACTTTTAACGCTTCCAAGGTTGCGTTTGCTTCGGGTGACGAAAAAGCGAATAAATTTCTCGACGAAATGTTTTTCGGCGAAAACGCGCTGGTTACGAAACTTATCGACAGCATAGCCGATAACGTAGTCGGTATGTTCCAGACGCCGGAGGGAAAAGCCGTGATAGAGGAAGTCGTGGTAGCGACTCTCGCAACTTCCCTCGTGGCGAATCTTCCGCCGGAAGCGGCTGAAAAACTCACCGACGAAAACATTACGAAACTTACGGGAACGTTCAAAAAACTCGACGAAGTGGAAAGCAGAGAGGACGCGGCGAACGCCGCGGACGCATTCGTTAACGAACTCGACGGAATACTCGGCGACGATTTCAATAAAGAAACGGACGGTGAAACCGTAAAAGATTACATATTGACGATGTATGACGATACCGCGGCGGTATCGGAATCTTTTTCCGTTGAAACAATGATTGCCGTGGCGGTGTCTAAAAACGTGGACCTCGGAGAATTTAATATCGACTCCATTATAGGCAATTTAGGTAAAAAGGACAATGAAGAACAGCCGTCCGGCAGTGTTAACATTAAAAAGACCGTAGAGGGCGAAGTCGGCGAAACACCCGACGGAAGCGAAGGCGGAGAAATCACTCCTCCCGAAACTCCCGACGGAAGCGAAGGCGGGGAAGTCACTCCTCCCGAAACTCCCGACGAGGGCGAGGGCGGAGATGTTACTCCTCCCGAAACTCCCGACGAGGGCGACAGGGTTATTTGTACGAGTTACAATGATTTGCTGAAACAAATGGGTCTTGACGACAGCAAGATGGATGAAGTTAAAGCTAATCTAAAATCGAGCTTGGGAAGTCTTGTAAACGATACTGCGGATACGTTCTCCGAATATTTCGGATATTACGGTTACGCGTTTTACGGTATGCTTGCGTTCGTGGCACCTTGGCTTATTTTGTTCCTGTTCTCGTTCTTCCATTTGTTTGCGAAAAATAAACGGTTCACGATGTGGTACGTAAAACTTTACAGCTGGATTCCCGGTTTTATCGCTCTTGCGTTTATCGTTGCGCCTAAGCTTATGTTTAAATTCGCGCCGCAGATGGTCGAAGGCGAAAACGGCGAATTAATAAAGACTCTGTTCAGCGGAGTTTCGTCTATGATGTGGATAAGCGGAATATGTTTCGTGCTTTTGTGGTTAGTTTCTATTTTCTGGGCTTTCCCGATAAAACACAAAATAAGAAAAGAACGCAAGTTCGTTAAACAGTTCGGTTATTCCGGCGACGACGGCTCTGCGGGCGGCGGCGCGAATAACAAGGGAAAGAAAGGTAAAAAGGGCAAGAAAAACGGAAAATTCGCCCAAAACGCGCGCACGGAGCAAACCCCGCCTTATTACGGCGCAAATCAGTATAACCAATACGGCGCGCCTCCTTACGGCGGACAGTACGGGGGTAATCCTTACGGCAACCAATACGGAAATGACGGTTATTCCTCAAACGGCTACGGTGCGCCTCCCTACGGCGGACAGTACGGCGGTAATCCTTACGGCAATCCGTACGGAGGCAATTATAACAATTACGACGACGACGGTTTCGATGCTCCGTATACGGGCAGTTATTACGGTTCTTATTACGATGACGACGATATTTGATAAAAAAGGAAGGCGGAAGCCTTCCTTTTTTAATTAAGATATTGCATTTGAATTATATTCATATTGCATTTGATTTTACGATATTGCAATAATACGAACGGTATGATAAATTATAAACGAATACTTTTGCGGAGGAGAAATTATGAATATCAGGAAAACTGTTTCCGTGCTTTTGGCTATGTCCGTCGCAGTGACGTGCCTTGCAGGAGCTTCGGGCTGTAAAAAGAACAAACGCGAAGAAGAAACGGGAATAAGGGGCGAAACCGCTTACGGGAATAAAACGTTAACGGATGCCGTTAAGAATCCGTCGGACGAAGCGGTTATAAAACTGATAAGGGGCAGAAACGTTATAAAAGAGAGCGCGGGCTCTTTAACTTACGATAAAGCGTTGCAGGCGGGGGATATAATAGAAATCGAATCTGATTATAAATACGTCAATGTTAAACTATTCGATAGTCTCGGCGAACAACTTATATATTCTCCTACGGGACGGATAACCTTTCAGATACCGTCTTCTGGTGCTCAGGCGGTTTACGGCAAGGACGCTTTCGGCGGAACGAGCCACGCGTTCAGTGCAAGCAAGGCAAGCGGAAGCGAAGTTTCTGAAAGGCGCAATCTTGCATTGAATCCCTATGATTTTATGTACGTTGACGAGAAGAACGACCAGAATAAAAGCGATAACGCAATGGATGTAACACTCGTCGATTCTCAGGCTTTAAGTCAGGTTTCGGCTTTCCCTCACGCTTATGCTAACAGGGTTACGCGCAACGAAGCCGGTTTTTATGCGCGCAATGCGATAGACGGGTGTAAAGACGCAACAGACCACGGGAACTATCCTTATCAGTCCTGGGGTTACGATAAAAAGAAAGACGCGGAGTTTACGGTTTATTTCGGCAGAGAAGTAACTATCGATAAAGCAGGGTTCGTACTCCGTGCGGATTACTCGCTGTCGGGAGGTAAAGAACACGACACTTATTGGGAGAGCGTGACTCTTGAATTTTCGGACGGAACCACTCAGAAAATAGAAGGTTTTGAAAAAAGCGGGGACTTGCAGGAGTTCGATATTACCGAAGTTTCAACTACTTACGTTCGTATAAAGGATATAAAAGAAGTCGAGAACGCGGATTCGGAAATGTTTGCGGCTCTTACTGAATTCGAGGTTTACGGTACGGAAAATATTTCCGAAAACGCGGTTGCGGAAAAGACAGTAATAACTTCGGGTTTCGGCGGTAAAGAACAGGATAAATTTAAAACTTCGGATTTCGGATATTCGGAGATAAAAGACGTTATGGATAAGTCGAACGACTGGTTTATAGATAAAACCGAAAACGAAAAGTATCAGATTCCCAACCACGACGGTAAACCTATGGACGTTAAAATAGACGATTCACAGTGGAAAGACGCGGTATATTATTCGGGGCTTACCGAGGCTTTCTTTACTACGGGAGATATGAACAAGTACTATTTCCTGCGCGGTATCGGCAATCAGTTCAAGTATCTTAACGATAACGGTAATCATACTCCGCACGGCGATAATTATCAAATAGGCGAAACATATTTGCAATTGAACGATATTCGCGGCGCGTCGTTTAAGGTTGCTGATACCGTAGATAACGCTATTTATAATCTCAACCGTGATATGAACGATAAGACTCCGCCGAAGGTGAGCGGGAGCGAGTGGATAGACCCTAACAGAGATTGGAGCCATATGGGCTGGTGGTGGTGCGACGCGTTATATATGGCGCTGAATACTTATACTTTACTTTCATTGCAGACTGGCGATAAAAAATACGTTGAGCAGGCTTTCGAGGGATATACTTATTGGAAAGAAGAACTGTATAACGGAACTTACAATCTGTGGTGGAGAGATTCTTCACAGAAAGGTCTCAAAACGAATTCGGTCGATGCGGACACTAACGAGAAATTTCCCGTTTTCTGGTCGAGGGGCAATGCGTGGGTTCTCGCCGCGCTTGCGAAACAGCTTTTGTATCTTGACGAAAACGAGTTCCCCGAAATATATGCCGCTTACAGGAACGATTATTCGGAACTTGCGGAATCGATTGCAAAATATCAGCGCGGCGACGGTACTTGGAATGCGTCTATAGTGGATGAAACGTACTACGGAGGCAAAGAGAGTACGGGAACTATGGGATATATATACGCGTACTGCGTCGGATTGCGTTTAGGCGTTCTCGACAGCGACGTTTATTATCCCGTTGTAAAGAAAGCCTGGAACGGAATTGTCGATAATTGCATATTCGAAAGCGGACAGGTCGGATATATGCAGACTACGGGATACCAGCCGCAGAACTATAAGGACGAAGCAACCAGCAAAAACAATACTCACGAGTTCGGTATGGGATTATTCCTGTTGGCTTGTTCGGGAATGATGAGTATTTGCGAAGATTACGAAATACCGTCCGTAATCGTTCCCGCGGACCCGCAGGCAACGCTTATAGGCTGATAAAAAACGCGTCGGTTTAAGCCGACGCATTTTTTACGTTAAATTATGTGAAAAATACTTGCATTGCTTTTGAAAAACTGTTATAATACAAAAGCTTTGCGGGGGCATAGCTCAGTTGGTTAGAGCGCTTGCTTGACATGCAAGAGGTCACAGGTTCAAGTCCTGTTGTTCCCACCATAACAACCGACCCGAAATTCGGGTCAAACGGGGATATAGCACAGTTGGTAGCGCGATACGTTCGCAACGTATAGGTCTGGGGTTCGAATCCCCATATCTCCACCATTACGGGGGTATACGCACACCCCTCTGAAAGAGAAACCGAGTTTTCGGTTTCTTTTTCTTTTGCGGTGTTTTCGTTTTCGCCGTCGTTGCCGTCGGGGTAATCGGGGAAAATCAAATTCAAAAGCAATTCGTTTTGCTGTTCGCCTTTTAAGTTGAAAATCACTTTCATTTTATCGTCGTAAAGCAATACCCGATAAATAAATGTGTCGATTAGGTCTTTGCGGTTTTTCGTCTTGGAATAGTCCAACGTGCGGAAATGCTGTAACCACTTGCGAATGTCCGCATAGGTGTAATTGATTTGCAACGCCTTTTCGCTCTCTATGGTATCGTTCAGTTCCTTGTTTTCGCTCTCTAACTTTTCGATTTGCGCTAAAATCGTGTCCGCGATTTTGCCGAGCATAAGGGCTTGCATTAGGTTGTTGATTGCCTTTTGATTGTCCGCAACCAAACTTTCAAGCCGTTTTATCTCGCTGTCGTTGCGCTCCGCTTGTATAAGCATATAGGTTTCGGCGGCGATTGTGTCTATAAATTCGTCGGTCAAAATGCCGTGCGGGTTTTGCTCCGTGCCGTTGCCGACAATGGCGGCTATGATTTCGTCCTCGATAAACTGCTTGCGTATAGTCCGCTTGTCGCAAACGCTTTTCGTAACGCCTACGCACTTGTAGTAGTGATGTATCTTTTTGCTTTTGCTCGTGGACGATATGCCCGTCATTTTATTGCCGCACTTGCCGCATATCAATTTACTAATATGCGCAAATGGACAATGTAGTTTGTTGGCGTTAGATTTCTTTGCCTAACAGTTTGTAGTATATGTGGATTTCTCTTGCGCCCGTTTTGTCGTCGGGGCTTGCGCCTATTGTTATATATTCTATGAGTTCAAGGCACAATTCCCGTGTAAGTTCGGGTACGTCGGTATAGCGTTTGAGTCTGCGGATAAATTCATCCACGTCGGCTTCGTTCTTGCTTACGACGGACAGCGCGTTTTCAAGTTCTTCAATTTCGGTTTTTAATGCGGTTTGTTCTTCGGTGTACTTGGCAAGAAGTTTCAAACAAATATCTTCGGGTATCTTGCCTAACACTTTGTCCTCGTAAACCGATTGCGTCAGCCGTTCAAGCTCGTTAAACCGTTTCGTCTTTTGCGCAAGGTCTTTCTTGTCGGCGTTATACTTTGCCGCAGAGATTTGTTCTTTGTATTTCAAGAAGTCCGCTCGTGCCTTTTGCTCATCGTCCAAGATTAGCTTTGCCTTTGCGCGTATATCGTTAAGCACCACTTGTTCTATATCCTCGCGCCGTATGTAGTGGTTATAGCAATAGAATTTTCCGAACCGCGAGTGATTGCCGCAAATGTAGTGGTAACGAATACGTCTTTCGGGATGCTCTTTGGACGGTTTCAAATCTTGCTGTCCGAGCTTCATCTTACCGCCGCAGTCCGCACAAAACATCAGTCCCGATAAAACGTGCATTGTCCCTCTCGAAGTGTGCTTGCCGTGGCTTGCGACGGACTCCTCGATTTCTCGGCATTTATCCCAAAGCTCTTGCGTTACGATAGGCTTGAACGCATTGGGGAATACGATAGGCTCGCGGTTTGTGCGCCGTCTGTTCTTGTAAGATACGGTAGTATAGCGCAAACGTATCAAATGACCGAGATACATCGGGTTTTTGAGAATACTCCGAAGAATACTGTCCGCCCATAAGTTCTTGTTCGGCTTTTTGTTGGTTACGCCGAACTTCTCATACAGATATACGGCGGGGATAGGGACTTTCTCGTTGTTGAGAACGGTATAGATTTCGTTTAACGTCTTTCCCGTCGCTCTCATCTCGAAAATGCGTCTGACGATAGTTGCCGCCGGCTCGTCGATTACGGGTAAGCATTTATCGCCCGTACCTTTGACGTAACCGTAAGGCGCGTGAGTAGAACGATATTTGCCCGCTTTTGCGTTCGCTTCGGTTACCGCGCGAATTTTCTTTGACGTGTTTGCCGAGTGCCATTCGTTAAAGATGTTCATTATCGGCATCATATCCATTCCCGCGCTGTTTACGTTCGCCGTGTCTACGTTGTCCGATATGGCGATAAAGCGGATATTGTACATAGGGAAGATATAATCGACGTACTGCCCGACAAAGATATAGTTTCGTCCGAAACGGGACAAATCTTTTACGATTATAGTATCGATTCTTCCCGTCTTGGCGTCCTCTAAAAGTCTTTGTACTTGCGGTCTGTCGAAGTTTGTTCCGCTGTACCCGTCGTCAACGTATTCGTCTATAACCCTCCAACCGCGCTCTTGCGCGTACTTGGTTAAGATATTGCGTTGGTTTTCGATTGACAGCGATTCGCCTTGACGCTCGTCGTCCTTGCTGAGTCGCATATATAGTCCGACTTTGTTATTCAGTTGTATTTGCTTTGATTTCATTTATTTTACTCCTCTGAATCAAAGCAGCCAAATTCAATGTAAGGGTATTATACCACAATACACCGAATTTGGCAAGCCCGATCCGATATGTGAAGGGCGGCTATGCTTAATATATTTCAAAGCCGCCCGATAGTTAAATTAGTTTTTTAAGCCTGCGTCGCGGTACGCCCGATTAACGGCTATTCTCCGTAAAACCTCGTCCACGTCCTTATCGCCGCAAAAGTGGCTTGTTACAATGTATCTTTTCCCCTCAATCATATACTCTCTTTGCGAAGTGGGTGCGGCTGCAAACTCCTCGCGTAATTGTTTCAACGTCTTGTTCGTAGTTGTTCCTCCAAAAATTTAATAATCATTCATATTCAATTTTCATATTCGATTTCCTCCGCGATTCTATGCGCGTTATCTAAAACGCAACTTTATTTCTGTTTGCGCTGTCCGCTCTATGGCGGGAATTTCCGTATAAAAAAGCCGTGAACGCTCTTTCAGTCCTTTTAACTTCTCATATTCCTGTGGACGTATTCTTCACGGTCTTTGTTTGTATATTTAATTGTTACTTGCCGCCTTTGTCGCTTGTGTTGCGGTTTCCGTTAAAGGAAGTAGGCGGACTTTTCTTTGCCCTTGACTTTTTCAAAAGCGCGTCGAACTCGTCGGGATATGCGCTCATCATATCCGTTACCATTTTGAAAGCGGTGTCGTTTGCTTTGCCTTGCCGTTCAGCTTTTTGCAACTGCTTGAACAAATAGTCCGTATCTCTGTTCTTGATAGCGATATGCTCTTTGTACGCCGCGTTTTCTACGCGCAAACTTTCTATTTCCGCTTCGACTGCCTTTTTCTTTTTCGGAATAGGCTTACTGCGCTCGGCTTCGATAGAACTTTCAATACCGCTCAAATATTCTTCGGCTTTTATCTTGGCTTGCTTTTCCGTTTCTTCGGCGCTCTTTTCGGCACGCTCTATTATCGTCTTGGCTTTGAACTCCGCCGTGTCGATATGCTTTGCTTGACTGCCTTCCTTGCCGCGTTCCAAACCCCATTTTTTGCCGACCTTTTCGTGAAAGTCCGTTTGCAATTCCCGTAAGCTCGCTCGCGTGAACAACTGCTTTGCGCTCAACTTGTTCCCGACGATAGGAATAAGATTTAAGTGCAAATGCGGCGTTGTTTCGTCCGTGTGGACTACCGCCGAAATAATATTCTCTCTGCCGAATCTTTCGGCAAAATACTCCGTAGCGTCCTCAAAAAACCGTTGCCGTTCCCACGGCGTTAAGCCGATAAAGAAGTTACCGTCCGATCCGATAATAAACGAACACATCAATACCGCGTCGCTTCGTACTTTTCGCTTTAAGGGCAGAGTGGAAATTCTTTCGTTGATATACTCCATATAACTGCCTTGCGGATAGACGGTGTGGTAGTTGTTGTGCGTTCTCGACAAGTCTATTTGTGGGTTGTCCGGACTGTAATTCTCGTCTCGCTCGTTTTCCTTTTCGATAGGTGTTACGTTGTCGCGTTTTTTGTTGTTATACTTTTTCAGTGTGCAAATCAGATAAGATATAGTTGTTTCCTCCAAAATAATTTTTTAATGTTATACCGCCGTAAATAAATTCTCGAACGGCGCAAAGAAAAACGCCGTTCTCGGTCATCGTTCACGCGATATAATGCGCTCACTCATCTTGCAACGCCAAAACAGCGCACTTTGCTGTTTTGAAGAATGCGTTGCTCGTCCCGCAGGGCACACGAACTTATGTAGCGAAGCGGAATAAGTATAGTGTGCTATACCTATGGTATAGATGCCCGTCCGCGACGATATTTTGCTTCCCGTAACAGTACGGTTGCGTGCGTGTTCGCTTTCTGTTTGCTTTCCGTTTAAGGCGGTCTGATTATCATAGTGATTACCTCCGAATTGTTAGTTTTATATCTTCGTCCACGCAAGAAAGAGCGGGAAAGATACCGTAAAAAAGGCGCGAAAAAAGCCGCTGAACGCTTAACGTATCACCGACTTCTAACCGTGTTTAGCAACTTCAAATTGCTCTATGGTGGTTAGCCATTCTATTGAATTGTTTGCATTATTTTAGCTCAAAAGATACTCCTTAACCGAAAAATTTGTAACACAAAATAGACCATCTACGCTATCCGACTTTCGCACTCTCAAAGAGATCTCGAATAACTCCGG
>CAJUHC010000016.1:0-13717 GCA_910586345.1 uncultured Christensenella sp.
AGCATACAGCGAACCTTTTCTCCACCGCTCAGCACTTTCGCCTGTTTCAAAGCCTCTTCGCCGGAAAAAAGCATTCTGCCGAGCCAACCGCGAAGGTATTCTTCGTAATGGTCTTTGGAATATTGACTTAACCAATCCACCAACGAATAGTCGCAGCCTTGAAAATATTCGTTATTGTTTTCGGGAAAATATGAAGCGGAAATAGTTTTGCCCCATTTCACTGTTCCTTCATCGGGCTGAACTTTGCCGACAAGAATATCGTAAAGCATTGAAACGGTAGTGCTCTTATCGCTGACAATACCGATTTTTTCGTCTTTCTGAACGGTAAAAGACACGTTTTCGAAGTAACCCTTTTTTGTAAGACCTTCCACCATTAAAATATCGTTGCCGATTTCTTTTTCGTATTTAAAATCGATAAACGGATACTTTCTGAGCGAAGGCTTGAAGTCGGAAATAGTAAGCTTTTCAAGTTCTTTTTTTCTTGACGTCGCCTGGCGCGATTTAGATGCGTTTGCGGCAAATCTTGCAATAAATTCCTGTAATTCTTTTGCGCGTTGTTCGTTTTTCTTATTCTGGTCTTTTTGCTGACGCGCTAGGAGCTGACTTGTTTCATACCAGAAATCATAGTTTCCGAGCATCATATTGATTTTACCGAAATCGACGTCGCAGATATGCGTACAGACTTTATTAAGAAAATGACGGTTGTGCGATACGATAATAATCGTATTTTCAAAATCCAAAAGATAATTTTCAAGCCAACGCACCGTTTTTATGTCAAGGTTGTTCGTAGGCTCGTCCAAAAGCAGAATATCGGGATTACCGAACAATGCCTGTGCGAGCAAAATCTTTACCTTGCGTTTCGCATCGATTTCGGACATTAATTTGTCGTAATATTCTTCGGTAATATCGAGCGCGTTTAAAAGCGTTTGCGCTTCGTATTCTGCGTCCCAACCGCCTAATTCCGCAAATTCGCTTTCAAGTTCGCTTGCCCTGACGCCGTCCTCCTCCGTAAAATCAGCTTTTGCGTACAGAGCGTCTTTTTCGTCCATTATATCGACAAGCCGTTTATGTCCGAGCATTACCGCACGAAGAACGCTAACGTGGTCGTAAGCGTTCTGATTCTGTTGAAGTACGGACATTCTTTCGGTTTTGTCCATAGAAACGTCGCCCTTATTCGGTTCGACTTCACCGCTTAATACTTTTAAAAAAGTAGATTTGCCTGCGCCGTTCGCTCCGATTATGCCGTAACAATTGCCTTTAACGAATTTGAGATTAACTTCCTCAAACAGTTTTTTACTGCCGTACTGAAGAGATACGTTGTTTACCTGTAACATTAAATTCTCCGTAAAATATATTTTTATTTAAACAGCAAACTGGCTGTTATACAATTGCGAATAAAAACCGCCCTTTTCAAGAAGCTGTGCGTGATTACCCTGCTCGATTATATTCCCGTCTTTCATTACGAGAATTACGTCGGCTTCCTTAATAGTCGAAAGCCTGTGCGCTACAATAAAACTCGTTCTTCCGTTCATAAGATTTGCAAACGCTTTCTGGATTTTCTGTTCCGTTCTAGTATCAATCGACGAAGTCGCTTCGTCAAGAATAAGCATCGGAGGCAGACAAAGCATTATCCGAGCTATACACAATAATTGTTTCTGACCCTGCGAAAGATTACCGCCGTCTTCAGCGATTATTGTATCGTATCCGTCAGAAAGCTGCATTATAAATTTATGCGAATGAGCCGCTTTCGCCGCCGAAATTATTTCTTCGTCGCTTGCTTCGGGTTTACCTATTGCGATATTTTCTTTAATAGTACCGCTTTTAAGCCACGTTTCCTGCAAAACCATACCGTAATTTAACCGAAGAGATTTGCGGGTAACGTCGTTTATATTCAGGTTATCAACGATAATCTTACCGCTGCCGACCTCGTAAAACCGCATCAATAAATTAATAAGAGTAGTTTTGCCGCAACCGGTTGGACCGACGATAGCTATTCTCTGTCCCGCCTTGACTTTTATATTAAAGTCCTCTATTAGTTTTCTGTCCGCAGAATACGAAAAATATACGTTTTCAAACTCGACGTCCCCTATCGCGTTCCCGAGTACGGCGGCGCCGCAATCGGATTTCTGAGGTTCCTCGTCAATCAATTCATAAATTCTGCCTGCGCAGGCTATCGCATTCTGTAATTCGGTTATAACTCCCGAAATTTCATTAAACGGTTTGGTATACTGGTTTGCATAAGACAACAGAGTTGTCAGAATTCCGACATTGAACACAATAGGCAAAGGCGTTTCAAACACGAGCATCAATGCGCCCGAAAGCGCAACCGCCGCATAGACTATCGCGTTTACGAATCTTGCGCAGGGATTCGTCAAAGCTGAGTAAAATATCGATTTAAGCGAAGCCGAAGTCAGCCGAGAATTTATCTCGGCAAATTTCTCAATATTTTCGTCCTCGCGGTTGAACGCCTGCACTACTTTAAGATTGCCTATCATTTCATCGATAAAAGCAGTCTGTTCTCCCCTGATTTCGGAAGCTTTTTTAAAGAGCTTATACGTTTTGGAGGCGATAAACTTCGCAACAAACAACGATAGCGGTGTTATGACTATTACAACCAAAGCTATAATCCAGTTTAACACAAACATCATTACTATTGTGCCGATTATCGTAAGTACTCCCGTAAACAGTTGGGTAAACCCAATTAACAAACCGTCCGCAAACTGGTCGACATCGGCTATGTTCCTGCTAACTATATCGCCGTACGACTGCGCGTCTAAATATTTAAGCGGCAATCTCTGTATATTGGCAAACGCTTCTTCGCGTATATCTTTCACAACGCTGTAAGCGATTCGGTTGTTTATTATATTCATAAGCCACTGCGCCAAAGCCGTTACGGCAATGCAAGCGGCTATAATAATAAATTTCGTAAATATCTCGTTGAAATAAACTTCGCCCGGCTTGACTATAAGATTGACTATCTGACCGAAAAAAACGGGAACTGCAAGCGTTCCGGCAACGGTTATAACTGCAAACAGCACCGTCGCCGCGAGCAAAAACTTATAGCCTTTCAATTGTTTAAAAACGCGCTTCATTACGCTTTTACGGCGGACTTTCATATATTATCCCCCTCCTTAGCGTACTGTGAATAATGAATTTCCCTGTAAATTTCGCAAGTATTCAAAAGCTCGTCGTGCGTTCCTATACCCGCAGTCCTGCCTCCGTCAAGCACGATTATTTTATCTGCGTGCTTTATCGAAGAAGTGCGCTGAGATACGATAAAAACAGTAGGCTTATAATCGAGATTTTTAATAGACTTTCTGAGATTTGCGTCCGTTGCATAATCGAGCGCGGAAGCGCTGTCGTCGAGTATCAAAATTTCGGGCTTTTTAACTAAAGCTCTAGCAATCGTAAGTCTTTGCCGCTGACCGCCGGAAAAATTCTTGCCGCCCTGCTCCACAGGCTCGCCGAGACCGTATTTTTTCGATTCTATCACGTCCTTCGCCTGAGCCGTTTCAATTGCAGATAAAATCTCCTCGTCCGTCGCGTCGGTCTTACCCCACTGCATATTTTCGCGGATACTACCCTTGAACAGAACAGCCCTCTGCGGAACTATTCCTATACGCTCGCGAAGTTTTTCGCCGCCTATGCAATTGACGTTTATTCCGTCTATAAGCACTTCGCCCGAACGCGCGTCGTAAAAATGCGGCAACATATTAATTAACGTAGTTTTGCCCGCGCCAGTTCCGCCTATTACTCCGATAGTCTGACCTTTTTCAACGCTGAAAGTAATTCCGCTCAAAGCGTCTACTTCCGCGTTTCCGTAATTTACGCACACATTGTTAAAACTTATATAGGGAACTTCCATTATTCTATCTTCTTCCGAAGCAAGTTCGCGCCGTAAATCGGACGGAATTTCAAATATTTCGTTCACCCTGCCCGCGCAAGCAAACGATTTAGTGACCGTAATTATAAGATTGGCAAGTTTTATAAGCTCGATAAGTATCTGGCTCATATAGTTATACAGCGCAACGACCTGCCCTTGCGAGAGCATTCCTCCGTCCACTTTGATTGCACCGAGATAAAGCAAGGCGATTATAGCCGAGTTGATTATAACGTACGTAAGCGGATTCATAAGAGCGGAAATTTTACCGACGAATTGCTGTGATTTATTCAACTCTTCGTTACAGGCGTTATAATTTTTAATTTCTTCTTCCTCTTTACAGAAAGCCCTCAAAACTCTCGCACCCGTAAGCGTTTCGCGTGTTGCCGTAGTAACCTTATCAAGTCTGCCCTGAACTTTTTTATAAAGCGGTATACTCGCCAACATAATTGCAAAAACAACTACGCATAAAACGACTATTGCAACCGCGAATACTCCGCCCGCCGCCAAATCGATAACCAAAGCCATTATCATAGCGCCAAAAACGATAAACGGCGAACGCATAAACAATCTTAAAACAAGGTTTACTCCAGACTGAATCTGATTGACGTCGCTCGTCATACGCGTAATCATTTTAGAAGTTCCGAGTCCGTCTATTTGGCTGTAAGAAAGCGTTTGCATCTTTTTGAACAAATCGTGTCTGAGCTCTTTCGAAAAGCCTACTGCCGCACGAGCGGCGAAATACTGCGCGGCAACGGCGCAGACAAGACCGACCACTCCCAACGCAATTAAAATCAAACAGGAATATAAAATATAACGCCAATTTTTATCAGCGATTCCGTTATCTATAATCGCCGCCACAACCAACGGTACTATAAGTTCGAAAGCGGCTTCAAGCAGTTTAAAAAGCGGAGCGAGAACACTCTGCACTTTATAATTTTTTAAATATTTCAGCAATTTCCGCATATACCGTATTTTAACATTTTAATAAATAAAAAGCAATTTTTATTCAAAGCATTTGCAATTAATCTTTGCTTTTGATATATTGTTTTTGAGGAGAAACTTATGCCTTACGAAATTCATCTTAAAAAGAACGAAGAAAAACGCATCGTCGCGGGACACAGCTGGGTTTACGCCAACGAAATCGCAAAAATAGACGGTAAAGACAAAAACGGTTCACTTTCAACGGTATACTCTTACGACGGAAGATATATCGGCAAAGGCTACGTCAACCACGCGTCTAAAATTCTCGTAAGAATTTTTATACGCGGAAACGAAACCGACGGCGAAGAGCTGTATCTTAAACGTTTAAAAGAAGCGAACGACTACCGCATTAAACTCGGATACGATAATTATTACAGAATGGTTTTCGGCGAAGCGGACAACCTGCCCGCGCTTATAGTCGACAAATACGGCGATATACTTGTTATGCAATGTTTATCTTTGGGTATCGATATGCGCAAACAGCTTATAACAGACTGTCTTATCAAGCTTTTCTCGCCGAAAGGTATTTATGAACGAAGCGACGTTTCGGTCAGAAAAAAAGAAGGTTTACCGGAAATAAAACAGGTCTTGTACGGCGAAGTTCCCGACTATCAGCAAATATGCGAAAACGGAATAAAAATGCTCGTCGACGTAAAAAACGGACAAAAGACGGGTTACTTCCTCGACCAGAAAGAAAACCGCTTAACAGCAAGAAAATACTGCAAAGGTGAAGTTTTAGACTGCTTTTGCAACAGCGGAGGCTTTTCTCTGAACGCGGCAAAGGTTGCCCAGAAAGTAACGGCTTGCGATATTTCCGAACTCGCTCTAAAAAACGTAAACGATAATGCAAATTTAAACGGCTTTAAAAACATTACAACGCTTTGCGGCGACGTGTTCGAAGTTCTCAGAAATTTTAAAAAGTCAAAGCAGGAATTCGACACGGTAGTTTTAGACCCGCCTGCTTTCTGCAAAACCGCAAACGAAGTCAAAGACGCTTACCGCGGTTATAAAGACATAAATCTTACAGCTATGAAAATAGTTAAACGCGGAGGATTTCTTTTAACTTGTTCCTGTTCACACTATATGACGTCGTCACTTTTTGAAAAAATGTTGATTGAAGCGGCGCGCGAAAGCGGACGGACGATTAAAAGCCTCGAAGTCAAAACGCAGGCCCCCGACCACCCGTCGTTGTTGTGCGCGGAAGAAACCCAATACCTTAAATTTTTCGTTTTACAGGTAATTTGACACACTTATGCGTAACATAGTACTTAATTTATATTAAAAAAGCGCGGTTTTTCGCGCTTTTTGCTGTTTCTATCAGATTGCCCAATTACCATCTTTAAAAATCTGAATTCTTTTTCCATCTTTCGTTATACCTACGATTGACATATCTTTACTTCCAATCATAAAATCAACGTGAATCATCGAACTGTTAACTCCGAGTTTTTCGCACTCTTCCACCGAATAATTCTCGTAATTTTCTAGACAGTTATTAAAACCTCTGCCGAGAGCCAAATGACAGCTTGCGTTCTCGTCGAATAACGTATTATAGAAAAGTACGCCCGTATTATTAATCGGAGAATCGTAAGCTATCAAAGCGCACTCACCGAGATAAGACGCACCTTCGTCCATAGAAACCATCTTTTCAAGCAAATCCTGATTTCTTTCGGCGAACAACTCTACCACTTTTCCCTTTTCGAATCTGAGCCAGAAATTTTCAATAAGTTTGCCCTGATATGAAAGAGGCTTTGTTGCAACCACTTTCCCGTCTGCGATACCTCTCATAGGAGAAGTAAACACTTCCTCGCTGGGAATATTTGCGTTAAAATAAATATTGCTTCCGAGAGTTCTTTCGCCACCGCCGAGAAAAAGTCCTTTAGTATTTAAACCGACCCTGAAATCCGTACCGGTCGAACTCTTGTATTCGAGCGTTTCAAACTTATAATCGTTGAGAAATTTACAGCGTTTCGCAAGATTTTCGTTGTGTTTATCCCAAGCGGCGATAGGGTCTTCGTCGACTCTCGAACAATAAAGAATATCTTCCCAAAGTTTTTCGACAGCCTGCTCCGCAGTAAGTTCGGGATAGATTTTTATCGCCCATTCTTTTCCCGGTACCGCGGCAATACACCACTGATATCTGTTATCGAGCTTATCGCGGTAAGGTTTGATTATCGGATATCTCGCCATATTCGCTTTTGAAATTTTTTCACTGTCGGTGCCGTTCAGTCCGTCGGGGTCATCCGAATCGAGCCATAGCAAACACGATAATTTATCGACTTTTCTCTCCCATTCCGCTTTTTCGATGTCCGTCACTTCGGAAAGAGTTTCAAGACTCTTGTAATTCAAATGTATTTTGCTGACAGGCATATAAGACCACTCGACTTTCACCCTTTCCGCACCGCACCGATAACATTCTTCCACTACCATAGCTACGAATTCGGGTTGGTCAAGTCCGCACCTGATTATAATCTCCTGTCCCTTTTGTACGTTTAAACCGCATTTAACTATTAATTCTGCGTATTTTTCCAATCTTTCAAGTTTCATAATTTGCTCCGGAATTTTTTTATTAGATTATACCATTATTTTAATTAATCCGCAATAATTTACGCTTCCGTTTCGAAAATCAAATCCATTTCTATTACTTTACCGCTCGGACCGAGTCGGGTCGGAACATAACCGCAATACCTGAATCCTCTTAAAGCATAATCGTCTATTATACTTCTATGCAAAATCTGAGTTGCGTCTTTTACAACGTTATTTTTAAGCTTTATGGAAACGTACTCGTATTTTTTCATTTTTTTATCTCCTTTTATTTTTGACGAATACTATCGCAATATATACGGCAAGCAGAACTGCGCAAGCGCCGAGCAAAATACCGTACATAGCTCCGAGCGGAACGTTATTGCCGAATACGTATAAATTCGCGTCAAAACGGTCTTTAACAGAATTTAAAGCCTCCGACGGCACTCCCGCCTCAGAAAGCGCGGAAACATATCCCGCCATATAGTGATTTCTTAAAATTCCGACGCTGTAAGTGCCGGGAAGCATACATAAAAAATTCTGCAATCCTTTCGAAAAACTTGAAATTGGCATATAGGCTCCGCAGATAAATCCGTACATCGAAGATACGAGCGTCGCTACTGCGGAAAGTCCGCCTTGCGTCGTTACAAAACTTTCGACTACTCCAGCGAGCAGTGTACCGAACAATATTCCGCATATACAGTCAACGATTATCATAAACACGTCGCCGACTTCTATGTACCAACCGACAGCCGCAAGATAAATATGTCCTATAACCATTACGCACATTAAAACTATGAACGTAACGAAAAAGTTGGAAACGAAATAAGCAATCGATACCGTAGTTTTATTAACCGGAGAAACGTTGAAATCGTTCACCGCCGAGTTGATTTTATCTTCAATCATTATTACATTTGAACAAAACGCTACCGTTACGGAACTTACGCTCAATATCGACGACATAAGCCAAGCGCCCGCAATACCCTCTATAATGCGGTTATTTATCTCTAAATTATTCTCGCTCAGAGCCGTCTTGAAACTTTCTATGTAGACGTTTCTCAAAAAGGTAACGAATAACACAAGCAATATAAGCGGAGTTATGAGCGACATAAAAAACGTCACTTTGTCTTTAAAATAGCATTTTGTGTTTCTTTTAACCAGTGAAATAAGTTTTTTACATTCCGTCATATCAGCCTCCTATCAAATCTTTACCCGTAACTTTTAAAAATACGTTATCCATATTGCCTTTCAATACTTCGAAATCGTCGAATATTTCCGGTTTGTCTTTAAAAAACTTATAAACTTCCTTAGTGCTTTTAATTTCTATTTCCGAAAAATCGCGTTCACTCTTAATCGTATAACCCAGGTCGGAAAAATATTTTCCCGCATTTTCACGGTTGTTATAAAATTTTATAAAATCGCTCGCGTACGCGTTTTTAAGTTCGTGCGGAGTTCCTTTAGCTACGATTTTACCGGAATCTATTATAACGACGTAATCCGAATCGGACGCTTCTTCCATATAATGCGTCGTAAGAAAAACCGTCAGTCTGCTCTCTTTTCTTAACTTATCTATTACTCCCCAAACCGTAATTCTCGTCTTGGGGTCGAGCCCCGTCGTAGGTTCATCCAAAATAAGAAGTTTAGGCTTATGTATAAGCGCCCTTGCAATATCTATCCGCCTTTTCTGTCCTCCCGACAGTTTGTTTAACGGACGTTTTAAAATGTCTTTGAGGTCCAGAAGTTCCGTAATTTCTTCGAGACACGCCTTGAATTCGTTTCCGAAAATACCGTAAAGACTCGCACGGTATTTAAGATTTTCGTAAGCATTGAGCTTTTTATCGAGTACGGAATTCTGGAAAACTATTCCGAGATTGCTCTTTATTTTATCCGCGTCGGTATCCAAGTTATATCCGCATACTTTTACGTTTCCTGCGTCCTTTTTCAATATTCCGCTGATAATATTTATCGTCGTGGATTTTCCTGCGCCGTTTACGCCGAGAAAGGAAAAAAGCTCCCCCTCCTTAATTCCGAAAGAAACGTCGTTCACTGCCTGTATGTCTTTAAAAGACTTTTTAAGATTTTCGATTTCAATTATCATTTAATTACCTCTTTATTTTTCGTTAAACCGTTGAAAACGTCGGTTATCATTTCACTTACGGTATCCCACTCCCAGTCAAGATAACCCGTAGCGAACATCGTAGCTATACCGTGAACGAATATCCACATTTCGGCGTGAAGCTTTTGCGCTTCATCTTTATAAAGTCCATAATTTTTCATTATTATATAGGTTGATTTATCGAAACTCGCGTCTTGCCATTCGCATTCATCTTTCCTGTTTCGCATAAGAAGATACTTGAAAAGTTCTTTTTCTTCTTTTGCAAAACGTATATATCCTATTCCTATCGCTTTATATTCGGGGTATTTCTCGGATTCTATTTCATTCTTTATAAATTCGTCAAACGTGTCCGCTATTCTCTTTGTAACTTCTGCTTTTAATTCTTCCGCGCCCCCCCCGAAAGACAGATAAATCGGCTGAGTTGAACAGTTGCTCATCTTCGCGAGCGTTCGCATATTCAAAGCGTTCATACCTTTGCTCCTGACGATTTGAAAAGCATTCTCAATCAGTGTTTCTTTTGATATTTGTTTTTTAGCCGGCATACCTCTCCTGAACAATAACGTATATTATTAATAACGCTTGTTATTTTATCATATTATAAATTAAATGTCAACGTATTTTATTAAAATAATAAAGAACGATTAAAAACGCTTGATTTTTTTTATTAAATTTAATATTATATTAATGCTTGATGCAGAGATGGCTGAGCGGTTTAAGGCGCACGATTGGAAATCGTGTGTACCCAAAAGGTACCGGAGGTTCAAATCCTCTTCTCTGCGCCAATAGGGACGTAAGTTGAACACTTGCGTTCTTATTTTTTATAAAGTAAAAGCCGAGCCGTTAAAAATGCGGTTCGACTTTATTTTTATGCTGTTAATATATAAATTCATCGCTTGCTTGTCTTTTTATATATGGCATAAACTAAATCTGCGAAATTTAATGTATCATACTGATTTAGATAACCATTTTTATCAAAAAAAGCACTTCTAAACCGCTCATTTTCTTTTCTCGCTAAAAATTTTCTCATAAATTCACGCCTTAAATTTTGATTAGTGCATAATGTAAATTCTTCGTTATTTAATAATATCAGTTTCATTTCTTCAAGGAGTTTTTCTCTTTCTTCATTGCGCTTTTCTTTAATATCGTCTAAGGTTGTTTCATATTTTTCTTTTAATTTTGCAATACATTCTTCCGAAGATATTAACTCATCTAACCACAATGCACAATTTCGAATATTGATAGCAATTCCATTATGCAAGCAAAAAACATCTAAGACGGCAGGCTGTTCAAAATCAATAGAATTGATAAAATCATTATGTGCCTCAATATCTTTATAAGCTAACCGAGAAAAATCACCATCTCTTTCAAGTTTAGAGTAGTCAATAAGATAATAATCTTTGTTTGCGTAATTGTAAGAGAAGAACAAGTAATCTATTTTATTATTTTTTGCATAATCAATTATTAGCTGTAAATTAGAACCTTCTAATGCAACAAAATTCCCTTTCGGTATAGACCCGCATTTCAAACCTTTAATTTCAAATTTTTTAAATAACTCTAAAAGTTCGCTTTCTAAACAAAACATATTTATCTCCTAATTTTGCAATGCCAGTTAATGATTATTTATATGAATAATATTTGTCATTGCTATCATTGCACTTGCGGAAGATATACTATTTAAAGCGACAATATTTGCCTGTCTATCTAACCACTCTAATGTTAATTTATATGCTTCTTTTTTGTCATACCCTTGATTTATGAAAGCAGAATATTGAGAATTTATTTTAATTGAACCTGTCAAACAACTTTTATTTTTACCATATTTCGACGAAAGCACAATAATTACAATACCAACAATTATTGAAATACCGCATAACACAGCGCAAATTATTGTACCTGTATAGTCAGCTTTATAATCATAAACATAATGAGAATTATTATCAAAATGTCCAGATAATGACTCCGCAGAAAATTGGGTAAGAGCCAAAACCATAGTTAAAATCATAAATAGCATAAATGCCCCAAATGCTATCCAAAAAATAATTTTATGCGGTTTAATTTTTGCATTTACTACTTGCAACAATTCTTTACACTCTGATGACGGTATCAAATTCGGAAATGTATATTCTTCCTGCGGAATTTCAGCATTATTCTCTAATAAATTTTCCATTGTTAAAACCGCTCCTATTAAGGTTCTTTGCTTTCCAATATTTTAGCATATTTGCTACTAAAAATCAATGGTGCGGAACTATTTTTACCAAAGTTTATCTCGCCCAAAATCAAGTGGTTTTACAGTAAATTTAGTTACGGCAACTCATAATTGCTTATGTATATTTATGGTAAATGGCAGATAGGCGAGAGATTGTCTTGACAAGCTCTCGCCACATTTAAACGCTCTTTTTTTATACGTTACCGCCCATTTTATAGGCTTTCTCAGGAAATTCCGTATTAATTATTTCCCCTTTTTCATTGACTCCTATTCCGCGTATCACGCCTTTCAATTTGACGCCGTCAAAACAGTCTATCCAACCTTGAATATCTTTTACCGCTCCGTCCATTGCGCGCTCCTCCGCCTCTGCGGACGTTGCAAGCAAATAAACCTCTTTAAATTTATTTTCTCTCGGGTAAAGAGGATTCAATCTGTCGAGAAAAGTTTTAAGCTGTCCGCTTACGGCGTAATAATAAACGGGCGTTGCAAACACGAGCACGTCTGCAAACTGAAATTTTTCATACAACGCATTCATTCCGTCGCCTAAAACGCACTTTCCGTGCGACTGACAATACATACAACCGGTACAAAATTTCAAGCCCACGTCACGAATCGCAACATACTCTACTTCATTGCCGGCATTCGCCGCGCCCTCCGCGAACTTACGAGCCAAAACTTCGGAATTGCCGTCTTTTCTCGGCGAACTTGTTACAACGATTATTTTTTTCATACAGTTACTCCTTAAAATTATTTAATTTTTCCGATAATAAACTCCGCGTATTTTTTTGCTATATTTACTTTGCACACTTTTTCAGCTTCGGCAAAAAACGCGTTAGAATTTACTTCGCAAATATAAAAATTACCTGCTCCGTCACATAAAACGTCTATACCGCAATAATCGAGTTTTAAAATTTCAGCGACTTTTTCGCAAAGATTTATTAATTTTTGCTCCGCGTCATATTTCACACCTTGTCCGCCGAGTTCTATATTCGAACGAAAATCGCAAGAATTTTTCCGTTTCATTGCACAGATATATTTACCGCCGATAACGATTACCCGAATATCCTCTCCGCCCTTACCGATAAATTTTTGGTAAAAATGTTCTTTGAGTTTATTTCGTTCTTCAAATTCTCTGAGCTCACGCAAATTATTTATTAAAAAAACCCCCGCGCCGAGAGAACCGTAACAATACTTTGCAACAAGCGGAAAACCGAGCTCACAAGAAACAGAATTTAAAAAGCCTTCCGAAATCTCGGCGTCATCGTAATAACACAGAGGAGCATATATACAGTCTGGCATTAAAATCCCGCAATTCGATAAAGCGATATGCGTAAGAATTTTATCGTCGCAGATTTCAATCGCAGACGCGCTGTTAAAAAGTTTTACTCCGCATTTTTCCAAAAGACGCGCCGCGGCTTTATCCTTATCCAAAAATACGCAAAAATCATAATCGGCGGAAACCGCGTTTCCGTCTTTGATTTTGGCAAGATTTATATTCTTAATTATACTGCACTCAATTCCCGATAGCGTTAACTCTTCCGAAATCCGCTTCGCCTGCATTATCTGAGAATTATTTTTTACGTATGCGTTTACTGCTATTATACAATTCATATTTATATAAAAATCAGGCAGAACTAACGCTCTGCCTTTTTAATTTATGATACTACTCTGATTACGGAAGCAACTTTTGCAAGATTTTCAATTGAATTTATCTCGTCAACCGCCTTATTTACGTTTTTCTCAAACGTTTCGTGGGTTACGAGAATAAGCGGCACGACGCCGTTTACTTTTTTATTCTCCTGAATAACTTCCGCTACGCTTATATTATGTTTGCTTAATACAGACGATACCTTTGACAGTACTCCGGCTTTATCCTTAGCGTCCAAGCGCAGATAATAAGCGCTTTGGAAGTTAGTTACGAATTTCGTTGAAGGGTCGGCTTTTTCGGTATTGTTAAAAGTCGAATAATTGAAATTATCGTGAGTTGCGCAATAGATAATATCGCCGACTA
>CAJUHC010000016.1:13727-23488 GCA_910586345.1 uncultured Christensenella sp.
CCGTCGGAAGCGCGCCAGCGCCTCGGCCGTATAACATTACGTCTTCAACACTGTCGCCCGTAATATAAACCGCGTTATAGCTATCGTTAATGTTTGCAAGCGGATGACTGTTTTTGATAAACGCAGGATGCACTCTGACTTCTATTCCGTTATCCGAATTTTTTCCGACGGCGAGAAGTTTAAGAGCATAACCAAGCCTTTTACCGTAACTTATATCGATTAAATCAATATCCGTAATACCTTCGCGGTATACTTTCGAAAAAGGAATTTTGGTATGGAAAGATATGCTTGAAAGTATCGAGAGTTTATAAGCCGCGTCGTAACCTTCAACGTCCGCAGAAGGATTCGCCTCGGCGTAACCGAGCTTCTGCGCCTCTTTTAAAACTTCCTGATAAGACGCGCCGTCGTCAGACATTTTCGTTAAAATAAAATTGGTCGTACCGTTAATTATACCCGTCATAGACAAAATTTTATTGCCTTGAAGGTTATCGATAAGTGCTCTGATTACAGGTACGCCGCCGACACAGCTTGCTTCGTAAAAAAGCCCGCACTTATTTTTCTTAGCCGTTTTTTCCAGCTCGTGGCTATACTTGCAGAAAAGTTCTTTATTCGAAGTTACTACCGATTTACCTGCGTTAAGCGCGGCAAGCACGAAAGTTTTTGCAGGCTCGACTCCGCCCATAACTTCAACGACGACGTCCACTTCGGGATTCGAACATATCTCGGCGATATTCGCGGCAATTTTGTTTGCTTCTATTCCGAGAGCGAGCGCTCGCTCGGTTTTCAGTTCGAGAACGCTTTCGACGTTTATGTCAATACCGTGATTCTTTTTATAAAATTCTCTGTGTTCAGTGAGAATTTTATAAGTTCCGCCGCCTACGACGCCCAGACCGAGAATCGCAACTCCGACTTTTTTCATTGTTAAGCCTCCGTGCTGTTTAATTCATACAAATATTTCAGACCTTCGAGGGTCAGAAGTTTATCTACCTTATCGATACAGGCAGTCTCTTTTGCAATAATTTCAGAAAATCCACCTGTAGCAACGGTTTTCATTTCATCGCATTTCATTTCACGCTTGATTTTCTTTACGATGTATTCAACAAGCCCAGCGAAACCGAAAACTATTCCCGCCTGCATATTCGTAACGGTATTTTTACATATAATGCTCGAAGGACGTTCGATTTCGACCCTCGGGAGCTTGGCCGTACCGTTTACCAGGCTATCCAAAGACCCCTTTATCCCGGGAGCAATAACTCCGCCTATGAATTCGCCTTTTTTATCAATAATATTGAAAGTAGTAGCAGTACCGAAATCCACCACGATAAGCGGAGCACCGTATTTCCTGATAGCGGAAACGTTATTCACCACTCTGTCGGCTCCTACTTCTTTCGCGTTATCGGCTTTAATGTTTAAACCCGTTTTGAGTCCGGGAGCAAGCATTTTAGGCGTTATATTAAGATAAGTATGGCACATTCGCTCCAAAGTATAATCGAGCTGAGGAACAACCGACGAAATTATACCTCCGATTATATCCTCTGTCTTTATTTTATTATTTCCGAGAATACTTATGAGTTGTCCGCCGTATTCGTCGGAAGTTTTTTTATAATCGGTAGCAACACGGAAACTCAAAGCGAGATTATCCCCGTCGAATATAGCATATTTTATATTCGTATTGCCAACGTCCATACAAATTATCATTTTATTTTCTTGCACCCAACCTTCTTCTGACTACTCTGTCAACGGTAAAAACCGCAGGCGATAATACCATATTTATCGCAAACTCAATTATAAAATTAATACCCGCACAGCCTATAAATAAAAAATAAACCAAAGTCTGCCCGTCGGCAACAAAATTAGAATTAAGCGTATCGGACATTAAAAGAGCGCCTAATATGAACAAACCCGTATTTAAAATCGGAGCGAATGCCGAAGCGACGAATACTGCTACATAAGAATTTTTTCGTGAAATAAGTCTGAACAACAAACCCGATATCAAACCTGCCGCCGTTCCCTTAACAAGACAGGTCAGCGCAGTAAGTACCGGATGTTCGCCAAAGAGAATAAACGTAAAAGGGTCAGCCCCCGTTACGCCGTATATCAGAACTATAAACCCGAATATAAAGCCGAGGAAAGCTCCTGCCATAGGACCCAACAGTATACCGCCCAATACTATGGGTACCAAAACAAAACTCAAACTCGTTGCGCCGATTTTGAAGTAACCTCCGCAAACCTGCAAAACAACTACCAACGCCACTAAAACCGCAAGAACAGAAATGTTTCTTGCGGAAAAGAAATTACTTCCTTTCTTTTCCATAAAAACCTCCGTCGAATCCCTTTCGGGTATCCGCAAATAAAAAAAATTATACTCTCATACGGTCGGATTTAACAATATCCGCCGAAAGCACCTTGTTTATTTAAAATATTATAACATTACCGTTATATTTATGCAAGCAATTAAAGGTTAAGTAACATTTTTACGGAAATATTAATATTATTTAATATACGTGATATACGCGGAAACTGCATAGGCAAAACTAAATTTACATACCGCCATGCAGCTAAATTTACAGGAGGAAATTTATGAACATTTTTTCGTCGTGCGGCAATAACAGCTGCCTCTGGATTTTAATTCTTTTACTTCTTGCGGCAAGTTGCAGCGGTGACGGTCTTGCAAACGTGTTAAGCGGAAGCTGTACTCCCATACTCATTGCTTTAATTTACAGTATGTGGAAAAACGGTACGCTTGCAAATCTGTTGTGCGGCAACGGTAACGGTTGCGGATGCGGTTGTAACTAATTCAACTAAAAAAAGAGGGGTTGCCCTAAGGCAACCCCTCTTACTTTTTTACATATGCGGAACTTATATACTTATAAACCGCTGAAACCGTTTTCCCGTCGCAAATTTCTCCCGTTTCAATCATATTCAAAACTTTGTCGAGAGCGATAAATTCGCATTTTAAAAATTCGCCCTCGTCTAATTTTTGCGCGGTATATTCGAAACTTTCCGCAAAATAAATACGTATTATTTCATCTGTATATCCCGGAGAAGGATATATATCAAGCATCTTTACGAGTTTCGCGCGGTATCCCGTTTCCTCTTCCAGCTCCCTTGCCGCCGCCGTTTCGCTATTCTCGCCGTAGTTAAGCTTCCCTGCGGGTACTTCGTAAAGTTCCTTTCCGTAAGCATATCTGAACTGTTTTACAAGCAATACGGAATTATCTTTTACAAGCAATACCGCCGCCCCGCCGCTGTGTCTTACGTATTCCCTAAACGAACGGCTTTTATCCGGCAATTCGACTTCGTCAACATTTAAAGTCAGTATTTTACCTTTATAAACGGTTTCGGAATTTAATTTTTTTTCTTCAAAATTCATAAAATCTGCTCGAACTGCGCAAGCATTTCTATCAAAGACGCAACGTTGTCGCTCACGCATTTATTAAATAAAATAAAATAATTGTAACCGCAGATAAGCGCGTCTATTAAATCTTCGTCGCCTTTCTTAACTGCTCCCGAAAGCGCTGAAAGCATTTTATACGAGCTGTTTTTCTCGTCTTCGGAAATAGCTGTTTCCGATATATACTGTTTTTCCGCTTCTATCGAAATCAAAACCGAAGATAAAAGATTTGCGCGCGGAGAATTACCGCTAATAGGCTCGGATTCGATTTTATCCTTGAATACTTGTCTTATAAGTTCTTCGAGATTAGAAACGATCACCCTGCAAAATGCTTGATAACTCGCAAAATAACTGCCGTCCTCGGGGAAATATTTCTGTAAAAAATCGTTAAGATTAAGAGTATCACGGTCGAATTCGACTAAAAGACAAAAAATGAACGCAAGTCTCTGGCCAACGGTTTGCGGAAGCACGATATAATTTCTGTTGAAGAACCCGTCGTTTTTAGTTACGAAACATTTTGATTTCTGCTCGATATAATCGAAGTTTTTCGTAACGCTGTCAAACAGTTTATAAAGTTCCGGACTGTTGACGATACATTTCAAAAGGTCTTTTATTTTGGTCGTCGCCATTATAAATTTACATTTTTTCAGCTCGCCGCATTTTTCAAGAAAAGTCAAAACCTGTTCCTTAGTACTGCTCATAATACACCTTTTATATTCTTATGAATTTTATTATATCACACTTTATTATAAAATTAAATTATTTTTCGGGGAAATATCTTGATTTTATGCGAAATATTATGTATAATGATTAAAAGTTTTACTTTTTTTTAGTATATTATGTTGAACACAGGCGAAACTTCTATTAACAAATTAATAATACTTTTCGTCTTTGACAAAATGGAAAGCGCGTTGTCTGAAAGAACGATTGTAGATATGTGCTCTACTTCCAATACGTGGATGGGCTATATGGACTGCGTTAATATTATACACAAGCTTATCGACGATAATTTCATATGCGTCGTCAGCGAAGACGACGACACGCTTTATACCATTACTCCAGACGGAAGGGAAACGCTTGCAAATTTTTACATAAATATACCTAAAAGCGTCAGAGAAGAAATATCGCAGTTTGTCAAAAAGAACAGCGCAAGATACCGTAACCGTCAGGAATGCCGCTCAGATTATTATCAGAATATGGACGGAACTTTTACGGTTGCGCTTAAAATTCTCGCTACGGTTCAACCGCTTTTGGAACTTAAATTCGTTGTACCGGATAAAAAAACCGCGAAAGCCATATATAAAAAATGGGAAGAAAAAGCCGCCGACCTTTATTCGGTCATTTATGAAAATCTTTGCGATTAGGAGAAAACATTATGTTCGTATACTATACTTCCGGTACTTGTTCAAGACAGATTATATTCGAAGTGGATGAAGAAAACAGGTTGCATCACGTCAAATTTATAGGCGGATGCAGCGGCAACCTTCAAGGCGTAGGAAAGCTTGTGGAAGGCAGAAAACTCGACGAAGTCGAATCGCTTCTTTCCGGTATAAAATGCAAAAACAACACTTCCTGTCCAGACCAATTAAGCAAAGCCATAACGGCTTATAAAAAGTCTTTGGAAGAAAACAAATAAAAAAAGCGGGTTGTTACCCGCTTTTTTGTTTTATGCTTTTTAAATACTATAAATTTTGTAAAATATCATAAAAATCGTCCATAGTATTTCCGGCCAAGTCGTAATAGAAACATCTGCCGTAATAACCGCCCTGTGAATTATAACGTATCAGATTAAATCCGTAAGAACTTTTCTGAACGTTAATAAGCAATTTTTCGTAAGGCATTCCGTTGCTCTCGTACACTTTGCCGAAATCGAATTCTACCCAGATTCCGCTCTTTAAAACTTTAAGAGTTTCACTGTTCAAACTTACTCCGAAAGCGGGCATATCGCGCGCGCCGTCGGTCATTATTTTCCAACCCGTGAGTACATTATCAAATTCTTCTGTACCCGCGCCGTAAACGTTCATTTCTCCGTTGTTATAAACGTTTATATTTTCGGCGTTGTCAAACGATTCGTAAAGTTCTACATTTATACACATATAGTTATTATTTTCCTTTTTTTGAAATATATTCGTCTATTGCTTTTGCCGCAGTTTTACCCGCACCCATAGCAAGTATAACCGTAGCGGCGCCGGTAACGGCGTCTCCGCCCGCGTAAACTCCTTCTTTCGAAGTCTTTCCGGTATTTTCTTCGACGACTATACCGCCGCGACCGTTTACTTCGAGCGAAAGCGTCGTATTTTTTATGAGCGGATTAGGGCTCGTTCCTATCGCCATAATTACACAGTCAACATCGATTACGTATTCGCTTCCCTCAATTTCAACAGGTCTGCGTCTGCCTTTTTCGTCAGGTTCGCCCAATTCGCATTTTCTTACTTTAATACCCGTAACGAATCCGTTTTTGGAATCGCGTCTGTCTTCGGGATTGTTATACCCTATAATCTCAACCGGATTTCTGAGAACTTTGAACTTTATACCCTCTTCTTCCGCGTGTTCGACTTCTTCCTTTCTTGCAGGAAGTTCGTCCATAGAACGACGGTAAATTATGTAAACGTTTTCAGCGCCTAAGCGCAGAGCCGTACGGGCCGCGTCCATTGCAACGTTCCCTCCGCCGACCACGGCAACGTTTTTTGCGCGCATCATCGGTGTGTGCGATTCTTTGTCGTACGCTTTCATAAGATTTGCGCGCGTTAAAAATTCATTCGCCGAATAAACGCCTTTCAAACTTTCGCCGGCGATGCCCATAAACCTCGGCAAGCCTGCGCCGGAACCGATAAAGACGGCTTCGAATCCCTCGTCAAACAATTCGTCGATTGTAACGGTTTTGCCTATAACTATATTCGTCTGTATTTCAACTCCGTATTTTTTTAGAGTTTCGACTTCTTTTTTTACTATTTCTTTAGGCAATCTGAACTCGGGTATACCGTAAACGAGTACGCCTCCGGCGAGATGCAGAGCTTCAAAAACGGTGACTCTATATCCTCTTTTCGCAAGGTCTCCCGCGCAAGTCAACCCCGACGGTCCGGAACCGATAACCGCAACTCTATGTCCGTTACTTTCGGGCAATACGGTTTCCCCTTTAAAATTTGCATTGTGATAATCCGCAACGAATCTTTCAAGTCTTCCTATTCCTACGGGTTCGAACTTAACGCCGAGCGTACATTTACTCTCGCACTGAGTCTCCTGCGGACATACCCTTCCGCATACGGCGGGAAGCGAAGAGCTCTCGGATATTATAGAATAAGCTCCTTCAAAATCTTTTTCTTTGATTTTTGCTATAAACTCGGGTATCGAAATATTTACTGGACAGCCCTCTACGCAGGGACGGTTTTTACAGTTAAGACATCTGTCCGCCTCTATGACGGCAGTTTCAGCGCTATAACCCAACGCGACTTCGTTGAAGTTGCGCGCACGGACGCTTGCGTTCTGAACGGGCATCTCTTGTTTCTTGGGTTGGATAGCCATTATTTTATCTCCTTTTTAAAAAGATTGCAGTGTTCCCTGTCTCTTTGCTCAAACTCGCAATACATATTTGAACGAGCCATAGCTTCGTCGAAATCGACTTCAAATCCGTCAAAATCAGGACCGTCAACACACGCGAATTTTGTTTTGCCTCCGACCGTAAGGCGACAGCCACCACACATACCCGTACCGTCAATCATTATCGGATTCATAGAAACCGTCGTAGGAATTTTGTAAGGCTTGGTAGTTGCAACGACGAACTTCATCATAATAAGAGGTCCGATAGTTATAACCAAGTCGTAATTTTCGCCTTTTTCAATTGCTTCTTTCAACGGCGCGGTCACCACGCCCTGCCTGCCGTAACTGCCGTCGTCGGTCATTACGGTAAGTTTATCCGAACAGTTTTTAAACTCTTCCTCTAATATCAGCAAATCTTTATTTCTGAAACCTATTATTGAATGAACCTCTGCTCCGAGCTTATGAAACTTCTGCGCGACAGGCAATGCAATCGCACAGCCGACGCCGCCGCCGACTATACAAACTTTTTTAATTCCGTCCGTTTCAGTCGCACAGCCTAGCGGACCTACGAAATCCTGAATGTATTCGCCTTCCGATTTTTCATTCAGACGCATAGTAGTTCCGCCGACAATCTGAAAAATTATTTTAACCGTTCCCGCTTCGCGGTCGTAACCCGCTACCGTAAGCGGGATTCTCTCTCCGTCGCCGTCAACGCGCAAAATTATAAATTGACCCGCCTGAGCTTTTCTCGCTACGAGCGGCGCATAAATATCCATCATTGTTACGGTAGGATTGAGTTCGCGCTTTTTTATTATTTTATACATACTTTATTCCTCAATTTCTTTAACTTCTCTTATATACTTTATACTGTTTAAAGGAAAAGGCGTATTATTTATATGCGAAAAATGAACAAGTCTCACTACGCCTTCCCGTAAATCGTCGTTCTTCCCGAACGGAGCCGAAACTATATCTCCCGAAGAAACGTTTTCAAAACCGCACAAGTACCAGTAAAACCGACCTTTCAGCATATTATCGTTTTCGAATTCTACAGCAACGAAACGTATTTTGTCTTCCATTTACTTTATTATAACAATACTTAACTTCAAAAGCAAGAAAAAATGCTTGCATAAATATGCAAGCATTTTTTTGTTGTTTATAAACTTTTCCGAATAAATTACTCGTAATCGACTACGTCTATCCAATTACGTAAAAACTCAACTTCGTTTTCGTTGGCTTTGGTAAGTCTTGAAGCCGCAACGATAGGTATCCATCTTTGTACATACTGTATAGCGGTATCGCTTTTCTGACAGTAAAGTTTGAGATACTTCTGCGCGAGCTTTTCTTCACCCGCAAGATAAAACAGCAAATAACTTCTTGCAACGTCCGCAGAAGCGTTTCCCTGCGTTGCGTGCGACCAGTCGATAATGTAAGGCGTACCTTCTTTAGTTATTATTATGTTAGTAGGGTTAAAATCTCCGTGGCAAAGATTTTTATGTTTGGGCATCGAATCCAGACGGGTATGCAACTCGTAACGCGTAGTAGCGTCAAGGTCGGCCGCTGAAATTTTACGGTTCATTTTATCTTTCAGCTTGTTCAGCATAGGTACTTTCTTTGATAATACGGTACGCTGTAAATCAATGAACATATTCAAATACTCGTCCTGCTTTTCCGGATGCTTATTCATAAGCGATTGCAGAGTTTCGCCGTCGATATAGTCGAGAATAATCGCCCATTTTCCGTCAACGACTTCGATTGACCTTATTTTCGGAACATTGAGGTCGGTTTCTTCAACTCTCGCGTGGTTCAACGCTTCGTTCAAAATGTCTGCTTTCGAATAACTCGCCTCGAAAAGTTTTATAAGTTTGTCTCCGCTCTTATAAATGCTTTTATCGGGTCTTGAAAAAATTAAATTTTCGGGTTTCATATATTTTCCTCCTATTATTTACCGTAATACGCGTTAAGGTACATCTGTTTTATTTCGCTCATCAACGGATACCTGGGGTTGGCGCCCGTGCACTGGTCATCGAAAGCCTGTTCAACCATATCGTCAAGGCGTTCAAGGAAATTGCTTTCGTCGATACCGTAATCTTTAATGGTTTTCTTAATACCGACTTTTGCTTTTAATTCGTCGATTGCGTTAATAAGGTTCTTCACCTTCTCATCGTCGTTTTTACCGTCAAGTCCCAAGCTTTCCGCAACTTCCGCATATCTGCGTTTTGTATGGGGATGTCCGTATTGACTGAACGTTCCCATTTTCGCAGGCGCCTCGGAGGAGTTGAATTTAATTACCTCGTCTATCAAAAGCGCGTTAGCTACGCCGTGAGGAAGATGATGGAACGCGCCGAGTTTATGCGCCATACTGTGGCACACGCCTAAGAAAGCGTTAGCGAAAGCCATACCGGCCATAGTAGCCGCATTCGCCATCTTTTCCCTCGCTTCAACGTCTGTAAGACCGTTATCGTAAGCCGCAGGCAAATATTTGAATATTACTTTAAGCGCCTGCAACGCAAGTCCGTCCGTGTAATCGGTTGCGAGCATAGACGCATAAGCTTCCAAAGCGTGTGTCACAGCGTCTATACCGGAAGCGGCCGTAAGACCTTTGGGTGCGGACATATGGAGGTCTGTATCGATAATTGCCATATTGGGCATAAGTTCGTAATCGGCAAGAGGATATTTTACGCCGGACTTTTCGTCCGTGATTACCGCAAAAGGCGTAACTTCCGAACCCGTTCCCGCCGAAGTAGGAATTGCTATAAAATAAGCCTTTTCGCCCATTTTGGGGAAATTATAAACTCTCTTTCTTATATCGATAAAGCGCATTGCCATATCC
>CAJUHC010000016.1:23498-31928 GCA_910586345.1 uncultured Christensenella sp.
CATATCCATAAAGTCTGCTTCCGGATGTTCGTACAAAACCCACATTATTTTCGCGGCGTCCATCGCACTGCCTCCGCCGAGCGCGATAATGGTATCGGGCTTAAACGCTTGCATCTGCTTTGCGCCTTCTATTGCGCAAGCTAACGTGGGGTCGGGTTCGACGTTAAAGAAGGTCGTGTGCGATATACCTATTTCGTCTAATTTGTCCGTAATACATTTGGAAAAACCGTTCTGATACAGGAAGTTGTCGGTTACGATAAAGGCTTTCTTTTTATTCATTACGGTTTTTAATTCGTCAAGCGCTACAGGCAGACAGCCTTTCTTGATATATACTTTCTGAGGTGCTCTGAACCACAACATATTTTCTCTCCTCTCCGCTACCGTCTTGATATTTATAAGGTGTTTTACTCCGACGTTTTCAGATACGGAGTTTCCTCCCCACGAACCGCAACCGAGCGTAAGCGAAGGAGCTAATTTGAAGTTATATAAATCGCCGATACCGCCGTGCGACGAAGGTGTATTTACGAGGATACGGCAAGTTTTCATTCTTTCGCCGAATTCGACAATCTTATCCTGCGAAGAATTAACGTTTACGTATAACGAAGAAGTATGACCGTAACCTCCGTCGGCGATAAGTTTTTCAGCCTTATCGAGCGCGTCTTTAAAGTCTTTCGCTCTGTACATAGCGAGTACGGGAGAAAGCTTCTCGTGTGCGAATTCCTCTGATATTTCTACCGATTCCACTTCGCCGATAAGAATCTTAGTACTCTCGGGTACTTTTACTTTTGCAAGTTCCGCAATCTTGTAAGCGGGCTGACCTACGATTTTCGCGTTGAGCGAACCGTTTATTATTATCGTCTTTCTGACTTTTTCGGTTTCTTCGGGATTGAGGAAATAACAGCCGCGCACGGAAAATTCCTTTTTGACCTTGCTGTAAATCTTATCCGCGACTATGACGGACTGTTCAGACGCGCAAATCATTCCGTTGTCGAAAGTTTTAGAATGTATTACGGAATTTACGGCGAGCTGAATATCTGCACTCTCGTCGATAATTGCGGGAGTATTTCCCGCTCCGACACCGATTGCCGGCTTACCGCTCGAATAAGCCGCTCTAACCATTCCGGGACCTCCTGTCGCCAAAATCAAATCGACTTCTTTCATTAAAAGGTTAGTCATATCCAAATTAGGAACGTCAATCCAGCTTATAATACCTTCCGGCGCTCCTGCCGCGACCGCCGCTTCGTAAACAATCTTTGCAGCCGCAATCGTGCTGTTTTTTGCACGGGGGTGCGGGCTTATAATACATCCGTTCCTCGTTTTAAGACTTATTATAGTTTTAAATATTGCGGTTGACGTGGGATTGGTCGTAGGAATTACAGCGCCGATTACACCGATAGGTTCGGCTATTTTTATAATACCGTAGGCCTTGTCTTCCTCTACTATTCCGCAAGTCTTCACGTTTTTGTAAGTGTTATAAATATATTCGGAAGCATAGTGATTTTTTATCACCTTATCTTCAACGATTCCCATACCCGTTTCTTCAACGGCAAGTTTTGCAAGAGGGATTCTCGCTTTGTTTGCAGCCACAGCGCAAGCGCGGAAAATCTTATCGACCTGTTCCTGCGAATAAGTTGCAAAAATCTTCTGAGCTTGTCTTACCCTGTTAATTTCCTGCTCCAACTTTTCAATGCTGTCGCAGACGCCGTATTCTAACTTAAAATCCATATGTTCTCCTATAAATTTTTAATTGTTATTTATTTATCGATAAAATTATATCAAATGGTGTTTTTCCAGTCAATAAAATTAAAAATTTAATTTAAGAAATTATCATTTTGTTAATTTACACAAATTTTGGTTAAAACAAAACATAATAATACCCCGCAATCAAATGCAGGGTAAAAATCTATTGAAATCAGATACCGAAAACGTCTTCCGAAAGCTTCTGTTCCGCTTGCGTTTCCGTTTCCCGCATTGTAGCTTGATTTTCTCTGAGTTTAAGGAATGTATAGCGTATTACCTCCGCATTATACGTTTTAAAAAAATATGCAAAAACAAGTATCTCCTCCTGCCAGCGTCAGTAAAATTCTTTGATAATTTTTATCGGTCTGAAATCCGATACTCATAACCGCATTTGATGGAACGCGCATAAAATTCGCGTCTGAAAGCCTGCTATTATTTCTTCTGTTATTAATCAATATTTCTTCGGAAGATATAAACACGTCCCAGGACTCGGCTCCGCCAAATGAGAAAACTCCGACGCCCAGAAACACAAAACTGAGAGCTCCGGCAACATTAGCCGCCGCATTTCTTGAATTTTGTCCCTTTCTATCCGGATAAGCAAGAAAATCACGCCGAAAACCAAAACCGCGACTGCTCCGCCTTTTTTAGGTAAATTCATAATTCTCTCTCCCCTTTTATATGTTTTTATATTAACATATAGTTTAAGATAGTTCAATATCTATTTCAAATTTAATTATTATATTTAATATTATCAATTTGAAACAATTAAAAGAAACACGAATTTTTGCTTAAAAAAGATATAGAGATTGAACCCTTTTTCATTGATAAATGCGTTTATAAAAGATAAAATTAGTATGATATTGGACTTTATAATATTTTAATAAAATGAGTATAAAATGATAGCGGGTAAAGAAATAAACGATTTTGTGAACTCTTATTGCAGATTAAGAGATAGGCAAACCGCCGTATACGACAGGTGTGCAAAAATGCACGGACTGACAGTAAACGAACTTTTTGTTTTGGATATTTTATGGTTTGCCCCTAACGGTTGTACGCAAAAAGAAATAAGCGACAGGCTGTCGTCAAACAAGCAAACTATAAACGCCATTATTAACGTTTTGACAAGCAAGGTTTCATTTCGTATAAAACGGTTGAAGAAGACAGACGCAATAAACGTATTATTTTAAACGAAAGCGGAAAATCTTACGCAAATGGGATTATACCGCCCGCAGCAGACGCGGAAAATCTGGCTATGGCAGATATGCCTATTGAAAAAGTTGCCGAACTTGTAAAACTTACCACCACTTTCACGGAAAATATGGAACGGCGATTTGCCGAAATAAAGGAGAACTGAAAAAATGGAACTTTACGAAGCAATCAATCAGAGAAGAACGGCGAGAGAGTTTTCAGACAAAGAGGTCGATTTTGAAGCTATTAAAAGAATTTTGCAAGCGGGAAACAAAGCCCCCCTCTTGGGACCATAACCGTAATTGGCAATATATCGTTTTAAGAACGGATGAAGAAAAAGAATTTGCGTTCGACGATGCCAAATCAATCGCCGATAAATTCGACGCGGACAGGTATTTGAATATGCCCCGCCCTTATCCTATCTCGTTAGGGCAAAAAATGTACGGCTACGCTATGCCGAAGCAATTCACTATGTTGAAAAACGCTCCCTACGTTATAATTCCTTTATTCAAATCGAAAGAATTAAACGGCGAATACGTTTCCAAATTAAATCCTTTTGCAACTATTTGGTGCGTAATTGAAAATATTTTTTTGGCAGCTACAGCGGAAGGACTTTCTTGCTCGATGAGGATACCTTTAAATAAAGAACACGATAACGTAAAGAAAAAACTGAAAGTGCCACCCTCCTATATGATACCCGTGTTTATAGGTATCGGCTACGCAGACCCTAATGAAAAGGAATTAGAGCAATATAATCCCGATTTAAACAAACAAATTCATTGGGGTAAGTGGAAATGATAATATTACAGAGTATGCGAAGAAGCTTGGAGATTTTATCGACGTTAAATTCCGATAACCTATAAAAAGCGCAAATTGAATTTATAGGTTTGCGCTTGGCTTGGATTAATTTTATAAATAGGACGACACGCGTAAAAAGCTTAAGCTTTATCTTAGTATTCTATTGTAATTTATTATATAAATTCGATATGTATATTGCCGTTATTGCACTCGGCAGTAAATGATTTTTCACCTCCTTTCTTTAACTCAGGCAAATTGCAATCTCCTTTTTTTATCTTACAGGTAATCGAAAAGTCATCCCAACCTCCTATTATCGAACCTGTAATATTACCGTCTTTTGCTTCTAAGTTGATAGATTTACCGACATTTACACGTTCGCAAATTATATTTCCGCCGTTTGTGGCAAGACTGATATTTTCCGTAAACGATAACGAATTTACTTTTATATTTTCGTTTGTCGTATTTACTGAAAGTGTGCCAATTGAATTATTCGGTATCCTAATTTTAATTTTGCGATATTCGGCAGACGGCTTTGTTCCGATATAATCCGTCCAATCTTTATCGAATACCAGTTTAACAGTAAGCTCTTTGTTGTCGGAAACCGATATATCGAGATATTCTTTTTCGCCGTCGAAGTAATTAATATAGATCTGATTATCGTCCGATGCGCTGATTTCAACTTCTCTGTCGGTTGCTTGTACTATAATTTTTTCTATTTCGGTTTCACCGCTTAAATAAGACTTTTCGGTAAAGGTATCATTGTTTGAGCAACCAAAGAGTGCAAATACCAATGCGTACGCAAATACAAGCAACACAACTGCAAATTTTTTCATTATAAAACTCCTTAAATTTAATTATTTGACATTGCTAATTTGCAATGCTAAAATGAGTATAAACTTTTGTGTTGCACAAAAGTCAAGAGGAATTTTATAAAAAATGAAAAATTATTTTTCCATTAGTCAAACGGCAAAAATTGTCGGTATGACAACCGAAACGTTACGGCATTATGACAGAATTGATTTAGTAAAACCGTGTAAAGTAGACGAGTGGACGGGCTACCGCTATTATTCGCAACAGGAAATAGTCAGACTCAATACAATTAAAGCCTTGCAATGTATGGATTTAACTTTATCGGAAATCAAAGATATTCTTGCGTACGACGACTTTAATAAAATAGTCGAAACATTGAAACAAGCAGAAATTAGTGCGGACGAAAAAATCGCAGAACTCAATTATGCAAAAACAAAAATTCAACGTGCGCGTAAATTCTATGAAAATAAGTTGAACGGCGAGCACCCCGCTCAAAGCGTATTTATTAAAGACTATCCGCAAAGAGTTATCCTATTGTCTGATAAAATGGAAACGCCGACGTTAGATAATTTATGGAATTATCACAGGCATTTTTACGACCAACTTTCGGATAATCAAAAAAACGAATTTTCATTTGAAGATTTAGCAGGAATTTATAAGCAAAACGGACACTCGCGTTTGTTTGTAATTTGTACGAGATTTAGACAAATAAACGGCGTTAAAATACTGCCGAAAGGCAAATATTTATGTGCCGACTGCACGGAAGAAAACCGCGGGCAAATAATCAAAGAACTTATCGAAACTGCAGAAAAAGAATATAAAATTATTCCCGATTTTACAATACAGTTGATAGTTCTTTCAGGAATCTTGCAATGGAACTATCAAGCGCAGATATTTATTGGATAATTTATATTCTGACGGCGCTATTAAATTTTAAACAGCGTAAAAGAAAAAGAAACCGAAAATTCGGTTTCTTTTTCTGGTTGTTCGTATACCCCTATTATGGTGCGGACGAAGGGATTTGAACCCCCACGGTCGCCCACAGGAACCTGAAACCTGCGCGTCTGCCAGTTCCGCCACGTCCGCAAAACAATAAAGATTATAAGATAACGTAAATATTTTGTCAAGCAAATTTCTTAAATTATTTAAGGTCAAACGCCCTCTTGCGAATTATCGCAAGAGGGCGCATTTTTCCAAAGGTATTTTCCGTTTAGGATTCGTAATGACAATCCGAATACTGTGTAGGGGGCATCGTTTCGCCTTCTCCGACCCAAACAGAATTAATTACGTTGCCTTTTCCGTCGATTACTTTGTAAGAACCCGACTTAGGGCAAGTATCACCGCAATTTAATTTCATAATTTACCTCCGTACAATTATTATGCGCGATTAAAAGCAAATTATAAATATTTGACTGCGGAATTTATTTACAGTATTTCTTTTCTATTGCGGTAATTTTGTCGACTCTGCGCTGATGTCTCCCGCCTTCGAATTCCGTGGCTAAAAACGTTTCGACTATTTTAAGAGCATATCCCGTTCCTATTACCTTTTCTCCCATAGCAAGAACGTTCGCGTCATTATGCCGACGCGTAAATTCCGCACAATAACAATCGTGGCAATGCGCGCACCTGACTTTCGGAACTTTATTAGCAACCATAGATACGCCTATACCGGTAGAGCATATAATTATACCTTTATCGCACTCACCGCAAGATACCGCTTCGGCCGCAGGCAATGCAAAGTCGGGATAATCGCAACTATCGCAAGAGTTTGTACCGTAATCTTTATATTCGTAACCGTTATCTTTTAAATATTTAATTACCTCGTTTTTTAAATTAATTCCGCCGTGGTCGCAAGCAACAGCAATTTTCATATTCTTACTCCTTTTAATCTCCGTATTGTATAATAAAATTTTTAATTATCAAATCGCAGGCGACTGACAAAGCGTCGCGAGTAGTTCTGTAAGCATCTATATCGAGCCCGTAAGGGTCCGGAACGTCATATCCGCAAATATCTCTGATACAAACCACGTTGCCGCAGTCTTCCAGCAGTTGTTTCTGGTTTCCCGTCATACAAACTACAAGAGTACTTGCCGCGATAATTTTTTGCGTGAGCTGTCTCGGCAAAAATTTAACGACGGGAATTCCTGCTTCCTGTAAAGCAATCTTACTGTTAACGCTTATAGTTCCGCCTATTTCCGCCTGAATACCGCAAGAGGAAACATCCCACCATTTAATTTTGTTTTTTTTAATTTTGTCGCGCAATAGCGCTTCAGCCATAGGACTTCGGCACGTATTGCCCGTACAAACGAACAATATTTTTTTTCTTTTCATTTAATTTTTACACGCCTTTGTAAGTCTGTTCATAACTCCAGCCATAACTCCGTCCTGTTTTTCAGGCGATATAGCGATTATCAATTCCGCTTTTTTCTCGCCTTCGCGAAGTTTAAAATAAAGATTCGAAGCTATTTCAGCCTCGCTTTCACCGAGATTCAATATTTTTTTTGCTTTAATCGAATTTGCAGTCGCGCCGTCGCAAAGAATATACGCGTTTACGCCTGCAGCTATACATTCTTCATACTTTTTCTCCGCTTTTTTTCTATCGCAGAAATCAAAAAGCATTGTTTCGCAAAGCGGTGAATAGTGTTTGTATTTCATTCCCGGGGAACGGGCGCTTTCTCCTTCTTTGAGCGAATACTCTCCGCAATCGCCCGCGACACACGCAATCATTTCGCGCGTAATCAAACCGCTTCTTAATATTACGGGAATATCCGACGTACAGTCTACCACCGTACTCTCTATACCGCCGACGCATTTACCGCCGTCCAAAATGATTTCGATTTTACCGTTAAGGTCGGAAAAAACGTGTTCGGCGGTAACGGGACTTACGTGTTTTGAAACGTTTGCAGACGGCGCCGCAACGGGTAAGCCTATATGCTTTAAAAACTCCTGGGCGCCTTTATGCGAAGGTACGCGTATCGCAAGAGTATCGAGCCCGCAGGACACTGCCGGACTGACTTTGCCCTTGCTTTTATAGACCATAGTAAGCGGACCTGGCAAATAAGCCTTTGCAAGCAGTTTTGCGTACTCGGGAACATAAGAAACAAGATTTGAAATATCGTAATCGTTATGAACGTGAACGATAAGCGGATTATCGCACGGACGTCCTTTAATCTTGAAAATATTTTCCACAGCGGAACCGTCGAACGCGTTCGCGCCCAAACCGTATACGGTTTCCGTAGGGAAAGCAACTGCTCCGCCGTTCAAAATTATATCTTTCGATTCGTTTAACGAATCTTCGTTTATCTGTAAAATGCGTGTATGCATATTAAAAAGGCATTTCCTCATCGGGCGGATTTAAATCTTCTTCTACGGGAGGCACGTAATCGGGTAAAGGCTGACGCATTTCCTCAGGAGGCGGCTGCATTTCTTCGTCTGGTTCGGGATTGACGAATTTCGTAAGTTCGCCCTTAAACCGAAGCTTAATTCTGTCGAGCCCGCCGTTCCTGTGTTTTGCTACTATCAAATCTGCCATTCCTTTAACAATGTGTTTTTTCGCCATATCTTCGTCCGTCGCGTTGACGTCGGGACGGTTGATAAACATAACGATGTCTGCATCCTGCTCTATGGCTCCCGATTCGCGCAAATCCGAAAGCTGAGGTTCTCCCGACTGTATACGCCTTAACTGAGAAAGCGCGATAACGGGTACATCGAGCTCTTTCGCCATAATTTTAAGTTCGCGCGTAATAGTAGCTACTTCCTGCGTTCTGTTCTGTTCTCCGCCTTTCTCACCGCTTGACATAAGCTGAATATAGTCTATCATAACGAGGTCGAGCCTGCCGTTGTTTTTGGACTTGATTCTTCTGCATTTAGACAGAATTTCCGCAGGAGTTACTC